>NZ_JBEQCS010000004.1:0-240738 GCF_046054195.1 Celerinatantimonas sediminis
TTGGATATAGCTCCGACTGTCGTTGACCCCATATCCGAAAATGAGCCATTAAAATGATTGCAATTAATTTCTATTAAAAGTCAAGAACGTTAAATGAACTGTCTCCCTTGTTGTGCTCCTGGACTTGGGAGATGGCAATGAATAGTAATCGGCAATATTTAGCTTTTTGTTAGGTAATTAGGCCAATCCCAATATTTTTTCTTATATGAAAAACATCAATTCCAGTTCAATGTCGTGCTAATGATTGTCCATCAACGTGCTAGTGATATCTTCGCTGGCTCGAAACTGCCCCAAAACAATTCAGAGAAAATGCTCTTGCTTACTTCGAACCTAGTAATTTCCCCTACCAAAAGTTATCCGAAGGAGTTTGGGTAGCAGCATTTTTCTGAAATTATAAGGCATCAGCAATCTAATCTCTGTTAACTTTCATTAACCTATTGATTACACGTTGATGTGGTATTAAAAAGGTTGCATCATAGGAATAAGAAAGGCGGCTAGAAGCCGCACAGAAAGCGTTATACAAACGGAGGTAACTGTGAGTTTAGAAGAACTTAATCTTGAAAATCTTCCCCTTCAAAATGAACTGGTTAAATCTGCTTGTTCTGCGTTTATTTCCGAAGACAATGTGGTTGCCGCAGTGTTATTAGGCTCATTGGCTGCAGGTAAGGGTGACCGAGTATCTGACGCTGACATTTTGATTCTTACCCAAAATGAATTTCATAAGTCCACACAAGAGTGCTTCTCAGCTTTTGAGCGTGGTAAAGAAATTTTCTATCGTAATCAAGGCTTTCATAACGAGAATGCGTACTTTACAAAGTACATTTTTACGGATTTAACCAGCACAGAGATTCATTGCCTAGATCTAAGCGAACCTTTTGATATATCTAGACCTTTCAAAGTGCTATTTGATAAAGCAAGTGTGGTGGAGTCAAGATTAACCGATGCTCCAGCGCCAAAGCACGAAGACTTTCCTGCATATACAAATGGTGACCAAGGCTTAATCTGGGAACTTTTAGAGTGTATAAAGTGGTTAAGCCGAGGTAAAAATGAACTAGCCAAATCTTACCTTAAGAAGTTGGCGGATAAGCTGTAACAGTTTGTATAACAAGCGTTTAAGACGGATTCACAACGCTTGGCATTTTCAGTTTGATTCAACTTTAGTGTTTACGGCACAATGGTTAGGTTTGGTGGTCACGTTGTTCCCCCCTTAACGCGGCGTTACCCCATAGAAATTTTTATCCGAAACTGGCGAGTTAGAGTTAAAGCTTTAACTCTTAGTTGTCCAAAATCTTGCTAGAAATTGGTCGCTCTTTATTGTCGCTGCAATAATCTTGGTGCTCGTACAAACCTCAAACATGCTCACACTTTCGTGCTCATCTCGTTATAGTTAGTTTGGAAATGGCCCCTTTCTAATCAAACTCTAATATCCAACTACGACAGTAAAGAAAAGCCCACCAGATGGTGGGCTTAGGATCATGCTTGATCAACAATATCTAAATGAGCAAACGCCGAGCGGATGAACTCAAATTGAGTTTGATGGCCGAGTCTAAAATCAGCACCGACAGACGTTTCATCTGGATACTCAGTAACCAGCTCAAAATCGACATGTAGGTTGTCTCGTACACTGATATCACAAGCAAAACCGTTAATAAGCTCAAATGGCAACGTTCCGGCATGAGCTCGATAACATTTCAGCTGCCGCTGGTTATAGCTCACCAATGCTTCAAATTGACTTAAATCCTGAGTAATAGCCTCAAGAAACGCTCTGGCTGCATCAGCTTTGCCATTGCGGTGACGCATGATCAAAAAGAATCCTTTCGGAATGGCCCACAACTCAAATCCACGCGGGCTATAACCAGTAAACGGCCGAGTCCATTCATGACTAGGATAACCATGTAGATTCAGGTGCAGTTTTGCGCCAGTTGCTTCAACCATCTTATTACGTAGCGCTTTTTCAAAGTTTTGCTCATCGCTTTGACTTTGAATATCGTTCCCTAAAGCGGTATAACGCGCGGCATGTGACATATGTAATGGATTATCACGGCGCAATTGATGAAATAAGTTCGCGCCCTCAGGGTTATGCATCGGCGCACAACCTAATGCCACTGGATATTCTTTACGAAGCATTGGCAAGGCTCGAAGGGCTGCACAGGTTCCGGTGGTTTCATTGGCATGCTGTGCCCCAGTAATCACAACTCCCGGATGACTACCATCAAATAAGCTAGCCGGTACGTTTAATCCTTTGCGACTGAGGCCATCAAACGGTTGGCCTGCTAAATCTTGAGTCAACTGAGTTAGCGTTGCGGTTATTTCATTTGGTTTTAGAGGCTCGCTCACCTGCGCTAAGGCATCATTTGAAAGTGCTTTAGCTGGCGCAAATTCATTTGCCTGATAAGGCTCTAAAGTTACTTTGAGTTGCCATGGCCCATCGTGATAACGAACTTCTGGAACAATCTGCCCCGGTTGCAACTCTCTTGAGCCGATATCGCGGCCACTATGAACGGTAAACAGCTCAATTAAAGAGAAATAGATATCTTCATGGAGCGCTTCAACAAAGCTAATATGCTCCTCGCCCCAATTTAATTTAAGATCGGCAAATGGCACATCAACCTGAATTTTAAGCCTTTCAAAATAAGGCTCTTGCTCTGGCCATGACCAAGATTGTAAATGGCCAATCAACTGTTCAAACAGCGTCTGTGCTTCGCATTTTAATGGAAATTGATCTTTGTCTGAGAATTGGATCCAGCCACAAGGGCTATAAAGATACTCATTCGCATGATCAAGTTGCATCTGATTCGGTGCAAAAACCTGCTCAATTTGTACATCGCCATTGCGACTAAAAAACATCACTTCATAAAAGTTATCCGCTGCGGTTTTCGAGCGAAATTCCACCTGGTATTTCTCTAAAAGCCCAGCTAAAGGAAACGCTTCTAATAAAAACCGCTTGCTCTTTTTATCACTAGGATGAGCCGGATAAGTAATGCGAATACGCTCAATTGAATCATCAAGCGGCGCATCTTCCAGAAAATAGTGAACAAGTGGCTTATAAGCACTATAAATTCGTGCTTTAACACCTTTTCCTTTGAGTTGATGTTCGATGCGACGGCGAGTCGTTTGATCAGCAAATACCCAAGCCTTAAATGGTTTGGTTTGCTCAGCCAGCCAATTGACGGTTGCTCTGAATTGTTGTTGTACAATAACCTCTGGCTGTGCCATATCTTCTCCTTAAGTGTTCCTTGAAAATCGGCGCTGATATTAATGCTTAATGCGAACTTGGGTCTAAGCGGTCGCGTAACCAGTCACCGAGTAAATTCATTCCTAGAACCGTTAACATAATAGCCAATCCTGGGAAAACACACACCCACCATGCTGTTTGCATATAGGTGCGCCCATCAGCCAACATTCCGCCCCAACTTGCAACACTTGGATCCACACCTAACCCTAAAAAGCTCAAACTACTGGCCAGAAGAATATTATTACCAATGTTGAGCATAGTCAGGATTAACACCGGGCCAAAGCAGTTTGGGAGAATATGACGAAAAATAATCAAATGGGTTGGGATCGCGCTCGCTCGAGCCGCTTGCACAAATTCCCGCTCACGCAGCGATAAAACACTGCCGCGGATAACGCGTGCATATTGGACCCACTGCGCCATGATCATAAATAAAATCAAAAAGCCAATACTTGAGCCAACAATCGCGGTAAAGGTAATAGCGAGCAAAATAAATGGCAACGCTAATTGAACGTCAGCAAAGCGCATCAGGAACATGTCCCAAAAACCACGATAAAATCCAGCGATTAGGCCAATGATTGCGCCCAAAACGAGTGAACCCACAACAGAGGTAAAACCGATTAGTAATGAAACTTGGCCCCCAACAATTACACGTGCGAGGATATCTCGTCCTAGAGGATCGGTTCCTAATAGATGCTGCATGGATGAAAACGGTGTCTGTAACCGATGCATCAGATCAATATGGCTACCGCCATCTGGATATAGCCATGGCGATAAAAGCACTAACGCTAGCATCACAAAGGTTAATAATGCTCCAACGACTAACTCAAAGCTGCGATACCAGCGCTTAGGCTTAGCCATTTTAATCACTTGAGTATTTTCACTAGCGCTCATGACGGATCCTTGGGTCGATTAATCCATATAACAGGTCAACGACGAGGTTCACCCCAATCACTAACAGTGCTAACACAGTGACAGAACCTTGCAACACGGCGTAATCTCGATTACTAATCGCATCAAATGCCAATGAGCCCATCCCCGGCCAACTAAAAACCTGCTCAATGACGACAATTCCCCCCACTAGGCTACCAAACTGAAGCCCTAAATAGGTCACCAACGGGATTGCAGCATTGCGCAAAGCATGTTTAAACAGCACTTGCCATTCACTTAAGCCTTTGCCTCGAGCAACCAAGATGTATTGGCTATTTAATGTTTCAAGCATCGTGGTGCGAACAAGACGCACATTAATGGCAGATAGAATGATTGCCATAGTTAAGCTTGGCAAAATCAATCCTGCCCCACTATCGGCGCCACTAGGTGGTAACCAGCCCAGGGTAATCGAGAAGAATAAAACCAGTAATAATGCCAGCCAGAAGTTAGGAAATGACAGGCCAACTAACGAGACAACGCGAATGATTTGATCAAGTTTGCCACCACGATAGATCGCAGCAAGCATCCCAAGCGGCAGCGCGATAATAATCGACAGCACTAATGAACTAACAGCCAACTCCAAAGTTGCAGGCAATGCCTGGGCTATCATATGTCCAACCGAGCGATGTCCGACAAAGCTAAAGCCAAACTGACCATGTAATAAACCTAATATGAATCGGCCATATTGCACCCAAAACGGTTGGTTCAGCCCCAATGCCTGACGAATATTATCTAAATCCTGAGGCGACAGGTTTCCAGATCCGGCCAACATGACCGCCGGATCGCCAGAAAGACGAATCGCCCAGGCAACTAATAAGGTGACAACAAACACGACAAACAGTGCTTGAATCAACCTTTTAGCAATATAAAACAGCATAATTAATCAATTTCCACTTACTTAACGCTCACGTGGGTTAAGCGCAAACGCATATCAGCTGGCGCTGCAAAATTTTGCACTCGTTTGTTTACCCCATAAATGGTATTGAGGTTATAAAGCGGCATTTCCCAATGATGTTTATACACGTACTGAGCAATTGACTGCAGAATAGGTAATCGTTTTTTCGGATCGACCATCTGACGCTGCTCTTCGAGTAATTTATCTAACTTGGCATTGCTGTTATACGGGTTATTGGTCTCATTTGAGTGATAAAGCAAATACGCCGTATTGTCATAGTCAAATGTCCATCCGCCCCAAGATTGCTGGAACATTTCACCAGTTTTACCATTGGGTACGATGTCGTTTAAGAAAACGTTAGAATCATATGGTTTGATGCTAGCCTGAATGCCAGCCATCGATAAGTAGCCAGCAACGGCCTGAACAACTTCACGGAACGTGCCATTATTGCCACGAAAATCAATCTCAACTTTCGCGCCATTTTTTACACCGGCAGCTTTCAATAATGCTTTGGCTTTTTTCAAATCATAAGGCAGTGGCTTAAGCGATGGATCGTAACCAAATGATAGCTTGCTTTGGAAACTGGTAATTGGTTTGGCTTGGCCGGCCAAAATTGAATTAATGATGGCATTGCGATCGACGGCCATAATCAATGCTTTTCGCACGTTTTCGTTTTTAGTAATACCGTTTTTAGTATTAAAACGCAGTGCATAAGTCGTTGGTCCGGTGTGGCTGACAACTTTCAGATCCGACTGGCTATTCACTTTTTTGATCATCGAAATTGGCATACTGGTAATGATATCCACCCGACCAGATTGCAATTCAGCCACTTGCGTCGCAGGCTCTTTAATGAAACGGTTAACGACTTTTTCCAATTTAGGCTTATCACCCCAGAAGCTATCATTACGTTCCAAAGTCGCAGACACATTGGGCTCATAAGAAACCATTTTAAACGGCCCGGTTCCAATTGGATGGGTATTAAAATAGGCATCGCCTTTTTCTTTGATATATTTAGGCGGAACAATCATCGCGCCGTAGCCAGCCAATTTGGTTAACAACACAGGATCAGGATGTGCCAGATGAAAATCAACCGTGTAATCATCAATAACTTTAATCGATTCAATGGCTGTATAGTTAGAGCGCTGTGGGCTGGCTTTATCAGCTAAGAGCCTTTCAAAGGTAAATTTTACAGCTTGAGCATTAAACGCTTCACCATTTTGGAAACTCACACCATGGCGCAAATGAAAACGAATCGTTTTGTTACTGTCCATGAACTCCCAGCTTGTTGCTAATGCAGGCTTAAGCTTCAAATCTGGTCCGCGAGCCGTTAATCCATCAAAAATATCGTTCGCAACAACTGACCAGTTCACTAAAAATGTATCAATCGGATCCCAAGTTCCTGGATCTTGAGCGACAGCCACAGTCAACGTATCAGAATCAGCGGCCAAAGCACTGTTAAACGATAACCCCAATGATGCAGCAATAGCTAAAGCAAGCACACTCTTATGAGCTGTGGGTAATATTTTGCGCATGATCTAAATCCTTTTGTTGGTGTGAAACAACCCAGTGATGCTTGCTAACCGCATGTAAAGCTTGCGCAATAGGCGGATTATTAACAGAGCGGACGGGACTGGGGATATCTTCGTTAATAGCTAATAAAGCAGGTTTATAATTCGGGTCAGCAACGGGTACAGCCGACAAGAGTTTACGCGTATACGGATGTTGCGGATTTTCAAAAATATCTTCGCGATGTCCATATTCGACAATCTGGCCAAGGTATAGAACCGCAACACGATGACTAATCTTTTCAACAACAGCCATGTCATGGGTAATAAATAAACACGCCAGGCCCAGCTGCGCTTGCAAGGACATCAATAAATTAAGAATCTGTGCTTGGATGGAAACATCCAGTGCCGCAATCGACTCATCGGCTATCAGCAGTTTTGGCTCAAGAGCTAAAGCTCTGGCGATACAAATTCGGGCGCGCTGACCACCCGAGAGCTCGTGGGCATATCGATGCGCATAACTTTCATCAAGGCCGACCTGATGGAGTAACTCCGTTACTCTGCGTTTAACATCGGCTTTGGTTGTAACTAAACCATGCGTTGTCATCGGCTCTGCAATGCTGGCAAAAATCGTTCGGCGTGGATTAAGCGATGCAAAGTGATCTTGAAAGATATACTGAATTTCACGCTGCAGAGCGACTTTTTCAGTTTTACTCATCGCGTTAAACGAACGGCCTTGATAGAACATGTCGCCTTGTTGAATCGGCAACAACTGTTGAATCATCTTGCCTACAGTTGATTTGCCAGACCCTGATTCACCGACCAGCGCCAATGTTTCACCGGGATATACCGCAAGAGAGACCTTTTCGCTGGCAAAGACTTGGTGTGTCGGTTTCCCCCACCACGTTTTTTTTACGGTAAAACGAGTGGTGACATCTTTAAGCTCAAGCAATGGCTCATTCCAATCAGGCTCTTTAAGCTGTGGCAAACTGTCATTGGCAGCGCTTTTTTCAAGCAACGTAAAATACGATGGCCCATGTTCACCACTCATCGAGCCAATTTGTGGTACCGCATTTAACAACGCTTTAGTATAAGAGTGCTCAGGGGCGCTAAATAACTGCTGTACAGGCCCTCTTTCTAACACTTGGCCTTTGCGCATCACGATGACATCGTCGGCCATCTGCGCCACAACCCCCATATCATGGGTGATGAACAGCACCGCCATATTCATTTCATCTTGTAGCTGGCGAATAATCTGGAGGATCTGTGCCTGAATAGTCACATCTAAGGCAGTTGTTGGTTCATCGGCAATCAGCAAATTTGGCTCGCAGCACAAGGCCATTGCAATCATCACCCGTTGGCGCATTCCACCCGAAAGTTCATGAGGATAACGATGAAGTAATGCACTCGCATCCGGTAGCCGCACTTTGGACAACCAGTGAATGGTCCGTTCTTTGGCTTCATGCTGCGATAAATTCAGGTGTATTTTTAACACCTCAGCCATTTGCTGACCGATAGTTAACACCGGATTAAGAGAAGTCATCGGCTCTTGATAAATCATTGCGATCCGATGGCCCCTAATCTGCCGAATTTGTGTTTTATCAAGACGTAATAAATTAAGCTCTTGGCCTTCATCAGGACGATAGATTATTTCACCCGAGCGAATTTGTGCCGGGGAATAATCAAGCAAGCGCATAATCGCCATCGAACTCACGGATTTTCCAGAGCCCGACTCACCAACAAGGGCCAATGTCTGTCCTGGCGCGATTGAAAAATTCAGGTCATCGACCGCATCCACCACCTCACCGTCTTCTAAAACAAAGCTTACGCTCAGATTCTTAACTGATAGTAATGGGAGATGAGAATTAGGAGTATTAGCTATGGAGCTCATAAATTTATCGAATTTCCTAAATTGCCAAACTACACAAAAGCATATTGTTGAACAAAGCAATAGATATGCCAAGCAACAAAATATCACCAAATATTAAAATTTCATTTTAAAACAATATATTATAAAAAATCGCTATTTTATAGCATTAAATAAAGTTCCATTTTTCACTATATTGGTGCAAATTACGCACCCATATAATGCAGGCTAATACTTTTAATCTATGAATATACTTTTTATAAGGCAATTGGCAACAAATAGATAGCTCAGTTGCCATTTGAAAGCGTTATCGAGCCAAAAAGCAAACCTCGCTATAAGGCATTTATTCTGACCCTTACGACTCACAATGTCCCTAGATTTATTTTACTAAGCTTGTTGATGTCAATATGGAACATAAATACATATTTAGGTGATAAGAGATTTTTAACAATTAGTCAGGAGCAGTTAAGCTTTTGTGATGAATGATGCAGCCAGCGGTGGTTGATTTAGACAAAGTAAATGTTTTGCTGTGGAGTCGGCCCAAAAAGAAAAAATCCCGACCGAGGCCGGGATTGAATAGAGTCATTCAAATGTTGAAGAGAGTCAGGAGCAACTTCGCGCATAAAAGACACTATCGCTCTGTCAGAACACTTATACCGATTTGGCGTGACAATTTTATGACAAAGCTAACAAAAACCAGATTTTAATTTATTAACGTTACCTGTTGGCCATGTATATTCAGCTTCAGTGATTGCCATTTAAACGTGTATCGATTTTCCTATTTTAGGATCCAATGGTATCTTATAGCTCCATTCAATCATCTCTACAAAGGAACGTGTCGTATGACTAACCGAACTTGTCATCGTTTCATCAAAGCCGGTGTCTTTGCACTGGTTGCCAGCGCCGCTATGAGCGCTCAAGCAAAAATCCACACTATTCGTTTTGCTGTTGACCCAACTTATCCTCCTTTTGAATCGAAACAGCCCGATGGCAAGCTCGTTGGCTTTGATATCGATTTAGGTAATGCAATCTGCCACCAGCTTCAAGCTAAATGTGTCTGGAAAGAAAGTAACTTCGATACCATGATCCCTGCTTTAAAAGCGCGTAAGTTCGATGGGATCCTTTCTGATATGGGCATTACCGATGCTCGCTTAAAAGAAATCAACTTCTCGATTCCAATTTACAACACCCCTATTCGCTTAGTTTCTCACAAAGGCAAACACCTAGAGCCTACCGCTAAGTCACTTAAAGGGCTGCGAGTGGGTGTAGAACAAGGCACCATTCAAGAAACTTATGCCAAAGCACACTGGCAACCACATGGTGTTGAAGTGGTTAGCTATGCTGACCAATCTCAGGTTGAGTCTGATTTAGTAAGTGGCCGTATCGATGCTTTATTTACTGATGCAGTACAAGCTCAGGTTGGTTTCTTATCTAAACCAGAAGCAAAAGATTTTGCGCTTACCGGTAAAGCCGTATCAGCTGAAGGTTTAGTTGGCCCTACAGCTATTGGTCTTAGAAAAGGCGATAAAAAGCTAAAAGCGGCAATTGATAAAGCTTTGGTAGAACTTGCTAAATCGGGCAAACTTTCTCAAATTGAGAAAAAATATTTCACGACTAACGTGATTGTTATCCCGCAAAACAAATAGCATTTTATTAAGTTAAACACCAAGGCTCTGCTATCTTGCAGGGCCTTTATTTTTAGGAAATCATTATGCATCAGTGTCAGCATCCGCTTAAAACTCAGACGCTTGGAACATCACGCTCAATTAGCAGTTTTCATTTTGGCTCGGATCATAAAACGAAAATCTATATTCAGGGCTCTTTGCACGCCGATGAGTTACCCGGCATGGTGGTCACTTGGTATCTAAAGCAAAAACTTAAATTAATTGAGCAAGAAGGCCGCCTTAAAGCAAACATTGTGCTGATTCCCCTAGCGAATCCTATTGGCCTAAATCAGTTTGTCCATGGCACCCAGATGGGACGTTTTGAGCAAGATAGTGGACAAGATTTTAACCGCAATTACCCAATTTTTGGCCCGCAATTGGCCAAGCAGCTAGAATCAGTGTTAAGCGATGATGCACAAGCGAATACTCAGCACGTTCGCCAAGCACTCGCCGAACATTTACAAGCGCTGGAACCTGTCACCGAGTTGCAATCACTGCGAGTTGAGCTGTTAAAATTAGCTCACGATGCTGATTTAATGCTGGACTTACATTGTGACTGGCAGGCCAGTGCTCATTTATATACGACCCCTGGGGCTTGGCCTGAGATTGAACCGTTGGCTCGTTATTTTGGTACAAAAGCACAATTACTCGCTGACATCTCTGGCGGCGAACCTTTTGACGAAGCCTGTGTTGAACCTTGGCATTATTTACAACAACATTTTAAAGGTCGTTTCCCGATTGAGCTTGGTCTTAAACCGGTCACGTTAGAACTTCGCGGAGTGGCCGATGTTAGCGCCGAACAAGGTCAAAAAGATGCCGATGCAATTATCGCGTATCTGACTCACTGCGGCTATATCAGTGCAGAGAAAACGCCAATGCCTGAGCTAATCTACCCAGCGACCCCATTAGCAGGTTGTGAATATATTAACTCTGATGTCTCAGGTGTGCTTTTACATCACGCTCAAGTGGGAGAAGTGGTAGCAAAAGGACAATTGCTCGCTGAAGTGCTCAATCCAATTACCGATGAACTCACGCCTCTATATGCATCGGTTGACGGCATGTATTACGCTCGTCATTGGCAACGGTTTGTCAGTGCAGGAATGCTCGTTGCAAGAATTGCAAGCAGCGAAGCCAACCGAAGCGGTGACTTGCTGGTCCCCTAGCCTAAAAATTTTGCTGCGTTGACTATTTACTATCGGCGCGGCGAATTTGCTCTGCTAATTCAGCTAAATGCTCATCGCTTGCCCGCTCGCAGTCATGCGATGACAAATATCCTTCGTAACGCTCAAAGAATTTATGTTGTCTTGATTCAATGAGCTTAAACGTACTGTCAGTGCCAGTCCCATGCATTGGAAACAACTTCGCATGCAGGTGATCAACGCCATATCCTTCAAACATCATTCCGCACCGAGCAACATCATCAAACGCTTTATCCAGTAATAAAGCGACTTTCTTTGTCGCAATGACCAAATCGGCTAAAACCTTGTCATCTTGCTCAAATGCATAGCTGCCATAATGCTGCTTTGGAATAACAACGCTAAAGCCATCGGTATTGGGGAAAATAGATAAAAAAGCCATATGGTGTTCATCTTCCCAGATCTTATGGCACGGCATCCTCCCTGCAACCATCTCACAAAAAATACAGCTCATTGGTTATGTTCTCCTGATAAATTAATCCAATAACGGGCGATTCGATATCCTAAGATTGGCCCATAAACAATTTCTTCAAGCCTGCCGCCACAAGCTTCGATAATGGCCCGAGATGCCATGTTATCTTCTTTGGCAGTAATTAACACTTTATCAATGCCCAACTCTTTTGCTTTTGGCAAAGCAAGTTTTAGCATCAATTTACCCAACCCCTGCTGACGATAACTGGGTGAAATATGATAACCAATATGGCCTCCTTCGGTGCGCAAAAATTGATTTCCAAGAGGATGACGAATCCGAATGGCACCATAAATATGCTCAGTTTTAGCATGATAAAGCCAGAAATGGTGGCATAAAATGGCGCTGTTTGAGCGATTAGAATGATGACCTTCGCGCTTTAGCATGCGGATGTATTCAGAAAAATTTGCCATGCAAGGAAGATATTCAGCACTGTTTGGGCCATCGTACAGTACAAAGTCATCGACAAATGCTTCAAAAGCTTCATGCAAAGCTAATGTTGGGCTGACCAGCTGACAGTCGCTTAAATGAGTTGTCACCGATGACACATCCTTGTTTAGGATACTTATCTATTTACCGATTAAATATCAAATGGCTCTGCCTGAGCCATATTAATTAGCCAGAGCAGCTAATGCCAACAATACCGGAATTGAAACCATACTCATAATGGTTGAAAGCGTCAGGCTAATGCAAGGAAAAACTGTATTTCGCCCAGTCAATTGCGCGAACAACACTGACATGCCAGCTACAGGGCAAGCCGATAGGATGATTGCAATCACTAATAACTGGTTGTTAATCCCCGCCATAATGAGCCCGGCAAGGACAATCCCAGGGAAAACCAAGTTTCTCGCAAAGGTGCTCACCCAAGCCATACCATTGATAAAGATTTTTTTAAGGTCGATTTGGGTCATTGCCGCTCCAACAACGAGCATTGATAAAGCTGTATTCATACTGCCAATGTAGCCAAGAGTTGAAACAATCGGGGTTGGCAGTTTCACAGAGCCAATAAAGAAAATAATCCCGACTATCGCCATAATCGTATTTGGATTTAGCAGCACTTTAGCCAATGCTTTACGATCAATTTTTCCGGTGTAGGTTAAAAGTCCATGAGTCCACATGAATAGACCATTAATTGCAATATAAACAGAACCATAAAACACACCAGAGTGACTAATTGCAGCCACCAGCGGGATCCCCATAAAACCGCAGTTAGAGTAAACCGACGTAAATTGCATGGGTACAATCAACGATTCATCTTTGAGCGTTTTTTTATTAAACAGCAACTTACTTAAAATAATATAGACAATGTGAATCGCGATGGTTACCACTAACATCACCAAAAAGTTATGCAACATCTTAGGTGAAAATGGGATCTGAAAGGCCTTGAGTATGAGGCATGGCATTACGATATAACAAAGCAGCCAAGTCAGTTTTTGACTCAAATGAGTATCAATCACTTTGTATTTGGCTAATCCATACCCAAGAGCCATTAAGATAAAGAGGACGAGGATCTGATCTATCATTACTGAAATCGGCATTTTACTTCACTTTTACAGGATTAATGACCACTTAAGATCTAAATATTACACATTTAAACCTTATGTTATCATGATTTTGCACAATTCATATTAACAATATAACGCCCTTTTATGACCCTAAATTTATAAACACAAGGGACTGACATCGATAGTTTTTGGCAAAATACCTAGCAAAAATTAGAGGATTAAATGTTCTAAAAGGAAGGGAAAATAGCCAATAGACAGGCCAACTAGGGCCAATAGAATTGAGTCTTTAGGACATAGGAGTCATACAGAATTCAAACTTATTCACGTAATTGATCAACTACCCCGACAAAGCGCGCGACCCCGGCCCCAACATCTTCAAGACCATGTTGAACGGTGTGAATATCATCTTCGCCTTGTAAAGCGACATGGTTAACCGAGTCGAGATTATCATCCATTTTTTTAATTAAACGCGTGTTTTCTTGCACTACGTTGGTAATTTCTTCGGTGGCGTCAGATGTTCTCGATGCGAGTTTACGAACTTCATCGGCAACAACTGCAAAACCTCGACCCGACTCTCCAGCTCTTGCTGCCTCAATCGCTGCGTTCAGCGCCAGCAAATTAGTCTGATCCGCAATGCCATTAATTGTGGTCACAATTTCATTGATATTTTTTGATTGAGCCATTAGCTCAGAACCTAATCCGGCAGCGCTTTTAACTTTTTTTGCCACTTTATGGGAAGTTTGAACGGCATCGTTAAGCACATTAATCGCCGATTCAGTAATTCGCGACGTTTGCTCTGAAATTGCAGCAGCCATCTCCACCGCCTGAATGGCTAAAGTCACTCTATCGGTGATATCACTGGCAAATTTAATGATCTTATAGACTTTTCCACGGCTATCAAAAATTGGATTGTAGGTCGCTTCAAGCCATATGACATTGCCGCGGCTATCTTGACGCTTGAACTTACCGGTAAAGTGCTCACCACGCTGCAATCGTTCCCAGAAATTAGGGTTCTGTTTATAAAACTCCGGGAAACAAAACATTTTATGGTGCTGATTGACGATATCACTAAGTTGATATCCCATTGTATTTAAAAAGTTTTGATTGGCTTGAACCACATAGCCATCAGGGGTAAATGCAATCACTGCCTGAGATTTATCCAGCGCATCTAAAATGGCATTTTTAGCTTCGAGATTCTTAATACTTTCGGTAATATCACTGCAAATCTTTATGACTTTCACAACGCGGTGATTGCTATCTTTAACTGGAAAATAACTCGCTTGCAAAAACAGTCTCTTACCGTTTTTACGAAGCCGGGTAAATGTACCGCCGTGGCTTTCACCAGCGGCCAGATGGCTCCAAAAATTTTGGTATTCGCTACTGCCAATATATGATTTTTCACAAAACATCCGATGGTGTTGTCCAACTATTTCATCGAGTTGATAACCAACTGCAGCTAAAAAAAGTTCATTCGCATCGAGAATCGTGCCATCAGGTTTAAAAGCTATGTAAGCGGTATTTGAGCGAATAGAATCTAATTCATGTTCTAAGTCTAGATTCATCGCTTCTGCGCGTGCGAGCTGGGCTGCCAGATTCTTTTGACTAAACCACATAAAAAGCTCCTGTGAAAAACCATACTAATAAAAGTTTGCTTTAACGATTCATTCGCCACTCATTCACTTAAAGATATATAGAGATTGGTCAATTCGCATAAAAAATTCGCGGATTTCTCAAAGCTGTCTTATTTTTAATCCGATTAATACATTGCTTGTCGCCAAGCGAAATTATTTTAAAAGCGAAAGTAACCTATGTAGCAAAAGCAGCGTTGTTGGCGAATAACAAAGCCAACAATGCTCTTTTAGGAGCCCTTTTTAATGAGCCAACAACCCAATAGTTCAACTCAACCTAATTTTGTCGGTCCCAAACCCAGACGGCGGAATTTGCGTAACGCAATTCCACCCGCAGCGCGGCACGTCCGTGGCTGGCGATATTTTGCTGGTATTTTTGGTGGCGAGCATATTGCTGCAACTGAATTTGTAATCGGCGTAACCTTCGTAACCATGGGCGTTGGAACCAAAGAATTACTACTCGGGCTGCTGATTGGCAACTTGTTAGCCGTTGCAAGTTGGATGCTTGTCACCACACCAATTGCGGTTGAAACCCGCCGCACACTATTTAATTACCTTGAGCAGATTACCGGGCCTTACTTTAGCAAAATCTACAATAGTGCCATTTTGCTATTTTATGGCGCTCTGGCTGCTGCGATGATAACTGTTTCGGCCTATGCGGTACGTTTTGCTTTGCACCTTCCCGTCCAACTAGAGCCTTATCCAACTTCCATCGCATTTATTGTCGTCACATTATTACTAAGCGCCGTGGTAGTCATTGTCGCGGCTCGCGGCTTTGAAGCGATGGCCAACTTTGCCACCATTTGCTCACCGTGGATGCTGACCTGTTTTGTTTGTGGCGCGGCGATAGCGCTACCAGCTTTGGCATTACATATCACAGGTGAAAGTGGGATCAGCGAGTTTTCAGGCTTTATTGACATCGCCCATCAGACCATTTGGACCGGAACAACCCCTAAAGGTGACCCGGGGATTTCAACCTGGGAGGTAGCCGCTTTCGCTTGGGCCAACGGAGCTATGGTTCACCTTGGGCTGATTGATATGGCGACTTTTCGCTTTGCCCATCGCAAGTGGTATGGGGTGTTTTCAAGCATTGGGATGTTTCTTGGCCATTACATTGGCTGGATTTGTGCCGGCTTAATGGGTGCTGGCGCGGCGGTGTTAGTCGGCTCTAATTTAATTCAGCTCGATTCCGCAGACGTTGCGTTTGCTACATTGGGTTATATGGGCCTATTAGCCGTTATCTGTGCCGGGTGGACCACAGCGAATGCTTGTCTGTACCGCGCGGGACTTGCAGCAAATGCGCTAATGCCCACGTTATCGCGAGGCAAAGTGACAGCAATTATCGGCGTTGTTATTGCGATAGCGGCCTGTTTTCCGTTTGTTGCCCAATCAGTGATGCCGCTGACGGTGTATGGCGCAATTCTATTGTGTCCAGTTGGGGCAATCACGATTGCCGAGCACTATTTGCTGCCAAAACTCGGACTTACTCGTTATTGGTCACGCTATTTAGGCCAAAAATTAAATTTAGCGGCATTAATAGTCTGGATGGTATCACTGGCTTTTGCCGTGATGATGATGCTTACCAACGCAATAAGCTTTTATTTTATTTTTATTCCAGAATATCTGATTGCTTTGGTGCTCTATCCGATTATCGCAAGTGCGCTAGGCGCCCGTGATTCTTGGCCTGCCGATGAAACACGCCAAGCGCAGCGCGAGCAGCTTCTTATCGATTTTGAACAAAATCGACTGGCGCAAAACGAAGAAGATCAAGAGGAAGACCCATCGGATGCACATACTGCTTTGGCCGCCAAAATACTATTAATTGGAGCTGCAGGCGTCTTATTGTTTATGGTGATTCTAGCCTTTCGACTGTTGCTCAGTGAGCCAACCTCAGAGGTTCTTAATACGATGCGCGAAGATTACTTTGTTACAACGGTTGCCCTAACCTTCGCTTACTTTGTTTTAGCGCTGGTTGCAATGCGCGTTACAGATGGGCCAAGTGAAGAGTCCTAAACCACAACAGATTTGATATTGATATTGCCACGAACGCATTCGTGGCAATATCCCCTAAGATTCATTGGCTTTATCTGGATATTTTTCCCGGATAGCAACAAAGCCCTCGATATTATCTAAAAATAGTTTGGTAAGAGTTGGATCGAACTGTTTGCCACATTGCTCTTCAAATAAATTTATCACTCTATCCAAGGGCCACGGCTTTTTATAACAACGTTCACTTAACAGCGCATCGAATACATCGACAATAGCCGTAATGCGCGAAAATATATGAATATCTTCTCCAGACTTACCAGATGGATAGCCATTGCCATTCCAGTGTTCATGATGTTCCAGGGCGATGATCGCCGCATAGTGCAGAATTTTACCTTCACTGGAACTTAAAATTTTATAACCAATATCGACATGCCCCTGCATAATACGCCATTCATCAGGATCAAGTTTGCCGGGTTTTTCTAAAATGGCTTCTTGAATCCCAATTTTACCAATATCATGCATCGGGCTAACAATCTCAATCGTCTGACACTCATCAGCACTTAATCCGCAAAGTTTGGCCAAAACAGAGGACATTTTTGCAACGCGTTTAACATGGTTGCCCGTCTCACCAGAGCGAGTTTCAATGGCATCTCCAAGCAGATGAATTAAGTCTTTTTGCACATCAACTGTTTTCTTCTGCAATTCAACAATTTTCTGACTCTGGCGATTAATTTCGCGTTTGCGTTTTAGTAAAAGCGCTAACACAAAAATAATGGCGATTAGGATAATAATCGTTGAACCTGTAATCGCTAAGAGCTTCCAATTGGCATAAATGAACGATTTCGGTTTTCCTATAATGAAAGATTTACGAGGTAATAATTGTTCATCAATATGATGTTGCCGAAGTGCATCATAATCAAACACAAACCCCTCAATAGGATTATTCGCGACAGGCTCATGGACCTCTTTGGGAAGCTGATTAATTAATAACTGAACAGAGCGAAAGCCCAGTTGATAAGAGCGAGTAACATAGCCACCTAACACACCCCCGCTAATATAGAACTTCCAAAGTACAAACACTGGAGCTCGACTGTAATGACCTATTTGATAAGCTATTTGGCCATATTCGTGAAAGATATTAAATCGTTTTTCAGTGTTAAAATGGGTCAATAATACCGCATCGTCCGGCGATGCTTTTTCAAGTAAGTAACGGGTATCATTTAAAGAAAAATCGCGGATTTGTACTAAATTAATCTGCGGATATTTTTTAATAACCTGTAGCACTTCTTGATGAATCAGACTGGCGGTATAACTTCTGTCTACCAAGAAATAGAGATTTTGCAGATTGGGTCGGAGCCGTAAAATCAATTTAATATTTTCTTCGATATAATCTTTTTCATACAGAATAACGCCCTTATCCGTCGTTGCAACTAAAGAAGCCTTTGGATTGCCGATACCTACCGCCACAGTGGGCAAATTACGAAGATTCGGCATGTCGAGCGTATTGAAAAAATTTAGCGCATTATCATCGGTAACAATCACACCATCAAATGGGTAATTTTTATATTTCTTACGTAAGTAACTACGAATCGTAGCCAAATAATCAGGATTGAATATCCGTTTGGTATCGAGGTATTCAATCGAAAACTTTAAAGCGCCATCAGTGGCCTGATTTGCATCATCAATCCCTTTTTGCAGCTCAGATGTCCACTGATATGAAGCATCATAAGAATGTAAGACGAGTATTCGTGGCGCCGCTTGATTTTGCGCAGAAACATTGATGCTGCAGACGCTCAAAAAAATAATGATTATTAAGCTGATACGTATATGCATTTTGGCTATCGTCACTTATACATTTATAGAAAAGCTTTTAGCAAAGCATATAGCAGGCTGAAATTTTTGCCCAATACCAACCATTTAATTTTTAACAGAAAATGATTGTAAAACTTTAATTTCTCGCAAAATCAATCAGATGAAAAAACAACCCTCTTAAAAGAAATTTTCTTATGCTAAAAGCTCTGTAGATAAACAACGCAGCTTATTGGTTGGTAAGAGTTAGCAATAGCTCTTTAACCCATGGAAGATAAACAGCCATACCTCAGAGACCATCACTGCCTTGCACTTTTCCAGAGTAAAAAAGCCTCAGCGGCTAAATCGGAAAGTTTGGAGCTAACTGCTCGCTCACGATATGCAGAACTTGAATTCTCGGCAATTGGAGCACTTTGAGCGATCGCCTGCGCTAATTGTTGCAAATAGCAATACCCGCTCTGGCTATATGCACGCGATTCATCATCAGTCATTTTTAACATAAAACTATAGCCAAAAGCACCAATGCTACAATTTACATCCAGGTAATAATGCTCCTGATGCTCAAATAAAAACCAGCTACTTACTTGCCAATCAAAAACTCTCATCTTTTAGCCTTTTTTAAAACCATCCATTTAATTAATAAATTTATTATTTAACCAATTGATTTAATAATATAGACACAAATAGATGAGAGAACCCCATGTTAAGTATTTTTCTTGGAACAAAAAAGAGACGATTAAAAATATGGATATCGAAGGCAGCGAGAACATCGCACATCTGATGGCGAATGAACTAGTCGAAACATTTAATTTCGTTGCTATTAAAGACTTTCAAAATAAAATCGCCATCTCCTTTGCATTAGGAGATGGCATTCTTGGTCTTTCATATAGCAAGCATGGAAGAATCACAAATGAATACATGACAGAAAGCATCCGCGCCTCTATCAGCTATCTACGCCTCTATATGCCTGAATATCTCGATCTTAGAAACCATAGTTAAACCAGTAACGACCATAGAAATAGGCCACTTATACATCAGCGATTAGAAATAGCCATCGACAGCAATACCTATCGCTTCAAAAGAAACGCCGTTGGGAGCATCATCATTATCATCCATTTGAGCAATAGTCCCGCGCCAAAGGCTTAATTGTAGCTTTTTAAATATATAGCTATAACCCTGCTCAGGAGATTCTTTATCATATTCGTCATCATTTTCAACACAAGCAACCGCTTGTTTAGCAGTGACAGAATGTAAATTAATGCCTTTATAAAAGGCTGCAAATTTATTTGATTTTGCCAGTTCTATAAATTCAACTTTATCATTTTCATCGAAATCAATCATAAAACCAGATAGGTAACCTACCCGTCCATTCCCTGAAAACTCAGGTTTGCCAAAACACGTATTAACTTCAGCTCTTGTCATTCCCAATTTGATTGGGCCAATTCCAAGGTGTGGTGTTATCTCAAATTTATGCATTGTTGTTTGAGGTTCCTCTTGAATTTAGATGGTTTATTACTAAATTTTACAGCTCGGAGGGATGATATAATCACATATGTTATGTTTCACTGTTAGATTTAATATTTTTCATATTCCCTGTACATAAATTTGGATAATTTATTGGAAATACCCGCCCAATTTATGTCTTGGTATCTTTCTAAAATTGACTCAAACGCTAATTATAACCTTTGGCCACAAATACTCATTAAGCACAATTGCATAATTCAACGAGTCTTAAGTGTGAAAATTAATCACGAAACGAACCTGAAAATTTTCTCCACCGTCATGGCTTGGACCAATGGTAAAATTCACCCAAAAATCAATATAAAACACATCATCGGTAACCCACTTATCAATCGGATCATAATCAGTTCAGTCAGATCGGGTACTGACAATAAAATTACCAGAGTTGTAACGCATAAACCATCAGGGAAAATCCCCATGCTCTTTTAAAATTCCATTTTCTAATAATACTTCGCTTAAATTCCTTCTATTCAATATCCCTAAAACAAATAAGAAGCGGTCACCTTAGCAACCGCTGAATGAAACCTAACGTCTATTTGTTCAACTTTTCGAATGCATAACCAAGCTGCAAAACATCACTGTCTTCATTACGTAACCCCATAAATGAAATACCCACTGGCATATTTGCTGTAATTCGCCCAGCAGGAACTGTCACTTCAGGATAACCAGAGATTGAAGCCATGCGAGTTGCTAAAAAGCCACTTTTCATATGACAAACATAGGTTAGATCTTTTTTACCATATGCCGGAGATGCCGGACAACTGGTAGTAGCAAACACCAGGGCATCAAGGCCACTTTCTTTGAATCGGTCATTAATCACTTGAGTCACTGCAGGAATTTTCCGCGTCAGCACCTGAATATATTTAGGTGAAGAGCTTGGGCTATGAAAGTTTTTCACTAAACCTTTATAACGACCAGGATTGATGACTTTCTTGCCGTTATCAGTCTTTTTAGCAAGAATTTTCATAAACTCTGCCATGGTATGCGGTTCACCTTTAGCAAGATTAGCCAGATAGGCATTAAACTGCGGTTTGAACTCTTCCATCCCCACTGGAGCCATAACATCCCCATAGAGGTTATCAAAAGATTTTGGCATAGTAATTGGCACAATGTGTGCCCCTGCCTTTTTCATTTTGGCAACAGCCGCATCGATTCGCTGATTCACTTCTTTATTGCCTTCTCTGAAGTTGGTCAACACCCCAATCGTTTTACCTTTAAATGATGCAGATTTTAGATCCTGATAGAACGAATGAGATGGACGATGCGCAAATTTAGTCGCTGCATCTTTAGGGTCTTCACCTTTCATTACATCTACAACAATTGCCTGATCGGTCACATTGGAGGTAATAACCCCAGCCGTATCAAAACTCAGAGAAAGAGGGATAATACCGCTTCGACTAGTTAGGCCCAAGGTCGGTCTCAAACCAACGGTGCCAGTCACTGCCGCTGGTCCACGAATCGAACCACTGGTATCGGTTCCCAATGCAAAAGGCGCTAAATGAGCTGCAACCGCAGATGCTGAGCCACTACTAGAACCAGACGAATTACGCAGCAAATTGGATGGGTTCAGCGTCAGTCCGCCTACTGAGCTATACCCAGGACGGCCAAACGATGAGGCCAACTCAGACATATTCGTTTTAGCCAGCAGAATCGCACCGTCATCAAGCAATTTCTGTATAACAAATGCATTAGTTTTAGGCACCGAATCCGCTAAAGCAAGAGAGCCGCCAGTAGTTAGTATCCCCTTGGTATTATAATTATCTTTAGCCATAAATGGGATACCCCCTACAGACATGTGACCTGCTGGTGCTTTCTTATGATGGGCATCCCAGGCACGCGCTTGTTCCAGAGCTTTAGGGTTAATCGTAATTACTGCATTAATCGATTTATTCTTTTGCTTTATTTCATCCAAATAAGCCTGAACTATTTCTTCGGAAGTTAGTTTTTTATTATCTAGAGCTGCACGTAATTGGGGTATATGCATCGTCACAATATCTTTTTGAGCTATATTTGCAAACGATGAAAATGAAGTAGATAAGGCTAAAAAGCCTATTGTGGTAATAAATGGTGAACTTTTAATATGAAACATTAATTAACCTCTTTATATAATTAAAAACTAAGATCGGTAAATAAAATTGTTTACTACTTTATAGTTCACTTAATGTAGTCACACCGACTCATTAAGAGATATGACCAGTCTGAAAGTAGATCAGCCAAATTTGATATTTTGTTATAAAAATTAGATCTTATTTCACTTCAATATTTAGGAATCTAATTCTTCATCTATTTTCAGAGATACTAGCTCACCAAGAGTTATCGGCTTCAAAGGAGGTCGAATTCGATAGAAATCATTTTCATTGACCTGTCGTTTCTGTTCTGTCGCTATGATATTTGCAATCGTATATCCACACTGACGACCCTGACATGGCCCCATGCCCGCTCTGGTAAATGCTTTTAGTTGGTTAATACCTGGTGAAGCCATGGAGGCAACTCGACGAATATCACCTACTGTAATCTCTTCACAACGACACACTACTGTCTCATCAGAAGGAAAAATAAGTCTCTGAGGTGGTGGATAAAGTGCATCTAACATAGGTCGTATACTCAGCAAATTTTTTAGTTTTTTTCGTAAAGGGCTCACCAGAGCATCAGCGCTTTTCTGCTCCAAAAGTCCGATTCTCATAGCAATGCCTAAAGCGACGATTTCACCTCGGACACAAGCGGCCTGCCCTCCACCAATTCCGGCACCGTCTCCAGCAACCGATATGCCAGCAAGGCTACTTGCTCCCCATGAATCGAGCGAAGGAACTAAGCAACTTTGCTGATGACTCCAGTGATGTTTTAAGCCCAGAGATTGAGTCATATGAATAGAGGGAACAACGCCCTCGTGTACGAGTAGCGCATTGGCTCGGACACGTTTAGTCAATCCATTAGCTAACGTATATTCGAGCTCATGAAGCCGCCCTTCGCCGTATGCATGAAAAGATTTCACGCCGCGAATACGCTTGGTCCCTGAGCGTTTTATCTGGTTCAACCAAAGCAGTCCCTTTAAAACGTCTTTTCTGCCTTTAAACACAGATTTAAACCACCGAAGAGTTCGCAACCATTCTCCTGGGGCACTAGTGTCTAACCAGCCTTCAATCTCTCCGCCTACTTTAATAACTTGGGCCATATAAAGAATGAGTAAAGGACCACTTCCTGCCACCCAAGTTGGCCCTTGCGGGATCTGTCGCGAATCTTTCAACAGAAGCTGTGCTCCCCCAACGGGCATAACGCCAGGAAGGGTCCATCCAGGAAACGGCGCCGGTCTTTCCAACGCTCCTGTTGCCACAATAATTTCTTTTGCTTTGACAGATTCGACCTCACCATCTCGGCGCAGAAGTACTCGCAAAGATGGATCTATCTGCCAAACCTGTGTGTTGGGTTCATAAGTTGCTCCGCTGCCACGAAATAGTGAAGCCACTGATTCACCTGATTCATATTCTTTTCCTAAAACGTGGGCTAAGGACGTTCCAGCAATCGACTCAACTCTGTGCCAGAGTTTTCCGCCAGGTTCTGGTTGTTCATCGACGACAAGAACTGATAAATCAAACGTTCTCAGCTTAATGGCTGCGCTCATTCCAGCGGGTCCCGCCCCCACAATGACAACATCAAATTTGCGGTTCATTTATTCATACTCCGACGTCCTAGTTGGCGTACAACTTTCATATTTTCTCTAACAGTGACTTGGCAAGTTTGCACAGATCCCTGACCATCGATCTCTGCCAAACAGTCAAAACAAACACCCATCATGCAGTATGGCGCTCGCTTACTCATATTTACGGGCGTAGTCCGGCTCATAAGCATATTTTGACGAAGCAGTACTGCCGCAACAGTTTCGCCAGATTCGGCTTCTACTGCCTCGCCATCAATATAAATAATTACTTTTGCAATACTTTCTGAGTGCTTAAGCTTCCTAAACATGAAACCGCCTATAGTGAAAAGGTGAAAGGCTTGCTGGATAAGGCTCGTCTGACGCAATGACCTCTGCATATTGCCTTGCATGAAAAGACGCAAGTGTCACACCGGAATGGCACACTGCAATATGTGCTCCCGGATATTCAACAGAAGATGCATAAACAGGGCTTCCATCTGGCGTCATGATGCGCAGAGCTGACCATTGTCGAACAACGTTTGCCCCTGCGAGTACAGGTAAAGTTTTTATGGCTCTAGCAGCCATACTGTTTGCGCCAGCAAAGGTAGTGGAGATATCTTTGCCCACATCTTCGTGCGTTGCTCCTATCATCACAGTACCTTCTGCACTTTGACGCAGCTCCCCGCTGGGCAGAGGTAATATGGGCGCGAGTCTCTCTGTAACCAACAATTGTCCGCGCTGAGGTTTAACCGGTGCATGCAGACCAACCATTGGAGCAAGTTCCACATTGCCTAAGCCTGATGCCAGCAGGACCTTTTCACAACGAAACTGCGCATATTGCGTTATAACGTCAAAACCTCCGCCCTGAAGAGGAGATATTCGTTTTACTCGGCTATTCGATCGAATTTCGCCACCACGCATAAGGAATGATTTGTGCAGAGCACAAAGAAGATGCAAAGGGTTAACATGTCCATCATTTGCTGCAAAACATGCACCGACAACATCTCGCCCCAGTTGAAGAGAAGGAAACCGCAACTCTAACTCGCTGCGGCGCAGCATTTGAACTGGACTTTTGAGCTCAGGTATCTGCGCGTTCCATTGCGCCATCTCAAGAGAAAAATTGGTATATTCTTCTTCGCTCAGACAAAATTCTAATCCTCCTTTATTTTCATAATTGATAAGGACCTCACTTTCATCTTCCAATTCTCGGGCAAAAGATGGCCACTGTGAAACGGCCTTAATTGAGAGGCGCTGGTAATTGGGATCTCCTAGGCCTTTTCCAGCCGACCAAACTAAGCCAAAATTTGCCTTTGCCGCTCTATGGTCCGTATCCTCTGCATCTAGCATAAGAATACGCAGTGGTAGTTTTGACAGCCCCCAGGCTATAGCCGCACCAGTCATACCAGCACCGACAACTATCAGGTCATAATCATGTTGCGTCATCTTGAATTCCTACCAGCTAACCAAGAATAAATAATTCATCTTATTGTCAATACTTAACCGATAACTCTGCTGATGGCTAATTACAGCTACCGCATATTTATGCCTTTAAAATTTCTTAGACCAGAGTTTATAGTTCAGCTATTTATTTGAATGTAACAAGTCGGAACCACATGATATTCATCGAACCGACAATATTATTTAATTCCAATAAAACCGTGATAAGCGTCAGAATTCAAATTAGTTATGGATAGTCTTTCATGCGTAAATATTATACTGTAGAAAATGCTTGTTATGTTCTCAGAGAATTCGAAGAAAATAACAAAAAATGGATATTAAAATTAGATACTTTAATACAGTTCACGCCGTTAAAAGTGAATCATCAACCTTTTTTATCTCAATGGTAGTTTTCCAAAACATCCTCATATAATATTTACTCATTCTTGGCATCTCTTTTTTTATTTTTCATCAAGCATAATCCATTGCAATACTGAGTAACGATTAGTAACAATCAACTCCCTAATTACAAATAGTATGAATGAAAGTTGTTCTCGATAAATACATACACAGGATATCCTCTTATAGGGATGAGGAATTATAAAGTTCACCAAACTGGTTCAACATTGTTATTTACCATGGAAGATCATAATCATGAAACTTGCTATTATTACTCTCTTTTCTGCAGCTGTGTTTTCTGCTCAGCCCATTTATGCAGCTAACAATACGATTCACATTGCTACTGAAGGAGCTTACAAACCTTGGTCATTTGTTAATGGAAAAGGTAATCTAGATGGTTTTGAAATTGATTTTGTGAATGCTTTATGCTCACGAATAAAAGCCAATTGCAAGATTACAGCCCAGAACTGGGACGGATTAATCCCATCACTAAATTCAGGCAAATTTGACGCAATTGTAGCGGCCATGTCAATAACCCCTAAGCGTCAAAAAGTAATCAGCTTTTCTGAAGCTTATGCCGCCTCTCCGAATACGTTTATGGTACTCAAAGAAGGTCCCCTTTCTGACATGAATTCGACAGGTAAAACAATAAATCTTGTTGGTAATAAGGTGAAAGTAGCGAAAGAGTTAGCCCTTTTGTCCAAGCAGTTAAAGGGCAAAACTATAGGGGTTCAGGGATCAACAACAGCATCTTCTTTCGTTCACAACAAACTCAAAGGTGTGAATGTGCGAGAATACAAAACGTTCGATGACTCTGAACTCGATTTACTTGCCGGACGTATTGATGCAATCATCGCAAATATTACGGTATTGAACGATTCATTGACGCGAAAAGACGCTAAAATCGCAAAAATTTCCGGCCCAATTCTACAGGGCGCCCCTTTCAACTCCGTTGCTATAGGGCTTCGCAAGGACGATGCTCAACTAAAATCTCGTTTAAATTCTGGTATTAAATCACTGCGTGAAGATGGAACGATTAAAAAGCTTAGTGAAAAATGGTTCGGTGTTGATATTACGCCCAAATCCTGATCAGCAATATGTCCAATTAGCTGGCTCATTGCGAGTGAACTTAGAATTTGACAGAGCAAATATAAAATGGCCGGTCATACCGGTCTTCTTCATCAAATGACTAACAAATTCGCAAGTGAGTACTAATAAGAATTGGGCCTATCTCCATGATAAGTAGTGATGAGGTGATATAACCCATGCGATAGAAAAAGCTATTCAGGACCAAGTTACTCGTTCGGTAAATGCAGCTCTTCTTGCAAAAAATCCCAGAATCCTTCAGCAAATTCTGTGGTTAAGTCGCCTTGTTGGGATTCTTCGGAACTAAGCTCGGTAAAACCAGCTTCGAGAGGCGGTGTAAATCGCCTTAAAGATAGCCCTCTGGCGAGAAATTCCGTAGCTGCGAAATGGTCAATAACTGCAACCCCTGCTCCACCAAGGACAATTGAACAGGCAGTCAATGATTGATTAGTTTCAATCATCGATGTTCTCTCAATTCCTTCGAGCATCAAACTAAGTCTTTTTGAATATGTCGAACCAGGATCCACATCAATAACACTTTCACCAATAAGATCGTCTCGAGTCAGCTCTTTTTTTTCATTCAGGCGATGGTTTGCAGGAAGCACAACCACCGCATCGATGGACCGATGGCGACAGCGCATCCCTGTCCTGTTAAATTGAAAATCAACATATCCAAGTTCAGCGTCGCCACTCGCAACTTTCTCTATAACAGTTGCTGAAGAGGCAGCATTTAGAGAAACTTGCAAACCTTTTCGCTCTCGTAAAAAACTACCCAGATACCGTGCCAACATTCCAGATGCTAACGCTGGCATAGCATAAATTCGCAGTGTTCCTGCAAAGTTCCGACCTATATCTTGAGCCGCGCGTGCGATCCTATCTAGTCCAACGAACGAATTTTGAACCTCTCGCATCAATGTAAATGCGGCAGAAGTAGGGAGTAGACGGTTACCTCGGCGCTCGAAAAGATGAAGCCCAGTTGCCCGTTCAAAATCGGCTATAAGTCGGCTGACCGCTGGTTGAGTAACGAACAAAAGCTCAGCAGCTGCAGTAATTTGACCAGTCAACATAACAGCCCGAAAGGCCTCAACCTGCCTGAGATTAAGTCGGTGTGATTGATACATAACATCTCCTTATGTCAAATTGATATTAAACAGTTAAAAGCCATAAATCTAGATTCTCACGCTAACAACGCACATAAAATAAAACAACCTAACGGTGTAAATAGCATAGGAAAATTATATTCAACCTAATAATTCATCCAGTTTATTTAGTTTTTAATTGATAAAACCAAGCATAATATTTTGTAATGATAGAGTGAGTAATTTTGATTTTTCATCTCTCGTTTCCATTGCAACACTGTGGGTATATTGAATGAACATATCTGCAATGGGGAGGTTGAGTTATGTCGTTGTCTGAACTTTTCACGTTTGGTAACGGTGGCTGGAGTTATTTACTACTGAATGCGCTGATGACCACTCTTTGGCTCTCTATCTCAGGCATGTGTCTTGGAGTATTGTTTGGCATCTGTGGCGCCCTTTCCGCTCTTTCAAGCATTGGTGTATTGCGATTTGTCACCCAAGTTTACACAACCGTTATGAGAGGTGTTCCAGATCTGCTCGTGGTTTACCTTTTTTACTTTGGGTCATCCAGTGCCCTAACAGCCATCGCCCATTTTTTCGGGGCTCAGGGATTTGTTGGTGCACCTGAATTTACTATCGGCGTTTTTGCACTAGCAATTGTGGCTGGAGCCTATCTTACGGAAGTTTTTCGAGGGGCAGTTCAGGCTATTGATAAAGGTGAAATAGAGGCAGCTCTAGCTTTTGGTATGCGCCTTCCACAAAGAATACGACGAATTGTACTCCCCTTGGCTATCCGCCATGCCTTATCTGGTATGAGTAATGTATGGCAAATGGTCTTAAAAGAAACGGCATTGATGTCAGTTATCGGTCTGGTTGAACTTATGCGCCAATCACAGATAGCTGGAGGTTCTACGCATAAGTATTTTACATTCTATCTGACAGCAGCACTTCTATACTTTGCTATCTCCTGGATATCAGGACGTTGCTTTGCCTTTGCAGAAAAATGCTCGATGCGCTCCATTAACTTCGGTTCAGGACAATAATTATGCTAGATGAAGCTAGTTTCTTATATGAAATGTTTGTGCGTCTATTACCAGGAATACCTTTAACGTTGCAACTGGCGGTGACATCAATTGTATTGGGCGGTTGTCTTGGGCTGATGCTTGCACTTATGCGCTCTAGCAGCTGGATGGTTTTAGATTATTTATCGCGAAGCTATATTGCCCTATTTAGAGGAACGCCCTTATTAGTCCAAATTTATCTCATATATTACGGTCTGAGTCAGTTTCCTGAACTTCGCTCTAGTATATTTTGGCCACTTCTACGCCAGCCATGGTGGTGTGCAGTTTTCGCAATGTCGCTTAACACTGCAGCTTACGTAGCTGAAGTCATTCGCGGCTCTATCCTTAATGTACCCAAAGGTCAAATAGAAGCCGCTAGGTCTTATGGAATGACAACAGCGCTTATGTATCGCCGAGTCATAATTCCTCAAGCGTTGGTTCGTATGCTGCCAGCTTATGGTAATGAGATAATTTTAATGATCAAGGCTACAGCTCTAGCTTCAACTATTACCTTAATGGAAGTGACAGGACTAGCTGCACAGGCTATTTCAGAAACCTATCGTCCTATAGAGATTTTTGCCGTGGCAGGCATAATTTATCTTGGATTGAATTTTCTAATGGTCTGCATTATTCGACAGCTTGAGAGAAAAACCTCTCAAGAAACATATGTAGCACAACAATCGTTTAAACGTAGCTATTTTTAATACTGTTATACCAACAAATCCTACGTAGGGATTATATTTAACCGCCACATTAACATGTACTAATTAGACAATTTTCAAATTGAATTTTGATATTAAGGTTGGATGTTAAAGGTAGCAAAAATGAAATTTTCATATCTAACAGTGAATAAATTTAATTTCTAGATTAAGCCTAGAAGCTCTTCATCAAAGATAAGCACAGCATTTACTGAATTTATTTTTTCGAGAATTTTAATATGTCACAAAACAAATTAGTTATAACTGAGCTACATAAAAAATATGGCGAACATGAAGTTCTTAAAGGCATATCTCTCAGCGCCAATTCTGGAGATGTAATATGTATAATTGGGTCATCTGGTTCGGGGAAAAGCACCTTTCTACGTTGTATCAATTTCCTAGAAAGGCCTTGTAAAGGAACTATCCATATCGGTAATAAAGCTGTAGAGCTAGTGCAAGATAAAGATGGTGAGCTAAGGGTATCTGATAAAAATCGTTTGCAATTACTGAGAACTCAGCTTGCTATGGTTTTTCAGGGATTCAATTTATGGAGCCATAGAACTGTGTTAGAAAATGTTATGGAATGTCCAATCCATGTTCTGAAGATGAAAAAAGAAGAAGCAAAAAAACAGGCCATCATTTATTTGAACAAAGTAAATATAAACGAACAGGTTTTTAATCGCTACCCTTCTCAACTTTCCGGTGGACAACAACAACGTGTTGCAATAGCCAGAGCACTAGCAATGGAGCCCGAAGTTCTGCTGTTTGATGAACCTACCTCTGCGCTAGATCCTGAACTAGTGGGTGAAGTTCTTAAAATTATGCAACAACTAGCTGAAGAGGGAAAAACAATGATAGTGGTAACGCATGAGATGGAATTCGCTCGTAACGTTTCGAACAAAGTTATTTTTCTACATCAAGGGAAAATTGAAGAGCAAGGCTCACCTCAAGATCTATTTGATAATCCAAAAAGCCCTCGCCTACAGCAATTTTTATCAGGTTCATTAAAATAAAAACCAATTGTTCGGCTCTAATTGATTGGATAATTTAATCAGGTGAACAGGCTATTTCTAAATTTAATTAAGCATTTATACAGCAAAACTAAACAGGCCAGAGCTTATTGCCCTGGCCTGATGTTTTGTATGCATTCACGCTTTAAAGTATTAAAACTCGTAGCTTAACTTCGCCTGCAGGTAACGTGGTTCACCCGCATAGATAGCGGTTGCACTTTTTGCAGCGCTGTAATAAGTCTTATCAAAGAGGTTTTTAAGGCTCACATCCAACGTTGTATGCGTATTTAATTTAAAGCTGCTGTTTAAATCAAAGGTTGCATAACCAGGCAAGCGCAATTCGTTATCTGTACTGCCATAACTATGGGTCTGAGCTCTGGCAGTTGCTCCCATCTGCCAACTTTCATTAACCTGATATGAGCCAGTTAGTGCAACCCGGTGATGCGGCGCATTGATAAACTGATTGCCTTTATCTGAATCGGAGCTTTGATCGCCTTCTAACACTTTGGTATCAAGGTAGGTATACGACGAATAGAGCGACAAATCATCGGTTGCTGCAATTTTGAATGAAACTTCAGCGCCCTGGCTACGAACCTTACCTAATGCGGCGTCATCGCCTGAACTATCTTCGACAATGACGTTTTTCTTAACAATGTGGAACAAGTTAATATCGGCACTCCAATTACTATCGGGAGTGAAATGCAGACCTGTTTCGTATTGCTCACCCTTAGTTGGGTCAAAAGTATTGCCGTCAGCATCAGTTTTTTGCAAGCTGCTCGTCTCATAAGACTGGGTGTAGCCAAGGTGCCAACGAACGGTTGGGTTAAACTGATAACTCAAGCCTGCACTCGGCGTCCAGTAATTTTCGTGAGTCGTATCATCGCTTGAAGAAGAAGTGGTCTTAACTGATAGTGCCCGATGCTGCCAATCAATCCGGCTACCCAGTTCTAAGCTCAACCGTTCAGTGAGCTCTAAGATATCTTGCGCATATAAACTATAGGTATCGTAGGTAAAAATTCGATCGGAGCCTGGCGAGTTTGAAACTGAGTCGGTATCGACATAACTAAATGACGGTGAATAAACCGAAACAGTGAGGCTTGAATCGTTTTTACCCCAGTTTAAGCGATTAAAGTCATTACGTGTATGCGCCCAGCCAAAACCTAATGTCAGGTCATGCTTAATCGCGCCGGTTGTCACTTGGCCAGTAAAATAGCTATCCAATTGATGATTTAACTGGTGGTTCAAAGGATGACGATAGCGCCGAGTCACTTCAGTATCACTGACACTGCTCACGTCAAAATTAGCTCGCTCATCTCGATGCCAAACACTGCGCCAGCGCGTGGTATTTTGCCAACCAGAGGCAAGGTCACGTTGATAGGTTAACGTCGCAGAAACGCCCTGATCCGTTGCCTGATTTTGCGGCCCATAATAGTTCGTAGAAATTGCAGCAACTTTACTAATATCGCTATCCGGGGCGACCAAAGCCGATGCATAGTTATAGCTGTATCGAGTTAACTCAAACTGAGCGGTCAATGACTGTTTGTCATCAGGCTGCCAAGTCAGCATCGGTGTTAGGTAATAACCATGGGTATTTTGGTAATCAGCAAAGCCGCTATCACCTTTGTAATCACCGATCACTCGATATAAGAAAGTTTGGTCATCATTCATAGCGCCCGTACTATCAAATGCGATATGACGCGCACCAATCCACTGGTCTGTTTGGCTACTTAAATAACTGCCGCCTTCAATTTCAACCTTATGATAACTTTGCGCTTGAGGCTTTTTGGTCACAATGTTAAGAGTACCGCCTACAGGTTGGCTGCCGTACAGCATTGAGCCTGCACCTTTAAGAACATCAACATGATCCACTGCAATCATCGGGATCTGATTATCTTTTAAGGCCCACGCATTCATCCCATCGATTTTGACACTGTCGCGACTCAGCGCAAATCCTCGAGATGTATAGCTATAACTATTGGTGCCACTGGCTTGAATGCCGGGTAACAGTGAGATCGCATCAGAAAGTTCCTGCGGCTGAGAATTATCTATCTCAGCAGAGGTGAGCTGATCAACAGTTACACTTTGTTTATTCGTGCCAGCAGCAGTCTTAGTGGTTGTTTTAGTTGAATTAGCAGAAACATTCACAGTATCTAATTCAACTTGGTTATCGGCAGCATAGGCGCTAGAAATTGCCCCAATACAGGCTATCGCAACAACTGAAAGGCGAAAAACGGGCGACATGAAAATCCTTATTCGTAAATGTAAACGATTCGCATTGTATTTTTATTACATCACGAATACAACTTATCCCCGCTAATAACTTATACGTAAATAAAAATAGCTCTCAATTTCATTTAAATTATTTGCATAATTGGGCTAAGATAATGCCCTTTTACAGAAGTTAGTCTCTCAAATGCGCCATATCCGCCCTATTATCTGGATCGCTGGATTGTTTTTTTTACTCGTTAGTTCAGTCAGTTGGGCTCATCCACTACGAGTTGTCGCATTAGAATTTTCATTTGCCGAAGATCTCACCGCAATAGGGATCCATCCGGTAGGAATTGCCGATGATGGTCGCCCAGAGCAACTCATCGATTTGTTAAAAAAATTCCCCTATCAGTCTGTTGGAAGCCGCGCCCAACCCAACATCGAGGCAATCGCTGCTTTAAAACCTGATTTAATCATCGCCGATCGTGACCGGCATCAACTCATTAGCGATCAACTTCAAGCTATTGCGCCAACACTACTATTAAGCTCAAAGCGAACCAGTTATTCCCAAAGCCTTAAAGTTGCCCAGAAGATTGCCCAAGCAGTTGCAAAAACGGCCCAGATGAATAAACGGATTGCAAAACAAACTCGCTATTTCTCTTCGTTAAAATCAAAGCTTAGAAGCTGCCAACAGCAACGCATACTCTTTGTGATTTCTCGCGCAAGCTCTTTGTATGCGCACGCAGCCGATTCATTTGTCGGTAGCATCTTTGAGCAATTAGGTTTTGTCAGTGCAGCCACGGGCTTTACTAATGACCAACCGAGCCGGCAGATCAATATCGAACAATTATTATGGATTAATCCGGATATTATCGTACTTGGTAAATATGGGCGCTTTGCACTTTCAAAGATTTGGCAACATGACCTACTATGGCATGCACTTAAAGCAGTTAAAGAGCACCACGTTTATTCTGTTCAAGCCAATATTTGGGTGAAAGGCCGAGGGTTACTAAGTGCAGAGCAGATGGCGACCCATTTGACGAATCAATTAACTGGAGCATGCTCATGAGCCGCTTTGGTTATATCGCGTTGTTTTTAATGGCAACCATTCTATTTTCAGGCTGGATTGCAACTACCCAATTATCACTGATATCCATTAACTCTCACGAGCTCTGGCAGTTTTTAACTACTTTGCATACGCATGATATGGGAGAACTAGTCATTGCCCAACTTCTCCTGCCCCGTTTTATTATGGCGATATTGGTTGGCGGTGCTCTTGCCTGCTCAGGCTGTACTATGCAGGCACTAACAGCGAACCCACTTGCGTCACCAAGCCTATTTGGGGTCAACGCTGGTGCGGCATTAGGGCTGGTTATCGCAACGCTATTTGCCATTCCAATGCAATTTGGGGATGCACTTTTAAGTATTGTTGGAGCAGCTGTATGTTGGACGTTGGTGATGTTGATTGGCGCAGTGGGACGAACGAGTCAATTACGACTGATTCTTGCGGGGGTCATGGTCAGCACTTTCTGCGGGGCATTCACAAAAGCGCTATTGCTCTTTCACGAATCGAGCAGCCATAGCCTATTATCGCAATTAGCTGGCTCGCTCGCAGGAATACGTTGGCCAGTAGTGCAAGAGACCGCAATCATTGTTATCCCTCTGTGTATCTTGTTATGGGTACTTAGTCCACGCCTTAATTTGTTTGCACTGGGCCGAACACAGACGCAGTTATTAGGAATTGCGACCTGGCAATGGCAATTTATTTTTAGCTTAATCACTCTTATTTTGGTAGCGGTGATTGTCAGTCGTTGCGGCTATTTTGGATTTGTTGGGCTCATGGTTCCCCACTTAGCCAGGCGCTTAGTTGGGCATCGCCACCAAGTGCTCTTACCCACCGCTATGTTACTTGGTGCATCTTTGGTTTGCTGGGCAGACCTTCTTGCCCGCAGCGTTAACTTTCCAACCGAAACGCCAGCTGGCGCAGTGCTGGCCCTTATCGGTGCGCCATTTTTTCTCTATTTGGTGCGACGCCAATGAAAGATTTGTCATTAAAGCTACTCATATTAACCGCCGTAATTGCCATGTTGCTCATTGTTAGCATTCGCATAGGATATGCGCCCGCCGGGGCTTGGAATAGCTGGAATATGGTCGTTAGTCAGCGTCTTGCTCGGGCCTTAATTGCGATTTGTGTGGGTGCGTTGTTAGCCATTAGCGGCGTATTAACTCAGACAACGGTGCAAAACCCGCTTGCCTCACCAGATATCCTTGGCATTAGCCACGCCGGGGCATTAGCTGCGGTTTTAACGCTGACTCGTTTTCCGTCATTTCCGATGGCTTCGCTACCTTGGGTCACTTTAACTGGGTCACTCGTCGGCGCACTAGCGCTAAAGCTTTGCATGGGCAAACGAGAAAATCCGATTTACATTGCAACGATTGGGATTGCTCTGTCAGCTTGGTTTGCAGCCATCACCGAATACCTATTATTGAGCCGTGCTGATACCACCTCAAATGCCCTATTGTGGCTAACTGGAAGCCTTTGGGGTCGCAGCTGGAATACGCTATTGTGGCTATGGCCTGCACTTATCGTACTGATGATTGCAGGCGTATTTCGTCAGCGCTTTAATCTACTCTTAGTTGGCCACGCTCAAGCCCATTGCCTGGGCTCAAATCCCAAACATATTCAATATATTGCATTAGGATGCGCAGTCTTGTTCACGGCCTTAAGTGTGGCGGTTTGTGGGCCATTGGGATTTATTGGCTTGGTTGCGCCGCACATTGCAAGACGACTGTTTGGCGGGCGTCATCAATGGCTGATGCCAGGAGCTGCGCTAGTTGGTGCGCTGTTGTTACTAGTTGCAGACTTGGTTGGGCGGACCCTTCTCATGCCGGTTGAAATTCCAGCGGGAGTTCTCACTGCCCTGTGCGGAGCACCTTATTTCCTTTGGTTATTGTTAAGAAAAGAGTGTCGTTAATATGTTATCGCTAGAAAACGTCAGTGCTGGGTATAAAAATACACCGATTGTGAATGAGATATCGATTGAGTTTAAACCCGGTAAAGTTTATGCCTTACTCGGGCCAAATGGATGCGGAAAATCGACACTGTTAAAAACGATAGCACAACTGCAACCGACGCTTACTGGACAAATTAACTATCAAGGCCAATCGATAAGTTCCTTGAACAATCGACACAGGGCCAAAATACTAGCGATGCTCAGCCAGCATAATCCAATTCCAGAGGGAATTAGCGTTCGCCAATTAGTCGAGTTTGGCCGAACGCCACATCAGCGATTCTTCGCTAAAATGAAAAACTCTGATAAACGTATCATCGAGCAAAGTATGCAATGGTGTGAGCTCGACAAAGAGCTTTGTGACAAACCGCTGAGCGATTTATCTGGTGGGCAACGACAACGAGCATGGCTTGCCATGGCCCTAGCACAGCAAAGCCAATGTTTGTTGCTTGATGAACCGACAACTTATTTGGACTTAAAGCATCAAATCAAATTAATGCGCATTCTTAATGTATTAAAAGCTCAAGGCAAGACCATCATCTGTGTTTTACACGATCTTAACCAAGCGAGCCATTACTGCGACGAATTAGTCATTTTAAACAAGGCAAAACTTTATACTCAAGGGTCGCCTGAGGCAGTTATGACACCCGCAATGCTAAAAAATGTCTTTGAAATTGATGCAAAAATATCTCTCAATGAACACAACCATGCACCGATGATGATATTGCCTTAACCGAGTTTGCCTAGCACAATTTTGCGTTTGAATCTGAGTGATCTGAGTCAATAGATCAATTAATTTGTAAATTTATTGTCAGAAAAGATTCCTATTTCTTACCTCTTCACGCAAAATATCCATCTTGTAGGATGCTTAATGCTATTAAGCATTATGTTAGTTAAGTTGTAGTTGTAGAAGGAAGATTAAAAATATGAATCAGCAACTGTCTGGTGAGGCGATAAGCCCAGCCCAAATGACAGCTCAAGCCAAAGATTACGGTCACCAAAAGATTACCAAAGACCCTAAATCTTCGTTTTTGCTAGCCATTGCCGCAGGGATGTTCATTGCTCTGGCGTTTGTATTTTACACCACTGTCACTACCGGTAGCGGTAGCTCTGGGCTTGCCCATCTAGCCGGTGGCGTTGTATTTAGCATGGGCCTCATTTTAGTTGTATTATGTGGCACAGAACTTTTTACCAGCACTGTATTATCGCTGATCTCTCGAGTCAATAATGAGGTCTCGACCACAGCTTTACTGCGTTGTTGGGTACGAGTGTATCTCGGCAATATGATTGGTTCACTGTTCATCGTCTTACTGATGATGGGAGCTGGTACATATATGGGAAGTCATGGGCAATGGGGATTAAGTGCATTGCATCTGGCTGAACACAAAATCCATCACACATTTATCCAAGCATTTACGCTAGGAGTTTTATGTAACATGATGGTTTGTTTAGCTATTTGGTTAACTTTTGCAACTCGCAATCCATTGGCTAAAGCAATCTTGATGATTTTACCTGTGGCTATGTTTGTCGCTTCAGGTTTTGAGCACTGTGTTGCAAATATGTTTATGATCCCTATGGGAATTTCAATTCATTATTTTGCAGATGCAAGCTTTTGGCAAGCCATTGGTATGCATAGCCAGCAGTTTGCCGATTTAACTGTCAGTAACTTTATTGTTAACAACCTTATCCCCGTCACTTTAGGTAATATTGTAGGTGGGGCAGTTATCATTGGACTTGGTTTCTGGACTATTTTTAAATCAAAAGTTGTTAAATCCAATAGCCAAGAATCGACAGCAGCGGAACTAAGCTAAGACCCAGCTTAGAGTTTCGAAGCAAGGAGATTACATTATGTTACGCATCATTCAGAAAATGCCTATTCGCGACCTTATGAATGATAATCCGTTGACTCTTCGACCTTCCACAGGCCTTCATCGGGCGTTGGGATTATTGCTTGATCACCATGTTGTGGGAGCGCCAGTTGTAAGTGAAGATAATCAACTCATCGGTTTTGTCTCAGAGCAAGATATTTTGCGTGAGCTTTGGGCAAATGATTTTGAGTTTAATATTAATCATTGTATTGGGGATATCATGCGCGAGGAAATAGTAACTGTCTCGCCAAGTGAAACCATCGATGAACTTGCAGCTTATATGGTCTTTGACCCAAATAAACTGTTTGAAAATAAAGCTTCTAATCCAAACCGTATGCCGGGTAGTTTCGATGATGACTTAGAGCAAGCCCAAGTAATGCGTCCTAAGTTATATCCAGTGGTTGAAAACGGTTTTGTGCTAGGAACAATAGATCGTCAAACATTATTACAAGCCTTTCACCGTTTAGCCGCTCAACTGGAAGGTCAAAAAGCAACCGAGAATGTGTAACAATTGATAATCCAGACAGTTCAATACTCTTTCTAATTGAAGATGTATGAACGTCTAACAAAAGAGTGAATTGTTTTTCTTATTAAGTTAAATGATTCACTCTTTTTACTTGCAGTTAAAATATATTTATTTGATATAAGAAAATGTATCCAAAACTACCTTTAGCTGTCTATGCAGCGCTGGAACGAGTAGCGAAGTACAGCACTCTTATCTAAAAATATTTTTTAAGGTCGTAGTCTATCCACCTAGCAAAATGGCCAACATTTAACCTTATTGCTACGAAGTACATATCCATCCCCAGAAATTCATCATATTTATTTGTATTTTGTTGATATATATCAATGATGCTGTTATTTAATGTCCTCCGGATTTTACACGCCAACAATTCATCTTTTAAAAATAAAAACAAGACGAGACAGTACATATGAAAGGAAATCGCTCACAAGGCACTTACCTTGGAATTTTTGCGCTTATAAAAAGGTTACATTTCTATATTGGATTATTTGTTGGGCCTTTCATCTTTATCGCGGCACTCACAGGAACGTTATATGCCTTAGCCCCACAATTAGAAGCGCACCTGTATCAATATGCGTTAAGAACAACCTCTCACGGAGAACCTCAATCGTTACAAAATCAGATTAAGGCAGCTCGACAATCGCTATCGCAACCATTGAAGCTTTATGCGGTCAGACCATCTATAGGTGACGGATATACAACCAGAGTACTTTTCTCCGATCCTAAGTATCGATTGCAACACCAAACTGTGTTTGTCGACCCTGTAACCTTAGCTATTAATGCAACCTTGCCCACCTATGGAACAAGCGGAGTCTTGCCACTGATGACCACCCTAGATTTTATACACCGGGGTTTACTATTGGGCAATGCCGGGCGAGTTTATAGTGAAATGGCCGCTTCATGGATGTGGATTGCAGCGCTTGGGGGCGTTGCGCTCTGGTATTGTTCTAAACAAAAAAATAAGAAAAAGACAAAGAGTGTGTATGTCAAAGCCAGAAATCGTCACCAGAAAACTGGGCTTATTATCTTAATAGGACTTTTATTTTTTTCAGCGACCGGCCTAACTTGGTCACAATGGGCTGGCGGTAATATTGCCAAGTTGCGCAGAGATATCGGCTGGGTAACACCTTCACCAAATATGACATTACCCAAAGCGTTGACAGGTAGTCCATCCGTAAAAAATACTTCTGTCGATGCGTTGTTCGATCCGGTTTTACACCTTGCTCGCGCCTCTGGGTTAGAAGCAAAAAAAATAGAAATTCGCCCTTCATATAATCCAACCAAAGGCTGGTTCGTTCGCGAGATTCATCGCGCATGGCCAACACAAGTGGATAGCCTATCTGTTGATCCCAACACGATGACAGTCACCAGTCGAGCGGACTTTAAAAATTATCCAATCATTGCAAAGTTGATCCGCTGGGGAATTGATTTTCATATGGGAATTTTATTTGGAATTGCTAACCAGTTACTGCTTGCCGCGTTTGGCTTAACGCTGTGCTTTATGATTATTTTAGGCTATGTCATGTGGTGGAAACGCCGCCCATCTATGGCATCTGAAAAAGAAACTATCAGCTACATCTGGGCTCATTTAACCCTTAAGAGCCGATTAATCACACTGGTGATTGCATTCGCACTCGGGATTGCGCTGCCGGTCTTAGGTTGCAGCTTGTTGTTATTCATGATTGTCGATCTGTTACGCTGGAAAATACTGGCACGAAACATACGTTTCCCCTTAAATAACCAAGCCTAATACCAACAGATAATGGAGGTAGAATGAGTTCTGCCTCCATAACACAATCATCACCGTCAACAACTCTTCAAATGCCTCAATAATCCTCTTATAAGAGGATGTTGCGCTTATTACATTCAAAGCTGCAAATTTACAATCGCGCACGAGTCACAGTCGAATTGTTTGTTAGAATCTTAATCTTTGCTCCACACGTTTCGTACACCGACACGAATAAAACCTACTGATTTACAATTTTTACTACTAGTACTGTTCGGCATTACATCGGTTAACATCACTTTGATACCTAAAGAGATGGCATCTTCGATTCGAGCTCTTAGTAAGGCAGTTTGACACCCCTTGGAACGATAGCTCTCTTGTGTATACGCATTAGCCAATATTGCATATTCATTTTTGATAAAGCTTGTTGCCCAAGCACATGCTTTGCCATTTACTTTTACAACATAGCAACGGAACGTATCGGTACAATACAGTGAGCGCTTCTTCTGCCAGATTTCGTCCGTACACTCTAATCCTGATGTTTTGAGCAAAGCTAAAAATTCATCGACATTATCATGAGACCATCGCTCAACTGATGGTTGCTCTGAAACAACTTCGGACACAACGTAATCAGCTCTACTTAGTTCGAGAAACTCATGCTCATAAGCTGGCGCAAACTCATGATTTGATAACCAGCTTTGTAGCTCAAGCGTATTCGCTCGGGGCTCAATGGCAATTTCTGGAGAACAACTTCTATGAAACGATTCTAAATGCTTTTCTAACTTCTCAGTAGTGCAGGAGTCGTGGATTATGATCTGATTATCGTATCGACGCGTTTTATCGGCAAAGATAGAACACCCGCTGTCTTGAGTAATACAAAGTTCACTTGGTAACCCCATAGACAAGGTCCGCTGATTATTAAAACGAAAATATGAGTTATATACATCTTGTACTGCTTTATCTTGCATTGATTCCCCGAGATTAAAAAATATAACGTATACGACACGTAAGATTTAAGAAATCGTTGTGCTCGTATTTATGATGGTTTTGACTCTGTGCGATTAGCATTGGTTTGAGAATCCGAGACTAACCAGTTATTGCTGGCATTTGCTTCGATTAACTCTTTTACCTCAACGTTTTTGTAATAACCTTTACGAATAAAAGGATCTGACGCTACAATTTCTTGCGCTTTGTCTATGCTATCTGACATCAAAATCTGAATCGCTGACTCATTGTCAGTAAAAGGGCCACATAACACTAAGTTACCTAGTTTTTCCTGTGTTTTAAGATACTTTACATGCTTACCTAAAAGCTCATCACTAAATAGTGCTCTGTTTTTATTAGACAATATTGCTACATACTTTTTCATATATACCTCAAAGCACAATGCTGAACAAAGTTGCAAAACTCTTAACACTACATTTTAGATAGCAAAATTCATGGCATGTATTTTTATCAATTGATGTGATTAGTTAGGTGCTTTAACGCCCAATCACCCAGTTCTCTGGCAATTTTATGACCATTTTTTCATGGTCATACTCAGGTGCTTTTTTGGCTCCGGCTTCTAAAAGTTCTTGGGGAATATGGTTTTTAACCCATTGCTAATCCAAATTACAAAATCGATCTAAATAATAGGTAACTTGACATAGGTAATCATAAACTAAATTACGGTATCCTGTAATTCCCGGCTGACTTTCAACTCGTTGTAACTGCTTTAGCACCCGCTCGATAAAGATAGGTATCATCGGATAATTTTGACTGATAAATAGAGCGACTATCTGATTTGTAAAACAAACAAGACTGTATAAATTATCACTCATTCGATAACACTGAGCAGGAATCATTGCTTCGTGATTCAGTAGTAAATGAAATTTTTCAATTTCTTTTCTCACTGATTGTTCACCTGAATGCGATGAATTCATTTTATTCCTCATTGCCTATGGGCACCTGACAGTTTTATTAATACGCATGTACATTTATTTACCTCGTTTGGAACAGTAAAATACGCTCAGTTAACTATTTGTATATAATGAATTTATCAGCATTGAACTAATTGCACCATATGGGAAACCGCGCAAAAAATTTTCACTTTTCCATGAAATCCGGGAATTTCAAATAATACAGTATAAAAAGTGCATTTAGACGAGGATTATCATGAGCCTAAAAAACCTATTTCTAAGCACTTTTCAAGAAAAAATGTGCATACATGATTGTGTTTGCCACGATAGACTCAGACACTCCATTGAACATAAAACATCATTCAATACTATGATCACTACTTCCCCAATTGGAGTTAGAAATTAAATCATCATACTTCAACTGCAAAGCGCTCATACTCAAGTTCACTAATATCAATAGAAGGGATTTCATCGTTGGCCAACTCAGCTAATACCTTGCCAACAGCAGGCGAAATTCCAAAACCGTGACCAGAGAATCCACAACCGAGAATCAAGCCCGGTAAATCATTTACTTTACTGACAACAGGCACTTTGTCTTTAGACCAATCGATAATCCCTACCCAACTGCGCACCACTTTAGCGTGCTTTAAGGCCGGAAGGTAGCCGATGACGCCACGACACGTTGCAGCAGTCGCCTCAATCGGCGTGTGATCGGAAGTGCTGTTCACTAAACTAGAATCCAGTGGTGAGCCTCCGCCAAAGATAAACGAACCGTGTGTAGTTTGGTGACCGTAAAAATCGGCCATTGCTGTGCCGAGCATTTGGTAGAACATCGGCGGTTGCGCGTCAGTAATTAATGTATCGAGTGCTACAGCAGAAATTGGCACATCAATCCCCACGCTCTGAATAATTGGCCGGCTTGCTAGGCCCGCAGCCACGACAATTTTATCCGCTTCAAATTCCCCATTTTGGGTCACGACTTTACGCACCTTTCCGCCCACCATGCCCAGTTTTAATACCCGTTGTTCAGTCACAAACTGTACGCCACGTTGACGAGCAGCATTATGAAAAGCAAGCGTAGTTTTAAGTGGATTAGCATGTCCATCTGACGGGCACCAACTGGCGCCAATCACTTCATCAGAAAGGTGTGGACAAATCTCGCGAACTTCAGCACCACTGATCATATTCACATCGAGTCCTTGCTCTACCGCTGTTGCAGTCAACCCTTTTAAGATATCGATATGATCATCGGTTTTTCCTAATCTCAGGTTCCCCTGCTGATAGTATTCCACATTGGTTCCAAGTTCATCAGAAAGCGATGGCCATAGATATTTCACCCCGTACATAGCCAGTGGCAGTTCTCGTTTATCGCGCCCCGACTGGCGAACACCGCCACCATTGCGGCCTGAGCCACCATAACCAATCACTTTGCCCTGCTCTAACACGATAACCGATCGACCTTTCTTCGCTAAATAGTAGGCTGTCGCACACCCTATGATACCTGCACCAATAATGATGACATCTGCGTTTCTTTTCATTGTCTATCTCTTCTGCAATGCTTCGGAAGCAAGACACCGTTCCCGCCACTCCCTAATACAATTTCGTCCATGGTTATTTCGCACACTCAACATGTTAAAGACGATCAACTTTTTTCACTGAATGTCATCGTCGCGTATTGTTCAATACTCAAAGGTTTGATTGGCGTGCGAACATGCAAGGTTCCCACTTCTTTAATATCGATTTTGCAACTTGCCGCGATCATTTCACTGAGTGTTGCAGAGCACATACGCCCCTGACACGGCCCCATACCAGAGCGAGTTTTACCCTTGATTTGAGCCGGATGACGCGCACCTTGCGCAATCGCTTCACGAATTTGTCCGACGGTAATTTCTTCACAGCGGCAGACCAAGACATCATCATCCTCTGGATTCAGGGTTTGGCGATTCGGAGGAAAAACATGATCAAGAAAAGGACGAATTGATCGATCCCGTTTAAGCTGTTTGCGATGCTCCGTGGCTAAACTGTCTCGTTCTTGGTCTGTAATTTTGCCAAGTTTATATGCGGTATCAATGGCTGCTAGATGACCCGTTGATGCAGCAATAGGCCCACCACCAATACCCGACGCATCACCAGCAATCGATAAACCATCGACACTGGTTTGTCCCCACTCATCGAGCTTAGGTTTCCAGTAACGCTGAGGTTCATACCATTCGTGCTCGCAATTAAGGGCTTGGCTCAAGCGCAAATTAGGAACAACGCCTTCATGAAGAAGTACCGATTGTGCAGCGATCTCCTTGGTTTTGCCGCGGTAACTGAAGCGAAATCCTTCCGCTCGTTCCTCTCCTAGTACCTCAAGTTCACGGCAGCCAATATAAAGAGGAACACCTGCTCGTTTGAGTTTGAGTCGCATCTGCAACCCTTTGAGCAGGTAATTTGCCCGCGGCCATGCTTGAGGCAAAAAAGGCGCCGCCTTGAGGTAGTCTTTAAAACTTGCAGTTTCAACCATAGCCGCAATGCACGCGCCGTTATCAACCAAATGACAAGCTGCAAGAAGCAGCAGTGGACCGCTTCCAGCTATTACAACAGGACCATCGGGTACCATGTCCGCTGATTTAAATAAAATATCGGCAGCAGCTGCCCCCATAACGCCGGGCAAGGTCCAGTTTTTCATTGGCACAGGGCGTTCAGCAGCCCCAATGCTCACGATCATTCTTTTTCCACGCACTCGATAGGTGACGCCCTTACAAAGCACATCAAGCTCAAATTGGTTGGCAATATTAAGCACAGTCGTACTTGGCATATAAGTGACCGTCGATGAGCGAAACATCTCCACCAGCGGTTTTCCAGCAAAGTAGTCTTTACCTAATGTATCGATATTTTCTTCACGGCTGCGCTCCATCGAACGATAGATTTGCCCACCCGGTTCAGGCTGTTCATCGACGACTAATGTATCAAGCCCTAAGTTGGAAGCAGTCACTGCGGCAGCAAGGCCACCGGGACCTGCACCAATCACAATGAGATCATAGATTTTATCCATTAGATGCCACCTTTTTCCCAATCTGGCGATTCACCACCATACCTTCGTGGACAATGGTGTTACATGCTTGCTGATTGGGAATGCCGTCAATCTCCATCAGGCATTCAAAGCAAACACCCATTTGGCAGTAACCCGCGCGATGAGCACCACTGATTGGAGACGTTCGGTTATAACCTATTCCAGCTGCCATGACCGAGGCCAAAACGGTTTCACCCGCAGGAACTTGCACAGCCTCGCCTTCAAAGGTAATGGTAACGAGTACTGCCCCAGGGCGGTTTTCATGAATTCTTTTCAGCATACTCAACTCCTAATCACTACAGAAGATTGCTCACTTCTTTACGAATTACTCGCTACACACTTCGCAGCCAAGCATCGCTTCAAGCTCTATTTCAACTAACTGTGTCGGACGATTGAGTTTTGGAGTTTCCACCATGGTAAACAGAGGGCGAACATCTTTGAAAACAGCACTGTAGGCTTCAGCAACCTCTTTACCGAAAGCCATATCAGTAATGTAAGCTTTTATTTTGTAGACATCTTTCGCTTGAGCTTCTGCTCGAGCCAATAGCCCGATGAACTTTTCGAAGATAAATTGCGCTTGTTCAAATGCGCTAGAGCCTGAAATGGTTCCGTCTGGCAAAACAGCGGTCGTACCACCAATGTGGATTTGATTCCCCACTTTCACCATCCGAGAGTAACCGGCAATTTCTTCTAACGGCGCACCGGATGAATAGTTAATACGTTGCATCATATCTTTCCTTATCTGTGTACAGCTCACCCATGAGAGTCGTTCAAAGCCCGAAGCATCCATGCACTCATGTCAAACACGCAATTGTTTCAATCGATATTAAGTAGCAGATAAAGGCCTGTATTGTATTTTTGCGACATTGTTTAGCAACCGCGACAAGCCATAACTCGTACCGAATCATACGATGATACGCGGGGTTGAAACTGAATCTGAGCTTTTCGAAGTGGGTCATAAAAGAAGGCATTAACAATAGAAACGCTACTCACTTACCAAACATAAAAACGTCGATGGGTACGATAAAAGAGTAGAGGTCGAGACAGAGCTGACCAATAGTAGATATTCTATTGGTTGTCATAAGAACGGAGCAACGCGAATGTTGCCCCGAATACACAATTAGAGTACGTGGCTAATCATACTCGAGCATTAATCATTGTCCGGTGTGAATAAACCTCGTTTCATGTAAAATTTCACCCAAACAGCACTCCCCAGTGAAATGACCAATAAAATTCCACCCGTGATACTGTAAACTAATGATGTCATTTCAGGAGAAGGTGAATTGTTCAAGGCAACGTACCCCATTGCAATGATTCCTGCGATTTGTGGTACAGGATAAAACGGCGTTTTATAGGGACGTTCTTCTTTCGGTAAGCGCAGGCGCAAAACAATAACATCAATATGCGCTACGATATAGGCCAATAGCCAGCTGGTTGTCGCCGCAATAACGAGAACTATTAGCGAACTCTCATCCACTAGCAAATACGGAATGGCTGTGCTGACAGCGATAAATAAGATACCCACCCAAGGCGCTTTACGTCGATTTTTAGCTTTAAATATTGGAAATACTTGTTTTTCCATCGCCATACCATGAAGCATCCGTGGCACAGAAGCCAAAATTGTGTTTAATGTACTGCAAGTCGCGGCCAGTGCCATGATGGTAGCAATCACTAATCCTATCTTACCAAAGACAGCATCAATGTAATCCAGATAAGGAATGGGTGAGCTCAATAGAGTATCAACGTTGAGATAAAGACTCGCACCGTAGGCAAATGCCAGAAAAATAAGGAAGATCATCAATAGCGACAGATGCATCGCACGAGGAATATTTTTCAGCGGTGCTTTAACCTCGTTGATCATCGGACAGATAAACTCTATACCAACCATCAACCACATAGCCAGAGCAATCAAGTGGACAAAGCTACCATCAATCACTCCACTAAAACTCCAGTCAACCAATTTACCGGTGAGTACTGGATGAGCTTCAGGTGTGCCCGTAATGGCACAGACCCCGACTAAAATCAGTGCAACAACAAGAATGAATGCCAAAAGATTCTGCACGCGAGCAAATACATCCGTGCCAATCAAATTGGTTACTGTTAAAACGGCCAAAATAATAAGCGGAACAACTTTCTCAGGGAAAAGCCCGGGCAGCATCTTGTTCACCATGGCATCAACAAGAAACATTTCAACTGGTAACGCTAATATGGCAACCACGACATAACCGGCAAACACAGAAACAATTGCTGGGAGATGCCCAATCGCTTTTTGAGTATATGTGGCCAATGTTCCCTCATGAGGAAACATCAATGACAGTTCTGCAAAGCTCATCGCGTTAAACTGGGCCAAAATAAACGCTGCAACCATCGCCACAATAAAAGACATCCCCCCAAGAGCAATACCCTGAGTCGCGGATATCATCGCACCTTGAACAATCACCAATCCGATGCAGATCCCCATCATGGTTGGCAGACCCATTTTTAATTTGTCTGTTTTGCCTGCATTTTCTTCAGTAGCTTTAAATTTACGAGTTTGTGCTAATTCACTCATATACATATTCCTTATGAGAAGGGAAACAAAAACGCATTACTCATTTTCACTAATGAACCAGCGCTTTTTACAATGGCTAGCTGATAAGGCTGCAGGCTTACATTCAGTTTTTCGCCATTCACCTACTCTGCATCGGCCTATAGAACCGTTAATCCTTACCATTACGTTTGAATTCAATATCAAATCTATAGAATTAAAAAAATGGTATTAACTGAGCACAGGCTCATCCCAAAGATTCAGTTTTACGCCAATCCCCTGTTCCAACGCATAACGATACAATTTGGTTCCCCACGCCACATCTTCTACCGGCATACCGCCTACAGACATCACAATTATTTCGTCATCATTTTTACGCCCTGGAGCCGCACCGGACACAATTTCACCGATGTCTTCAAGTTCATCTAAGGTCAACTTGCCTTCTGCTATCATGTCCATAAAACGAACGCCAACCAAAGGAATAGAATGGTGTGCTGGTTTGGGTACTTCTTCAAACCAGGCCTGATACAAACCGGTATTATCCAGCACTTTGCGCACATCAGGCTTTTCCATGCCATCATCAAGGCGGCAAGATGCGGGCATTGCTAAAAATGCTCCAGGCTTAACCCATTCACGTTTCACTTCTGGATATGTTGATGGATCGCCTGTTTCACCTGAATTACAAAAAGTAATGATATCGGAGTCCCGTACGACATCTTCAATCGTATCGACTAACTCTATTCGCGTAATTTGCGGATATGTTGCAGAAATCCATGTGAGATAGTTGTCGATACTTTTTTTACCACGACCTTTAATTTTAATCGTATCGATTTCTGGACATTCTGAGATAAACGCTGCTACTGCAGTTTTGCCCATAACACCAGGGCCAAGCAACCCAATGACTTTTGAATCTTTTCTAGCGAGATAACGCGCTCCCACACCAGGTACCGCCCCAGTGCGATATGCAGAAAGTAAGTTTGCCGACATGTACGCAAGAGGAGCACCAGTATCAATATCGTTAAGAATGAACATTAAAATTGAACGTGGCAGCCCTTTTTCACGATTGGCTATATTTGAGCCATACCACTTAACCCCGCAAGTTTGGAAATTACCACCAAGATAGGCAGGCATTGCCATCAATCGGCGATCTGCTGTGGGCTTGGGCATCGTTGAAAATTGGGAGTTCTGCGGAAAAGTAATCATTGCACCATGGGAATCATTATTAGCACCAGCCATACGATAATCACCGCAATACAGAAGCTTGAACATCTCTTCCATTGCGTCCACACATTTAGGCATATCTGTGACACCCGCCTTAATCATGTCTTGTTCACTAAGATAGATAAAATCTATTTTGGTATTGCCTGTCATATATACCCCTTCATTGCAGCAAGTTAACTTACGTTTCAATCGCTATTACGTAACAAGTTAAATGATGTTAGGGAGTGAATTTTTGTACGTATTGTATTTTTGCGACATCACGGCAAACCAATTTTGCTCATAATTTTGGCATTAGGATTGCTTAGCACTAATTTAGATCGATACGTAAGGCACGCAAAAATGATAGACGCATCCATTGTTCAAAAAATTGCTGGAATTCATTCCAAACAGCCTTGGTTTGTCCTACATGCAGAGCATTTTTTTACTCATCTCAAAACAGAAAACCCTGTTGTTTCACACTATTACAGCTTTCAATCGGGCCATTCTGAAGAACCAACGATTGCAGTTCCTGACGGGTGTATTGACTTACTGTTCGACTGTGATGCTACAACTGAGATTGCCCAAGTCTGTGGCACCACGCTTGAGGCTAGATCAACCAAATTTAACGAAAATCACCGATACTTTGGCATCCGTTTTGTACCGGGAAGTATTCCGAGCTTTATTGACACAACTGCTTCTGAAATGATTGATAAACAGTGTAATCTTATTGATGTGGTTAAAAATGCGGATAGGCTGATTGACCGAGTTGTCAACGCCCAAAGTTTTACGGAGCAAGTTCTGATCGTCAAAGAATTTATCGGTCAAAAAGCGGCTCGAAAATCATCCTCCTTGACATCTCAAGTTGTTGCAAAAATATGCCAACACAAAGGCAATATTCAAATACAAGAGCTTGAGAAATTCACAGGTTATAGCGCGCGCACATTACAAAGAAGGTTTCGTGCAGACATAGGCCTTACGCCAAAAGGATTTAGTCGAGCCATTCGATGCCAATCTGCAATATACGATATTAATCATAGTCGGCACCATGTCGCATTTTCTAATCTTGCTTGCGATCTTGGTTTCACCGACCAATCTCATTTTCTTAAAGAGTTTAAAAAACTAGTCAGTACCACCCCTTTGGAGTATCAGACGAGAGTTAAACAAAAAACTTACCTTGAGAGGATTAGTTGTTTATAACCAAAATATAGTTATTAGATTGGTGCATCTGCACCTAATTAATGCACATATTTAACTATTACTAAGAAGATTTTTATTTGTACACAGCAACGCTAAGCGCGAGCTTATCAATATGCCTGTATTTATTTTTCGTTAGTCTTTTTTAATTTTCCGACAAAGAGCCGTAGCATTCTGGTGACTGATTATAGGTAAGCAAATGAAGTAGCATGAGTGCGGCGCTGTAACGTATAGCCCATTTATGAAAAACAAAAAAGCAGCTCATGAATTACCCGCTGGAGTATTCTAAAGGGCCATATCCCCATCAAAACCATGATGGGGATATCTATTAAAAATCAGCCTGAGTGTGTGTCCCGTTTTACCTAAGATAGGTATTGAGATACGGCTATCGAGCACTCATAAGATATCAGTCAGTCGTTCTTTACACCGTTCACAACAACTCGATGATTAGCTTTGCAGCATTGGCGGCATACAAACGCCTGTTCCACCGATACCACAATAGCCGTTTGGATTTTTAGCTAAATATTGCTGGTGATATTCTTCAGCATAATAAAACTCTTCAGCTGGATGAATCTCAGTGGTAATGGCTTCTTTACCGGCCTGAGCCAAAGCTTGCTGGTAATTTTCTAAAGCTCTCTCGGCAATGCGATACTGATGAGGATTAGTCGTTAACAACATTGAACGATACTGAGTGCCAATATCCCCACCCTGTTTCATTCCCTGAGTTGGGTCATGGCTTTCAAAAAATACTTTCAGCAGACGTTCATAGCTTGTTTTAACAGGATCAAAGACGACTAAGACGGCCTCGGCATGTCCTGTTTTTCCTGTACAGACTTCTTCATAAGTCGGATTTGGCGTATATCCACCCGCATAACCCGCTGCAGTTGTGACAACTCCAGGCAGTTCCCAGAACAACCGTTCTACGCCCCAGAAACACCCCATTGCAAAATAGGTGACTTCCATCGATTTATCAAATGGCCGCAAATAAGACGTATGGTGAACATAATGCTCACCCGACACGGGCATCTGCTCGTCTCTTCCTGGCAGGGCCTCTTCAGGTTTCACCATCACCGTTTTATCCACCATTGTTCCTCCTACACGGCAAAATGCCGACATATTGCTTTAACGTTGCAATCATAGCGTAAACAAAAATTTAAGGACATACTGAAACAGCTCTTAATTGAGCGTATGTTCAAAAATAAAACCGCTGTTAACCATTCGTTTCAAAAAATAAGCAGATGTAAAATACCTAACGTATCCATCATCCATAAAAATGAAAAGGCACTGAGTGCCTTTTCATTAATTCACGTTTTCTAGCGTTCATCAAATACGAAATTTACTAGCCATTTACTTTGGCCCAGGTATCTCGTAATCCAACTGTACGGTTAAAGATCAGGTGCTCATCCGTTGAATCACTGTCTTTACAGAAATATCCCTGACGTTCAAATTGATACCCTTTACCTACTTGAGCATCCGCCATACTCGCTTCAACAAAACCAGTCATAGTTGTAAGCGAGTCAGGGTTGATTGCTGATAAAAAGTCATCCGCACTGCCTGGGTTTGGCACCTGAAATAACCGATCATACAAACGAAACTCTGCAGGAATATTACAGCTGGCACTCACCCAGTGAATCACCCCTTTCACTTTGCGCCCTTCTGGATTATGGCCTAAAGTCTCTGGGTCATAACTACAGTAGATAGTTGTAATATTGCCTTCGCTATCTTTTTCTACACGCTCAGCTTTAACCACATAGGCATTACGCAGGCGAACCTCTTTACCTAACACCAACCGTTTGTATTTTTTATTGGCTTCTTCGCGGAAGTCTTCACGTTCGATATAAAGCTCACGAGTAAATTTCACTTGGCGCTCACCCATCGCTTCATTTTGCGGGTGAACAGGAGCACTCATCAGTTCTTCGCCATCTTCGGGATAGTTTTCGATAACTAAACGAACTGGGTCTAAAACAGCCATAGCTCGAGGGGCATGTTCGTTAAGATCTTCACGAACACAAGCTTCTAGCATTGCCATTTCGACCATGTTTTCTTGTTTGGTCACACCAATGCGCATACAGAAATCACGAATCGAAGCTGGGGTATAACCGCGTCGACGCATTCCCGCAACAGTTGGCATCCGTGGGTCATCCCAACCATTAACATGATGATCTGCCACTAGCAGGTTCAGTTTTCGTTTAGAGGTCACTGTATATTCTAAGTTCAAACGTGAAAATTCATACTGATGAGGACGAGGGTCCCAATCAACAGAAACGTTATCTAGAACCCAGTCGTATAAACGGCGGTTATCTTGAAACTCTAGTGTACACAGAGAATGAGTGATCCCTTCCAATGCATCCGATAAGCAATGCGTAAAATCATACATTGGATAGATGCACCATTTGTCACCACTTTGGTGATGGTGAGCAAAACGAATTCGATACAAAACAGGATCACGCATCACCATAAATGGCGAACTCATATCGATTTTAGCACGAAGGCAAGCACTACCTTCTTCGTATTTGCCCTGACGCATGTTTTCAAATGCGTTGAGGTTCTCTTCAACCGATGTCTCCCGATAAGGACTTGGCTTACCAGGTTCGGTTAATGTTCCACGATAAGAGCGGATCTCATCAGCAGAGAGAAAATCGACATAGGCTTTACCTTGATTAATCAAATCAAGTGCAAATTCATAAATTTTGTCGAAATAGTTCGATGAGTAGCAGATGTCACCACTCCATTGGAACCCTAACCATTGCACGTCTTGCTGAATAGATTTTACATAATCGATATTTTCTTTTTCAGGATTCGTATCATCAAAACGCAAATTGCATTTTCCTTGATAATCCTGAGCAATACCAAAATTCAGACAGATCGATTTTGCATGGCCAATATGTAAAAAACCGTTTGGTTCCGGTGGGAACCGAGTCTGGATGCTTGTATGCTTGCCCGTTTTTAAATCTTCATCAATAATCTGACGAATAAAATTACTCGGGCGTGATACTGCCTCACTCATCGCTGTTCACCTATGTATTCATTTGTCCTCGAATAGCAGAATATAATCGCTAATATAAGCCTGAACTACAAGCCCTTAAGGCCCAGTTTTTCAATAACAACAGCGATGCGACACTGTTTGCTGGATAAACATACAAAAAAGGCCTGCTTAGCAGGCCTGAATTTACAATTAACAAACAAATCTTAAACAGATAATGACCTTAATTCTCCGGCAATGATCTCGGCCCGAGGGCCAATAATCACCTGTAGGTTCTTATCTCCTAACTTCACCACACCTTTTGAGCCTAATTGCTTTAATGCATCTTCATCGATTTTACTGCGATCTACCATTTCTAAGCGCAGACGAGTAATACACGCATCAATTTGAGCAAGGTTCTCTTTACCCCCCAATGCCTGCAAATACTGTTTAGCCTCATCCGAACAGCTAAGTGTCGCAGCTGGTTTTTTAACTTGCTCCATGGCTTCACGCCCTGGTGTTTTAAGATCAAACGCTTTGATGACCACAACAAATAGGACATAGTAAATGACGGCATAAACTACTCCGACAACCAGTAACATTGCCGGTTTAGTCGCCAGCCCCCAGTTCAATACGTAGTCAATCAATCCGGCAGAAAAGCCAAAGCCGTCATGGATACCTAAAGAGGAACAAATAGCCATGGACAAACCGGTTAAAATGGCATGAATCACATAAAGTACCGGAGCCAAGAACATAAACATAAATTCAATAGGCTCGGTAATCCCCGTTAGAAATGACGTTAAAGCGACCCCAAAGAGTAATCCTGCAACCCGCTTGCGGTTTTCTGTTTTAGCCGTGGTATACATTGCAGCAGCAGCGGCTGGTAGACCAAACATCATGACCGGATAAAAACCCGTCATAAACAATCCAGCTTTAGGGTCACCGGCAAAGAATCGGTGCAAGTCACCTGTTGCAGTAACCATTTTGCCAGCGGCATCCAGGTGATCATAGGAGCCAAAGACAAACCAAGCCGACATATTCAAGATATGGTGCAGACCAAACGGCAGCAACAAGCGATTGAGTAAACCAAAGACAAATGCCCCGATATCGCCAGAGTGCACCATCCAGTTTCCTAAATCATTAATTTCATGCTGAACAGGTGGCCAGATCACGCTAAATATCAGCGCCAAAATAAGGCTCGCTAATCCCGAAAAAATCGGCACAAAGCGTTTTCCGCCAAAAAAACCGAGAAATTCCGGTAACTTAATATTATAGAATTGGTTATAACTTAAGCCCGCCACAACACCGGAAATAATCCCGCCAAGCACATGAAGATCTAAATCCTTATTAATGGTCTTAAGCGCTGCGGTTAGCACTAAAAAGGCCACGACACCGGCAAGCCCTGCGGCACCTGCGTTATCTTTGGAAAGCCCGACCGCGACACCAATAGCAAATAACAATGCTAAATGGTTAAATATCGCATTGCCAGCATTTGCGATAAACGGCACATTTAATACATCGGGCAATCCTACCCGAAGTAGTATCGCAGCAACTGGCATCACTGCGATAGGCAGCATCAACGCACGTCCTAGTTTTTGAAAAGCCCCTAGTATATTCACCTTATTCTCCTGCATATCGGTTAGGGTTCTCGCATGGTCAACGCTCAATAAACAACTTATTTTTAGTTATAAATTTATAGCTATATTTTTTCTATTTAAAACTGAATTTTTACTAAAAAACAACAAATATATAGACAAATAAGTTATCTATATACCATATAAGGGCTATTTAAATAAACTTATTTCTTATTGAAAAATAAGTGCTATGATATGTACAAATCCTCACCAACAATGGACTTAAGATTATGAGATTAATTCCCCTTCGCACTGCAGACGAAATGGGCCAATGGGCGGCTCGCTATATCACAGATAAAATCAATCAGTTTCAGCCCACCGCTGAAAAACCATTTGTACTGGGATGCCCTACTGGCAGCAGCCCGTTATCAACCTACCGTGAATTAATCCGCTTATATAATGCAGGCGAAGTTAGCTTTAAACATGTTGTGACCTTCAATATGGATGAATATGTTGGCCTGCCAAGCAATCATCCGCAGAGCTACCGATATTTCATGTTTGAAAACTTCTTTAACCATGTAGACATCAATCCAGATAACATTCACCTACTCAATGGCAATGCCGCTGACTTAGACAAAGAGTGCCAAGAGTACGAAGAAAAAATTCGCCAGTTTGGTAAAATTCATCTGTTTATGGGTGGCGTAGGTAGTGACGGTCATATCGCGTTTAATGAACCAGGTTCATCACTGGCATCAAGAACGCGGGTTAAGACTTTGACTAAAGAAACCTTGCAAGCAAATGCTCGTTTTTTTGATGATATTAACGAAGTTCCTAAAATGGCATTGACTATAGGCGTTGGAACACTGCTAGATGCCCAAGAAGTACTCGTGCTCGTCGATGGGCATCATAAGGCTCAAGCCCTGCATGCGGCAGTCGAAGGCTATGTGACACATCAATGGACGGTGTCAGCGATGCAAATGCATCCAAAATGTATGATTGTTTGCGATGAACCCGCAACAGATGAGCTTAAAGTCAAAACGTTGCGCTACTTCAATGAGTTAGAATCAGCTAATATTGAAAATTTCCGAGCAAAATTATGAGTTATGTAATAAGTGCAAATCAGATCTTTACCGGATTTGAAATGCTCAGTGGTCACGCCATTGTCATTGATGGTGAGAAAATCAGTGCGATTGTCCCACAGCAACAGTTAGATCCATCACTGCCCCGCTATGATTATGAAAATCAGCTAATCTGCGCGGCATTTATCGACTTGCAGCTCAATGGTTGTGGCGGCGTGATGTTCAATGGTGCTGTGAGTGAAGCAACATTAGAGACAATGCACCAAGCTAATTTAAAAGGTGGCACCGCAACTTTTTTACCGACACTGGTCACCTGTGCAAGCGATGAATTAGCGTTAGCTTTTGAAGTCACAAAAGCTTATCAGCAGAGCTACCCTAAGCGCGTACCAGGCCTGCACCTAGAAGGCCCGTTTATATCAACGGCTAAAAAAGGGATTCATACTCAATCGTTTATTCGTCCTTTGCAAGAAACTGATATTGATTATTTAATTGCTAACAAAGAACAAATAGCGCTTTTAACGCTCGCGCCAGAAAATGCCTCAACAGCACAAATTAAGCGGCTGACTCAAGCAGGCATTCGCGTCGCGGTTGGTCACTCAAATGCAACTTACGAGCAGGCTCAACAAGCATTTGCCGCAGGAGCAGGTTATGCCACCCACGTTTATAATGCGATGAGTGGTCTAAAAGGCCGTGATCTAGGTGTGTTAGGGGCAATTTTCGACAGCACCAATGTCTATGGTGGGATTATTGCAGACGGCTTACATATGGATTTTGCTGCAGTAAGAATTGCCAAAAAGCAACTTGGTGACCATCTGTATTTAGTCACTGACGCGACAGCTGCTGCAAATAGCGATATTAAAAAGTTTGAATTTGTTGGCAGAACTATCACCGTTGAAAATGGCCGTTGTTTAGGGAGTGATGGAACCATTGGCGGCTCATCACTTAGCTTAAATGAAGCGGTAAAAAATTGCGTTCAGTCGGTAGGTTTTTCTCTTGAAGAAGCACTGCGCATGGCAACTTTATACCCTGCCCGAGCCATTAATGCTGAACAAGAGCTAGGAGCTATCCAAACTAACAGCTTTGCCAACCTCACCGTTATCGACCCTGAAAGCTTTGCAATCACAGCTATGGTTAATGAGGGCAAACTGCTCGCGGATTCATATGGACACTAAGCAAGTCGTTAATATTGATCAGGTCAAACAAATTAATATGGCCGCAGTGTATCGGCTGATTGACAAGCTTGGCCCTATATCCCGAGTGCAAATAGCGCAGTCAAGCCAATTAGCGGGCGCGAGTATTACCAAAATTACCCGCCAGTTGCTTGAAGCAGGACTCATTGCCGAGGTATCACAGCAACAATCAACGGGCGGAAGGCGCGCAACGTCGTTAATGAGCCGTCCGCACTTTCGTCTTGCCACCGTGCGCCTTGGTCGTGGGATTTTAGACCTTGCTATGTACGATCTAACCGGGCAAGTTCATCAAAAAGAGTCCCACACGCTAGGCGCGCAGACTCAGGAGCAACTGCTCCCAGAGTTAATTGACTATATTGGTACATTTTTAGAAAAACAGCATAAAAATAAGCCCATTGCGTTAGCTTTAACGCTCTCGGGATTAGTCTCACCATCCAATGGGTTTGTCATTTATGCGCCCTATTACGAACTTAAGCAATGTCCGCTGGGGCAGATATTAGAGCAACAATTTAAGCTGCCAACCTATGTAGGCAATGACACTCGCGCAATGGCGCTAGCAGAGCACTATTTTGGCCAATCAGTTGATATCAGTGACAGCGTACTAGTCAGTGTCCACCATGGAACTAGTGCGGGGATCATCATTGATGGCCAGGTGTTTATGCATCGCAATCGCGATTTGGCCGAAATTGGTCACATTCAGGTTGACCCTTTAGGTGAGCGTTGTCATTGCGGCAATATTGGCTGTCTTGAAACGATTTGCTCAAACCCTGCACTACTCGCTCGAGCCCGCAAATTATTATCTCAAGGCTCGATAAGTAAACTAAAGCCCACCGATTCAATCGAAGTGCTCTACCAACTGGCCGCACAAGCCGATGAGCTATGCGAAATGTTAGTCAGACAGGCAGCTCGCGCATTGGGCAAAACATTAGCGTCAGTTGTGAATTTGCTCAACCCTCAAGTTATTTTAATCTCTGGGGAAATATGCCTGGCCCAAGCGATTGTATTTGAAGAAATTCATAAATCTATTTCGCATCAGGCATTATCAAGCTTTGCGCAGCAACTTGAAATTCGCGCAGCCCATTATCAGAACAATCCAACTGTTGGCGGCTTAGCTCTTATCAAACGCGCTATGTTAAACGGTGAGCTGTTAATGCAAATCATTGAGCAGCACAGCCATTGAAACACACAGAGCAATACCTCGAGTATGTTTGCTAATAGCCATACAAAAAATCCGATATCTGCAATAGATACCGGATTTTAAAATCTTTAGAAAATAGCTTAATTGGCTAGCAGTTTTCTAACCAACATATTTTCTTAATTAAAAAGGCATTTTCATACCTGGTGGTAACTGCATGCCACCTGTTACATCTGCCATTTTTTCCTGAGAAGTTTCTTCAACCCGACGGCTCGCATCGTTGATTGCTGCTGCAATCAAATCTTCAAGCATCTCTTTGTCATCTTCAAGCAGACTATCATCAATTTCTACGCGACGAACATTATGGTTCCCGGTCATCACAATCTTAACCAGACCTGCACCCGATTCGCCTTGGACTTCCATACTGGCAATCTCTTCTTGCACCTTCTTCATCCGCTCTTGCATCTGCTGAGCTTGCTTCATCAGGTTGCCCATTCCACCTTTAAACATATTTCGTCTCTCTTTTAGATAGCTCTTTGCTGGCAATTAAACCTGATTTACCCAGCAAAGATCAAGTTTACTTAATATTTAATGCTATGTTCATCTAAAACTCCGCCAAAGCGTTGTTCGATGAACTGTACGTTCGGGTCTTCGCTTAAGCGAACTTTTGCAGCATTATGCTGAATTTGTTCACACTGGTGGTGATGATCTAAGGGCGTTTGCCCCTCAACATCGCCAACTTGATAGTGAACGGCACGTCCTTCACTAAATGGCGCAAGCGCATTGGCTAACTCTTGCCACGTTGCTTCTTGAAGTAAATGTTTAAACTGCGGTTTCACACTGAGCAGTAACTGATCTTGGGTTAGCTCATAAACTGAGTTCAAACCAATTTGTCGCGCTCGAGGCCCAATTTCAATTTGATCTAAAACTTCAGACCAGTGGTGCTTTGGCAGCTCAACTTCAGTGCTTACATGGGTTGGACCCTGTGATTTTTTAGCCTCTCTGGCAGCTTGCGCTGACAACTGTGATTCGCTTTTATAAAGCGGATACTCTGGCTCATCATCTAAGCTGACTTCAGATTGAGTGTGACTATTATCATTTGATGATGAAGGCTCGCCACCATCGCGTTTATCGGCCATTGCCAAATCTTGCGATTCAACTTGCGGGCTATTTGCCTCAAACTGCTGTTGCCAGCTTACATAATCATCTTGTGAACTATCGAACGGCTCATCATCGACTAAATAAGCATCATCATCCGAGTCGTTTTGCTCGATAACTTTAGGTTCAGCTTTTACCTCTACAGCAGCAGCTTTAGGTTGCTTAAACAAAGGTGCTGAATCAGATTGAGATTGCTGTTTAAGCTGGGAGCGCAACATACTGCGGGTTTTTAGCAGATCATCCAACGAAAAAGCGTCGGGGTCAGTTTCTGGCTCTGGCTCTGGCTCTGGCTCTGGCTCTGGCTCTGGCTCTGGCTCTGGCTCTGGCTCTGGCTCTGCAGCCTGAAAATCGCTCGGACTATTGTCAACCTCTATTTGTGCCGCTCGCTGCGCTTGTGCTTGCGTTTCAATCTGCTCTTGCTCCTGCATTAATTTACGCGAGAGCTCATCCTCTTCGTCATCATCGTTACTAAGTTCACTCTTAGTTGATGAATCAGAAACAGGTCGAGGACGGGCTGATTTAAAATCAGCGGTGACATGTTGCGGATTGTTTTGTATTACAGCTGCTTTAGGCTGGCTCTTAGCCGGCGGTATTGAATCAAAACTCACGCTCGCTGCGGGTTTAAACGCCAACATACGAAGGACGGTCATCTCAAAACCACTATAGGGCGATGGCGCATAAGCCAGATCTCGCCGACCAGAGAGTGCAATCTGATACAGCAATTGAATGAGCTCCGAATCAACACTATTAGCCAGTGTTGCAACCACTTCATCATCATCACGATGCGTAAATTGCTCAAGCGCGACGCGATGCAACCAAGCTTCCATCTGCTGATGTAATTGATCATAATCAGGCGCTAACAATTTAAGCTCTGCCAGTTTTGCAAAACAGCCATCCATGTTAGCACTCATGATAAATCCGAGCAGATCTCGAACGTGGTTTGGGTCGAGCATCCCTAACATGCCAACGACATTGTCATAGCTAACTTTGCCATCACCAAGTGCAATGGCTTGGTCGGTCAAACTCAGCGCATCACGCATACTGCCATTGGCCGCTACAGCTAGTTGATTTAAAGCTCGCGGCTCGCAAGCAATTTGTTCAGCTTTAAGGATATGAGCTAGGCGTTGCTCAATTTGAGTTTCACTAAACGCAGTCAGCTGAAATTGCAAACAGCGCGATAAAACCGTGACTGGCAATTTTTGTGGATCGGTGGTTGCCAGTAAGAATTTAACGTGTTCAGGTGGCTCTTCGAGCGTCTTTAACAACGCATTAAACGAGTGCCGCGAGAGCATGTGCACTTCGTCAATCAGATAAATTTTATACCGACCACGCGCGGGTCGATACTGCACGTTATCTAACAGCTCACGAGTGTCTTCCACTTTCGTTCGCGAAGCCGCGTCGATTTCAATCAGATCGACAAATTGTCCCTGCTCTACAGCGCGACAATTGCTACAAACACCGCAAGGATGCGAAGAAACGCCCTCTTCACAGTTTAAGGCTTTGGCAAATAACCGCGCCAATGTCGTTTTACCGACGCCACGCGTACCGCTAAACAGATATGCATGATGCAGCGTTTGTTTATCGAGCGAATGAGTCAGGGCGGTCAATACATGCTGCTGACCGACCACATCGGCAAAAGTCTGTGGGCGCCATTTGCGCGCCAGAGCCAAATAACTCATTAAAATGCTCCTAATCTGCGTTGACTACTCGCCTTGATACTGGACTAAATCAACGACTTTGACACCTAGACTCTCTAGCTTTTTCTGTCCGGGCAGGTCAACTAAATTGATCACAAATGCTGCGTCATTAACCGTTGCGCCTAATTTGCGAAGTAAGATGACAGCAGCCTCAGCTGTACCACCAGTTGCGATTAAATCATCAACTAATAAGACTTTATCATCTTTGTCTACCGCATCTTTATGGATCTCAATGGTATCGGTGCCATATTCAAGTTCATAACTTTGGCTGATAGTTTCACGCGGTAATTTGCCCGGTTTACGAACAGGCACAAAACCAACACCCAAAGCTAACGCTAACGGAGCCCCAAATAAAAAGCCGCGAGCTTCAGTGCCAACAACTTTGGTAAACTTTTGATCTTTATAGATACTTGCCAACTCATCGATAGTTGCCTGATATGCTTTGGCATTTTCCATCAAGCTTGTAATATCGCGAAAAATAATTCCTGGTTGCGGATAATCAGGGATCGACACAATGCTTTGTTCGATTAACGCACGAGTTTCTGGGTTCATACTTAAATCCAATTGTTCAAATAAAAAGCCCATCACAAGGTATGGGCCTTCCAGGACTGCTTCACATATAACCAGAAAGGAAAATGCCAATGCATTCTTAGCGAACTAGCCATAATGAACAGACCACAACATTAAGACAGGATTATCTCAATTTGTCGGCGCGTTGCAAAGTTTGATATGCAATTGTTGAGCATATTTGCCTAATTGCTCGCCATTTTGAAGAGATATGCGCCAATCCGATAGCTCTAATTTTACTAGACAACTCTTGTTTTTTTCGATACAACCCCTTCGGTTAATTTATCAAGAGTCACTATGCGTTTAATTCTCGCTCCAATGGAAGGTGTTGTTGATGCTCAAATGCGCCAGTTATTAACGGGCCTGGGCGGATACGATCTGTGTGTGACCGAATTTGTTCGCGTCACCGAACAAAAGCTTCCTGCCAAAGTATTCTATCGGCTCTGTCCAGAGCTCGCCAATGATGGTAAAACCGCCAGCGGTACCCCCGTTCGTGTTCAATTGTTAGGGCAAAGCCCTGAGTGGCTATCGCTTAATGCCATGACAGCCATTGAACTTGGCTCTCCAGGGATTGATCTAAATTTTGGATGCCCAGCGAAAACGGTCAATAAAAGCCGCGGTGGTGCGGTTTTGCTTAAAGAGCCAGAATTAATCTATCAAATTGTAAAAGCCGTTAGAGAAGCGGTTCCAAGTCAATACCCAGTCTCAGCGAAAATACGCTTAGGTTATGAAGATACCAATCAAACTCTTGAGATAGCTGATGCGGTAGCCCAAGCCAATGCCAGCGAGCTCACCGTTCATGCTCGCACCAAAAAAGATGGTTATCGCGCCCCAGCCTATTGGGGATGGATAGCCAAAATTCGTCAACATGTGACTTTGCCCGTTATTGCCAACGGGGAGATTTGGGATAGAGAATCACTCAAACAATGCCAAGAACAATCTGGTGCAGAGCAGTTCATGGTCGGTCGCGGCGCGGTTGCTACCCCCAATCTTGGCGCAGTTTTAAAAACAGCCACAGCAAAAATGAGTTGGAATGATGTCTTAAGTTTACTCATTCATTTTGCCCAGCAACCGATTGATGAGAAAAACACTATCTATTATCCATCAAGAACAAAACAGTGGTTCAGTTATTTAAAGCTTAGTTACCCCCAAGCCAATGATTTATTTCGACAAATTAGAATCCTCAAAGACCGCGATGCGATTTTAAATGAGCTAGAGCGAGCGCAAAATTAAAAACAAGGGGGATTAGATCAAATAGTCGACAAATTAGCTGAAATACCACACTGTTGTTGATTCATATCATAAACGTTAACAAATTGCCTTCCTATACTCCCACTAATTAAGTAGACAAATAGTGGGGAACAATCTTGGATTATTCTCAATATAAGAAGCGTCTAGACGATATGATGGCGACAGCTAAGCAGGCGCTTGTGACAACATTGTTACAATCAAAGGAACAAAAATGGCAACAGGAAGCCGACAAATTGCAACATTTGTCGCCATCTGATTTTGTCGATTATGCATGTACGCTCGCAGATCCGCGGATTGAACCTTTACTGAGTGAATTACGCCGAATTGATGCCGCATTATGCCAATATGACATCGGCTTATACGGTATTTGCAGTGATTGTGAAGAAGAGATTGAGCTGGAACGACTTGATGCAGACCCTTGCGTTCAGCGCTGTGGGAAATGTGAAGCAAAACGCCGGGCTAAAAAACGGCAAGACCTCTTTGCTTTGTGATAAAGATGGCCGCTTATAAGCTGTGTTAAACTTTTAAGCGGCACATCGATTTTAAAAAGACTGCCGCCCTATAAACGAGTGCGATAGTGTTGTGCCATCAACATGGTCTAACTCGCCTCCGATCGGAACCCCGTGAGCAATCCGAGATACCTTAATGTTTTGCGCTTTAGCCAAGTCAGCAATGTAATAAGCTGTAGCCTCGCCTTCAACCGTTGGATTGGTTGCTAAAATTAATTCCTGAATAGGTTCTTGGTGCAAGCGTTGTTCAAGTAAGTCCAAACCAATCTCTTTAGGGCCAATGCCATCAAGCGGTGATAGATGCCCCATCAAAACAAAATAGAGCCCACTATACTGGGCAGTTTGTTCAATTGCTGCGACATCAGCCGGACTTTCAACGACACATAATAGACCACTATTATGGCGCTTGGGCGATTGGCAAATGGGGCATAACTGCCCCTCTTCTGAGAAATTGCGACATGAGCTGCAATGGCCAACATGCTCAACGGCATTTGCTAATGCATCCGCCAATTTCTGGGCCTGCGGTCGTTTACTTTCTAATAAAGTAAACGCCATTCGCTGAGCACTACGCGGGCCAACGCCAGGCAAAACTTGTAATGCCTGAATTAATTCATCAAGACTTGGCGTATATTTCATAAATTTCCGATTAGACGATCAACTGATAATGCTCGTTTAAGCAATCTAGGATTTCCTGACGAGGATTATCTGACAGCTCAACCGCTTTGCCGGTAATCGTTTGAGCAATTGCACGATAGGTATCAGACAAACCCATCATCGCAGAGACTGGCAGAGCATTATCTCGAGCAAGAGCAAATCGTTCACTCATACGGTTTTTATTCAATAGAATATCCGGATCAGGGAAGTGATTGAGCAACATCTGCCGAAATCCTTCTTTTGAATTTTCAATAATTTCGCCTTTGCGATAAGCAGGACCATCCCAAATACGTGATGAATCCGGAGTACCAACTTCATCCATATAGATTAACTGCTCATTGCCTTGCATATCTTTGACATAGCCAAATTCAAATTTGGTATCGACAAAGATTTGGTCGTGTTTTGCTAATTCCTGACTGATTGTTTCAAAACCATCTTTGAGTAATTTTTCATACCAATCGACATCTTGACTCTGACGAAAACCAAAGGCTTGATAATTATTAATCAAATCAGAGCGAGAAACATTCACGTCATCAGCTTCTTGAACACCAGGGATCCCTTCTAGAATACCTTTGGTCGATGGCGTAATTAACAGCTCCGGCAATTTCTGATTTTGTTTAAGCCCTTCAGGCAAGGTGATCCCACAAAATTCACGCTCCCCTTGCTGATAAGCTCGCCACATTGACCCCGTAATATACTGACGAGCAATGGCCTCAACCATCACTGGACGCGCCTTTTGTACAATCCAAACTAACGGATGGGGAATATCAAGAATATGGCTCTGCGCTAACCCTTGACGTTTGAACTGCTCAAACCAATAGTTTGAGATAGCATTCAATGAAGCCCCTTTACCCGGAACACCTTGCATTCCCCCCTCGCCGTGCCAGATACAGTCAAATGCCGAAATTCGGTCACTAATGACCATCACAGCTAATGGTGTATCAGCTGCAACCGGGTAGTTTTTCTGCTCAATTAAACGGCGGCTATCGGCCTCAGTTAACCAATAAACAGAGCGCACTTTTCCACTATGCACCGGCAATGCCGTACGGATTGGCAAGTCATTGTTAACAGCCATTACCTGATCAGCAACATTCATGGGGGTATGATCCTATCGTCAATATCAAAGAGATGTGAAAATATGGGTAACGATTGTATCAAACCTCGCTATTGATGCTAGCGATATCGACTTATAGCGACTTAGATATTGAGCCGATGAGCGGTTTCAGGCGCAATTTAATGACACCCGCTAAGAAATTAAACAATTCAAAGAAAAAGCCTTATTGAATTATTCAATAAGGCTCTAATTATAAGTAAAAAACTAGCGTTTAAAATTACCGGCTGCAAAGGATAAGCTCAGTTAAATTCAATTGATCTGACAGACAATTTAAAATTTTCAAGATGATGAACATACTGCGTGCTCTCATACATAGCCCGGGTGAAAGTTTCAGCATCAACCGAGACAGAAATACGAACACCATATTTGTCTTGGCGGGGGTTCGATTGCTGACAGCCACGCTTTTCTAACTCGTTTTCAAGAGACTGTAATTCGTTGTGAGTTGCTTGTCGAAGACCTGACAAAATCAGGTCAAACTGGAAAGTTTTCATTCGTTTATATCGATCCATTTTTAAGCCCGATGTCATAGCTATTTCATCACTTTATGCAAATTTTTGAATGATTCGTTATCTTACGATAGCTACAACAGAATCAATATAACATTTGTTAAAACAACCCATTTTCCATAAAAAAATCTAACAAATGCTCATTGAACAACACTAAAATGCTAATGCAAATCATCGGAATATTAATTTTCATCTATTATGACGATCCAAGCTAAATTCACAATAGTACTTTTGTATGAAAATCAGCAGGTTTGAACTAATCTTGCAAAAAACATGAGATATCACCATGTTTTCTTCCCCAAACTAAAGCCTCATAGCGCGCCCTTTTCGACTAATAGTTTTGTGAGGAATCTGGTAAATGTTGTAAATGGATGCTTCGAGCGAGTCGAATAACAGGGCGAATCAATAATTGGCAACTACCGATGAGAAACAACCAAGTTCCAATATCTTGAATAGTTCCCGAATAAAAAAAGCAGATACTACCGATTATGAACCAAAGGGCCAATAACAGATCGTTGACAATGCTCAACACTTCATAACGCCGATGGATGATTAACTCATCATGGCCAAATTTCACAATAAGATCATTGGAACTTTCGTTTGGCTGCATACAGTACCTCTTTAATAATCAAAAGAGTCCTATGCATATCAAACTTAACAAGGCTTTGTAAATTATCCTTGAATTTTTTTACCTAGCCATTTTGCAATCCAAGGCCCTAATGCCACAACTGCAAACAATCGACTCGTTTGCAGCGCCATAATAAAGGGCACATTGACCGGGTTAGACAAGGCAATAATTGCAACTGTGTTCGCACCGCCAGGACTAGTTGCTAAATAGGCGGATAACAAATCAACATGAAACCAATGGCTCGCAAGTAGCGCTAAACCGGCACATAACACCATCAATAACACATTCATTAGCAATATTTTTGGTAACGCATAGAGCGAGGCTCGAAACGTCTGCCGGTCAAAGCCAACTCCGATCACCCACCCCACAACGAGATAACTAATCGCCAATAAGGACTCAGGCAGAGTAATCGTCAGCCAACCATTCACATGTAAAATGGTGCCTAAGAACATCGGGATCAGCATTGCTCCGGCAGGGATCTTGGCAAATTTAGCAAGAAGCATACTGCCAAAGATGAGTGCCATAGTAAGCGCGAAGCTGCTGATGTTAGGAACCTGCGCCCAATTCTCAAATAGTGAGTGATGCATCGCTCCTTTGGGAACTACCGCGGCCGCGACCAATGAAGACATGATGACAACCAAGAGCACGCGAATATATTGCATAAATGCAACCAAGCGAGCATCCGCGCCATACGCTTTGGCTAAAATTACCATAGCACTCGCGGCTCCTGGTGATGCGCCCCATATAGCTACTTGTGCTGGCATGACTTTGAGCTTGCCCAAGATCCACCCTAATCCCCAACTCAAAACCATCACTGAAGCGACCACTAAGACCACAATCGGCCAGTCTTTTAAGACTTCTTTAACAATTTCGGAAGTTAAACTTTGCGCAATCACACAGCCAACAATCGCTTGGCAAAATTGATACAGAGGACGATTAACATTAAGGCGAATGCCCATTAGCGCAATCACTATTGCCGCAACCATCGGGCCAACCATCCATTCAGCACTTAAACCAACCACCTGCATAAGCCAAGCACATAAAACTGAAAGCCCCACTAACAAAGCCCAGCCCACGGGACGCGGCATACGTGAAAAATAAGCGGAGTTCTTAGAGCGGCTGTGCATAAATGAATCTCTTGGTATTAAAACAAATGGGATTGACTGAAAGTCGATAGAGTTTATCAAAAAAGAGAGATTAATGAGAAAATAATTGAATTATACAATAAAATGTAATTTATCATTGCAGATTAAAATGAGCTCGAATCAAAGTAATGTGGGAGTTTATATGAGCTCAATGATGAAAAGCCCCTTTTCAGGGGCCTCTTTAATTATTACGCAGCGTTAATAACTTCAAGACCATTCATATATGGTCTGAGCACCTCAGGCACAACAACTGAACCATCAGCTTGCTGATAATTTTCCAACACAGCCACTAATGTACGGCCAACGGCCAATCCAGATCCATTCAATGTATGAACTAACTCTGGTTTTTTACTTCCCGCAGGGCGGAACCGAGCTTGCATACGACGCGCCTGGAAATCTTCGCAGTTGCTCACAGATGAAATCTCACGATAGGTATTTTGAGCAGGAACCCAAACTTCCAAGTCGTAAGTTTTCGCGGCTGAAAAACCTAAATCCCCAGTACACAAAGTCACAACTCGATATGGCAGATTGAGTTTTTGCAGAATATGTTCAGCATGTTCGCGCATCTGTTCTAACACTTCGTATGAATGTTCTGGATGAACAACCTGAACCATTTCAACTTTATCGAACTGGTGCTGACGAATCAGGCCCCGTGTATCGCGACCATAAGAACCTGCTTCACTACGAAAACATGGCGTGTGAGCCGTCATTTTAATTGGCAAGTCAGCTTCATCAACAATGGTGTCACGAACCATATTGGTCAGTGGAACCTCTGCCGTTGGAATCAGACTCATGCCAATTCCTTCTTCAGTAGCAGGTTTGGTATTAAACAAATCCTCACCAAATTTCGGTAACTGACTCGTTCCATATAGCGAGTCTGCATTTACCAGATATGGGACATACATCTCGTGATAACCATGCTCAGTTGTCTGAGTGTCCAGCATGAACTGCGCAAGTGCACGATGCAGCCGCGCAATTTTATCTTTCATCACGATAAAACGAGAGCCACTGATTTTAGTCGCAGCCTGAAAATCTAGGCCATTGAGACCTTCACCAATATCAACGTGATCTTTGACTGGAAAATCAAATTCACGCGGGGTTCCCCAACGATGAAGTTCAACATTTTCACTATCATCTTTACCTAAAGGAACACTGTCGTTTGGAATATTAGGAATACTGTAGGCAATATCCTGCAATTGTTGCTGAACATCACTTAAGCAACTTTTGGCCTGATTAAGCTCTTCGCCTAATGAGCCGACTTCATCTAATAACGGCTGAATATCTTCGCCACGAGCTTTGGCCTGTCCAATCGATTTGGAACGGGAGTTACGTTCGCTTTGCAAGTTTTCAGTTTGGACCTGCAGCGACTTGCGTCGTTCTTCTAATTGAGTCACTAATGCGACGTCTAATTTAAAACCGCGGCGCGCTAATTTCTGCGCTGCAGTCTCAATATCACTCCTGAGATATTTAGCATCTAGCATGATAAACCTTATCTTTGTTCCATTAGCCTTATTCAAGGCTCTATCAATTGGTTCTATGAACTTAAAATAGTTAAAGTAGCCACCTTGGCTACACCGCTATTCTATCACTTCTTGGGGTATCGTTGTCGCGGACTTTTCGCATCTAATTCATTAAGATAATCAAGTTTAGCCTGAATTTGTTTTTCCAAGCCTCGATCATGGGGATGATAAAAGTGCAAATCAGCGATTTCTTCGGGCAAATAGCACTCACCTGCTGCATATGCCCCCGGTTCTAAATGAGCATAGCGATATTCCGCGCCATAACCCATCTGTTTCATTAATTCAGTGGGAGCGTTCCGCAAATGAACTGGCACGCCTAGATGTCCATATTCTTTAGCAGCCTGACGAGCAGCTTTAAACGCTTCATAAACCGCATTACTTTTAGGCGCACACGCTAAAAAAACCACCGCTTGAGCAATGGCTCGCTCGCCTTCGGCAGGCCCCACCCGAGTAAAACAGTCCCAAGCATTAATTGCAACCTGCATTGCACGAATATCGGCATTGCCAATATCCTCGGAGGCAATAGCAAGCAATCGCCGGGCAACAATCAGTGGATCGCATCCTGACTCTAAAATTCGGCAAAACCAAAATAGTGCACCATCTGGATTGGAACCACGAATCGATTTATGCAGCGCTGAAAGCAAGTCATAATATTGATCGCCCTGCTTATCGACTTTGGCAAAGTGTTCACCGCAAACCTGAGCCAATAACTCAGCATCAATAACCTGTCCATCGCTGACTAAATCAGTCGCCATTTCCAGAAAATTCAACGCCTGGCGAGCATCGCCTTGCGCAAACTGGGCAAGCTGAGTTAAAACCCCATCATTAAAGCTAAGATGACGCTGTTTAAGCTGGGTATCTTCGCTCAAAGCACGTTTAAGAACCTGCTCGATATCATCATCAGTTAGCTGTTCAAGCACATAAACCCGTGCTCTAGAAAGCAATGCATTGTTTACTTCAAACGATGGGTTTTCGGTGGTCGCACCGATAAAAACGACCGTTCCATCTTCAATGTGGGGTAAAAAGGCATCTTGCTGGCTTTTATTAAATCGGTGAACTTCATCAACAAATAAAATGGTACGACGCCCACTTTGCTGAGTAATTTTGGCATTCTCAATGGCCTGGCGAATTTCTTTCATGCCACTGGTCACGGCCGATATTTTCTCAACATTGGCATCAGCATAACGGGCAATAATTTCTGCGAGAGTCGTTTTACCCGTGCCAGGCGGCCCCCAAAGGATCATTGAATGAAGCTGGCCATTTTTAATCGCCTTATAGAGCGGCTTGGCCGAATCTAAAAGCTGTTTTTGCCCCGCATAAGCATCAAGTGTTTGAGGCCGCATTCGCGCTGCTAAAGGACGAAAATCAGGGGCAAAATCAAATCCTAAATTATCCATATCACTGACGTTGATCGTCGATTTGAGTTCCATCTGGAACTTTAAAACTAAAAGTGCCCGACTGAATATCAGGATTCAGGTTAAAGTGACTCAATTTAAATTCACTGTGCTGACCTTGATTATCAACCACAGTAAATTCACTAATATCACCGGTTTTAGCAAATCGCAGCGAAAATGTAACCTGCTGTGATGAGTCTTTACTGCTTACTGTATACACACCATCGTGTTGCGCAACTTTATACCCTTGCCAGGTTTTTTCTCGTTGATCGGCTAACAAAATAAACGGCGTATGCACAATGGCCTGCGATGTATTATAAATGGTGACTTGCTCAACCATTGGAGAGTAATACCAAATGGTTTTCCCATCCGAGATTATTTCATCATCACCGGGATGAGTTTCTTGCCAGTGCAATTTACCCGGTTTAGCAATCACAAAATGTCCTTTACCCTGATGGATTGTTTTTCCCTCAGGGCTAATCACTGTTTGTGAGAAATCAGCGCCAAAATGGCTAATTTTTTCCAATTTATGGCGCAGATCAGATGCAGGATTTGCCATCACCAAGGGGCTTAACAACAACAAAAATATCGCTGCTAAAATTCGTAACTGTCGCATAATACCTCGTTAGCTTTCTTACTCAGTTCTTACTGGTGGCGGGGCTATCACCTCACGGTTACCGTTGTGCCCAGGAGCACTAACAACCCCCTGAGCCTGCATCTGCTCAACAATTCGCGCAGCACGGTTATAACCAATTTTAAATTTACGCTGAACACCAGAAACTGAACCACGACGCGTTTCAGTAACAAATGCAACGGCCTGATCATAGAGCTCATCGACCTCTTCATCACCTTCGGGTTGTTCACCCGGGAGCAATGCCTCGGGGCCCATATCACCATTTAAAATTTCATCGATATAATCTGGCTGACCACGCAGTTTCCAATCTGAAACAACACGATGCACTTCGTCATCATCGACAAAGGCGCCATGCACTCGCGTCGGAACACTTGTTCCCGGCGGAAGATAAAGCATATCCCCCTGCCCTAGAAGTGTTTCAGCGCCTTGCTGGTCAAGAATGGTGCGTGAGTCGACTTTACTCGAAACCTGAAAGGCAATTCGCGTCGGAATGTTGGCTTTAATCAAGCCAGTTATCACATCAACAGATGGTCGCTGAGTTGCTAAAATCAGGTGTATCCCGGCGGCTCGCGCTTTCTGAGCAATACGCGCAATCAACTCTTCAACTTTTTTACCGACAATCATCATCATGTCAGCAAATTCATCGACCACCACGACAATAGACGGCAATTTTTCAAGTGCTGGTGCTTGCTCGTCCATACTATCGCCAGGTTTCCATAGCGGATCGGCAATCGGTTCTCCGCGGGCAATCGCTTCTTTAACTTTGGCGTTGTAGCCTTTCAAATTACGCACGCCAACCGCTGACATTAATTTATAACGACGTTCCATTTCACCGACGCACCAACGCAGCGCGTTCGCCGCTTCTTTCATATCGGTCACAACTTCACACAATAAGTGCGGGATGCCATCGTATACAGACAATTCCAACATTTTCGGGTCAATCATAATCATTCGAACATCTTCAGGTGTTGATTTATACAACATACTGATGATCATCACATTGACCCCAACGGATTTACCAGAACCCGTTGTCCCAGCCACCAATAAGTGCGGCATCCGAGCTAAATCGACCACCACAGGTTCACCAGAGATATTGCTCCCCAGTACCATGGTCAGTGCTGATTTATTCTTATGAAATGCTGGGCAATTGAGCACTTCACTTAAATAAACAATTTCACGATGCTCATTTGGCAACTCTAACCCAATTACTGACTTACCTGGGATTACTTCAACAACTCGGACACTAATCGCAGACAACGAGCGCGCCAAGTCTTTAGATAAGTTACTAATTTTATTAACTTTAACACCGGGCGCTAAATCAAGTTCAAAACGGGTAATTACAGGGCCTGGATGAACTGCGACAACTTTAGCTTCCACGTTAAAATCAAGTAGCTTCGCTTCCACTAATCTCGCCACTTGATCGAGCTCTTCTTGAGTGACCGGATTAGTTTTCTTATCTGGGCGGTCAAGCAGGCTCATATCTGGCAATGGTGCCAAATCAGTTGGTTTGGGAGCCGGTGCAAAATCAGCTAGTGTTTTTGCATTGGCTGGTGCGACCATTTGTGCTTTAGGAGGCTGAGATACTGGCGCTTGTTCGGTAACTGAAATGTCGCTCTCAACCGCCGCAGATTCATCTTCATCATCTTGGGCAAAATCGTTGGTCACAACTGGAATATCAAAATGGGGCTCTTGGCGATCAGATGAATCATCTTCTAGCCAATCTATTTCATCGGTTTGTGAATCGTTTTCTTGATTAAACTCATCTTCATCATTGCGACGTTTTAACAAGCGTTTAAATGGTGAGACGATTGATTTTTTATGCTCAATGGCAAATTCATCATCATTGGGCTCATCAATTGGTGATGGCGCACTTTCAAATACCAGCTCATCATCAGAGCGATTACCAAATTTATCCTTCACAAACCCAGCAAAGCGCTGCAATAACTCGCCGATTGACTCGACAATGGTGACCCACGAAACGCCAGTAAGAAGCGTTATCCCAATCGCCAGGAGCGCCAACCAAATAATAGTGCTACCTAAACTTCCTAAAGCTTTATCCATAACACCAGAACTTAAATCTCCGATTAATCCACCCGATGAAAAATAATAAAAGTTATTAAAATTAACCGAAGCTAATGCAGTGGCACTAATCACAGCTAAAACACAACCAATCAGTCGCAAGCCTGCGTTAAAAAAAGAAAGCTCTCGAATCGGGACGGGTCGCCAGAATAACAGATAACCTAAACCGGCTAACATCACAGGGACAAGGTAGGCAATCCAGCCAAACAGGAAAAACAGGCCATCCGAGACCATCGCTCCGAATGAACCAGCCGCATTTGCCACATGACCTTGCCATGAGCTTTGCGACCAGCTTGGATCCGCTGGATTAAAACTAAATAGTGCAATCGCACAAACAATCGCTAGTGCGATGAAAATGATGACACCCGCTTCTTGTAAGCGCTGCCAACCATTTAATTTGGAAGAGAACAAAACCGCCAAAAACGACTCTCCTTCATGAGAAAAACATAAGACACTTCTTATTATAAAAATATTTATAATGTTATGGCAGCAAATATAAATAAAAGAGCGGCAATGGCCGCTCTATCGAACAGTAATTAAACCGACTTTTTTACACCTAATGCTTGATCACCAGCCGATTACTCTGTTTTACCTCTTCCATGACGACGTAAGTACGAGTGTCATTTACTCCCGGTAATCTCAGCAAAGTCTCACCAAGCAAGCGACGATAAGCCGACATATCTGCCACACGAGTTTTTAACAAATAGTCGAAATCACCGGAAACTAAATGACATTCCTGGATTTCTTCTAATTGCTGAACAGCGCTGTTAAATTGTTCAAAAACATCCGCTGCGCCCCGGTTTAAAGTAATTTCAACAAAAACCAATAATGATGCATCTAAATATTGAGGGTTTAAAATAGCGGTATAACCACAGATGTATCCCTGCCGTTCGAGACGGCGAACCCTTTCAAGACATGGTGTCGGGCTCAATCCTACCCGTTTAGACAACTCCACATTAGAGATTCTGCCATCCTGTTGCAACTCATTGAGTATGTTGCGATCAATCCGATCTAGTTCCTTCATGCGCTGACCTTGACTTCAAATAATATGTTGTATTGCACGTTTTTTTGTTATTCAACCTCCGGTTCAAATAGCTCAACTCACGATCCTTGTTCATATATGCAGCACATTAGCTAAACTGTTGACGAGTTAGTCCGCAAATAATTTACCTAGAAAATAGGTTCACACACGAAGTAAGCTCAAAGCCCTCTAAGTTACTGTTCAGCCAATATAAAAGCTTTAACTATATCGAGAGGTTGATTGAGACCATTGGTTAGTGGCCAGTAAAACTAAGTTTTACTAACTCCATCAATCTTGCATAAAAACTATATTTTCGCAAGCATAAACGACATTTATCTCTGCAAATTAATCAATTATTGGAAGATCCCATATAAACCGGAGGTTTTTGAGGCGGCAAAACAATAGACCACACTGTAATTTGCAAAAATCGCTCTTTTTATAAGCAATTCATACAAATGATATAAAAATGTTATAACAGAGGTTTCGATCTAGGCAAGCATTCATCTATCATATGGGGAAACAGTCAATAATAATGAGAGTTTATTCTATGAGTGAAACCCAACATAGTCAGGTCATCATTTTAGGCTCCGGCCCTGCTGGCTATACCGCTGCTGTTTATGCAGCCCGGGCCAATCTGAACCCTACTTTAATTACAGGCATCCAACAAGGCGGTCAGCTAACCACAACCACTGAAGTTGAAAACTGGCCCGGTGATCCTGAAGGGTTAACAGGCCCTGCGCTGATGGAGCGCATGAAAGCACATGCTGAGAAGTTTGAAACGAACATTGTGTTCGATCACATCAACCGTGTCGATTTAACTACTCGTCCCTTGATGTTGTTTGGCGATAGTGGTCAATATAGCTGTGACTCGCTCATTGTCGCCACAGGTGCTTCTGCTAAATATCTGGGCCTGCCTTCAGAGGAAGCATTTAAAGGTAAAGGGATATCAGCCTGCGCCACTTGTGATGGCTTTTTCTATCGCAATCAAAAAGTAGTTGTGGTCGGTGGTGGTAATACCGCCGTTGAAGAAGCGTTGTATCTATCAAATATCGCATCAGAGGTACACGTCATTCATCGCCGTGAAAAATTCCGCTGTGAAAAAATTCTACTGGACCGAATGATGGACAAAGTAGAAAACGGCAATATGACGCTGCACCTGAATAAAACGCTTGATGAAGTGTTAGGCGATGAGATGGGCGTCACTGGCGTAAAACTCAAAGATACTCAAACAGGTGAGCTTTCTCAGTTAGACGTCATGGGGGCATTCATTGCAATTGGCCATCAACCTAATACCAGTATTTTTGAAGGTCAGTTGGAGATGAACAACGGCTACATTAAAATCGCCTCTGGAACTCAGGGTAACGCCACCGCAACCAGTGTACCTGGCGTCTTTGCCGCTGGGGATGTTGCTGATCATATCTATCGTCAGGCGATAACATCAGCAGGCGCAGGATGTATGGCAGCTCTTGATGCTGAACGCTATCTTGATAGCCTGAAATAATTCTTTGACCAATCAGCTTGCTGGCTGATTGGTCAATTTGCTTTCAGTTAATAGTCAGTATCGACCCGAACCCCTTCTTTAAAATAAAGAATTCGTACCGATTGCCCTTTATGAAATTGCATGCTTGGGTCATAGTCTTGCACAACATCAATTAACTTTTGAGTATCATTGTCGCGAATCAGCAGCTCAACCAAATGATACTGGACTGATTGATCCTCTGGCCCTTGAGCTTGCTGCGCAATTGCGCCACCTGCAGCGGCGCCAACACCAGTTGCCACCACTCTGCCCCATCCCTTGCCAAATTGATTTCCTAAGACACCACCAACGACACCCCCCAATAGCGTCTTCCAAGGATTATGTTGAACATGCCTTGCTTGAGTAGGATTAAAATAGCGAACCGATGTCACCTCACCAAAAACAACTTGCTCAACGGGCCGGGCAACGTTACGGTGATAATTAGCCCACACCGGAGTGGTGGTCAGTAAAACAACAGAGAATAAAACCCAAGAACGAAAGCGTATATTCATAACTTGCCTATACCTTAAGATGACTCATCATTAGTTAGGAGTTTAAGAGAAATACAATGCAATTGCATGTGTTAGCCGATGAACTTTGGTTTCCAGACATTGAACAGGCACTTGATGATCCAGACGGACTGCTAGCCATTGGTGGAGATTTAAGCCCACAAAGACTTATTTATGCTTATCGACACGCCATCTTTCCTTGGTTTGATGAGCGCCAACCCATTTTATGGTGGTCTCCCGGTACCCGCGCAATTCTTGCTCCTAAGGAAGTGCATATCAGTAAGAGCATGAAAAAGTGGCTCAAAAAAACGCCATTTAAAGTAAGCGTGAATCTTGCCTTTGCAAAAGTGATAGATGGCTGCGCCGATCGCGCACAAGAAGGAACATGGATTACTGATCAGATGAGAAGCGCGTATATTATGCTTCATCAGCAAGGTCATGCTCACTCCATCGAGGTTTGGGATGGCGAGCAACTAGTAGGTGGCCTTTATGGGGTAAATATTGGACAGTTCTATTGTGGCGAATCGATGTTTCACCGAGCGACCAATGCCTCAAAAATGGCATTTATTTATTTAGCACATCTTTTTGGCCAATATGGCGGTCAATTTATTGATGCGCAAATGCCCACTGACCATCTGCAATCACTAGGCGTCAAAAGTTGCTCGCGAGCTGAGTTTTATAACTATCTGCAGCAATATCGAGATCAACCACTGCGCTCAGGATGTTGGGAGCCTCGTTATCTATGAGCATATCGTTAACCACGGGTATTACTCCTGAACATGATTGCCCATACCTTAGCACACAACGGGCTCGTGAATTAGTAGTCTTTAGCGCTAAAGACTCGAATCTGCCCTACCAACAGCTTATTGAACAGGGCTTTAGACGCAGCGGTAACGAAGTCTACCGCCCACATTGCATTGAATGTCAGCAATGCCAATCGCTAAAAGTTGACGTTCAAAACTTTACGCCGACTCGCTCGCAAAAGCGGGTTCTAAAGCGCAATCAAGATTTGTCTTTTCGCTGGGCAGACCAACTCAGTCTTAAACAGTTTGATTTATATAAGCGTTATTTAAATTGTCGCCATAATGATGGTGAAATGACCCACCATAACTTTAACGACTATCGGGACTTTATTCATAGCCATTGGCAGACAACTCGCTTTTTAGAGACCTACCTGCAAGATGAATTAGTTGCCGTCGCAATCACCGATTGGCTAGAACTGGGTCTAAGTGCTGTCTACAGCTTTTTTGCGCCTGAACTTGAAAAACGCTCGGTGGGTCGCTGGCTAATTCTTACCCAAATTCAACAAGCCAGAGAAAATCAAAAACAATGGCTCTATTTAGGCTACCAAATAGACAGTTGTCAGAAGATGAATTACAAACAGCATTTTCATCCTCATCAACGCTTTATATATGGCCAATGGCTGGGCGAATATAACGAATAAACTTTACACAAGGCCTTTATTCTGGCATTCTTGCGGCGTTTAGTTTTGGAGTATACTCACTGAGGAATCATGGCGAAAGAAGACAACATTGAAATGCAAGGCACAGTTCTCGATACATTACCAAACACAATGTTTCGCGTTGAACTGGAAAACGGTCATGTGGTCACTGCTCACATCTCCGGTAAAATGCGTAAAAACTATATCCGCATTTTAACAGGCGATAAAGTGACTGTTCAGCTGACACCTTATGATCTGTCTAAAGGACGTATTGTATTCCGTGCCCGCTAAGTCACTGTTTCGCTATGTAAAAAAACCAGCTCAATCGCTGGTTTTTTTATTTTAAGTTATCCGCTAACAAGCGATTAAACTTGCTCTGCTGCAACCCGATTATAAGCAAAGGTCAATGCATCCGTGTCATTATCGACAGAGACATCTACATGCCCACCTTTGTTTAGTTCACCAAACAAAATCTCATTGGCTAATGGTTTGCGCAACTGCTCGCGGATCACTCGAGCCATTGGACGTGCGCCCATCATTGGGTCATAGCCTTTAATCGCCAACCATGCGCGTGCATCTTTATCCACTTCAAGAGAGACGCCATTAGCATCCAACTGCGCTTGCAATTCGACGATAAATTTATCGACAACGCGATCAATAATCGATTCATCCAGTGCATTGAACCAGATAATGCTATCTAAACGGTTTCTAAACTCTGGCGAGAAAATTTTATTGATCTCATCCATCGCATCATAGCTGTGATCTTGCTGTTTAAAGCCAATTGAGCTGCGCTGCGTTTCTTTTACGCCTGCGTTACTGGTCATTACCAGTATCACATTACGAAAATCAGCATGTCGGCCATTGTTATCGGTCAAAGTACCGTGGTCCATCACCTGTAGTAACAGATTAAAGACATCTTCGTGGGCTTTTTCGATTTCATCGAGCAATACCACACAATGCGGATGTTTCATCACAGCATCGGTTAATAACCCACCTTGATCGTAACCAACATACCCTGGAGGCGCACCAATTAAGCGTGATACCGTGTGACGCTCCATGTATTCGGACATATCAAAGCGCACCAGCTCAACCCCCATTGCCTTGGCAAGCTGTTGTGTCACTTCGGTTTTACCAACACCAGTTGGGCCTGCGAACAAGAATGAGCCCACAGGTTTGCCTTCAACTCCTAAGCCGGAACGATTCAAACGAATCGCATCAACTAAGACATCGATTGCTCGGTCTTGACCGAACACCATCATTTTCAGAGTTTCACCAAGGGTTTTGAGAACCTCTCTATCGGTGGAAGAAACTTTTTGTTCTGGAATTCGAGCAATCTTGGCAACAATTGCTTCGATATCAGAAACGCCAATCGTTTTTTTCCGCCGACTAACAGGTAACATCCGCATATTAGCGCCCGCTTCATCAATCACATCAATCGCTTTATCTGGCAGATGACGTTCATTGATGTATTTGGCGGCAAGTTCGGCTGCAGTACGAATCGCTTTATTGGTATAACGCACATCATGATGGGCTTCGTAACGGCTTTTTAGCCCCATCAAAATTTTTGTTGTGTCATCAACGCTAGGCTCAACAATATCAATTTTTTGGAAGCGCCGAGCAAGCGCGCGGTCTTTCTCAAAAATCTGATTGTATTCTTGATAAGTGGTCGAGCCCATGCAACGCAACATGCCATTGCTGAGCAGCGGTTTAATCAAGTTGGCAGCATCTAACTGACCACCAGAAGCCGCACCAGCACCAATAATGGTGTGAATTTCATCGATAAATAAAATTGCGTTTTCAGCACCGGACAACTGTTTAAGCAATGCTTTAAAACGTTTTTCAAAATCGCCGCGATATTTTGTTCCAGCCAACAAGGAGCCCATATCTAGCGAGTAGATAGTCGCGTCTTTGATAACTTCAGGAACATCGTCATGAACGATTCGATAAGCAAGCCCTTCGGCAATAGCAGTTTTACCGACACCCGCTTCACCGACCAACAGAGGATTGTTTTTGCGACGACGGCATAAGACCTGAATCGTTCTAGATAACTCACTATCACGACCAATCAGTGGGTCAATTTTACCATTGAGCACCTGTTGGTTCAGGTTCGTGGCAAAATTCTCTAACTGTTTTTGTTCTTCAGAAACGCTTTCGCCTTCTTCGGCTGCGCCCCCTAATCCATCATCATCACCATCGACTTTACGTACGCCATGAGAGATATAATTAACGACATCAAGCCGGTTGATGTCTGACTTTTTCAAAAAGTAGACCGCTTGGCTTTCCTGTTCACTAAAAATTGCCACCAGAACGTTAGCTCCAGTAACCTCATGATTCCCCGATGATTGAACATGGAATACAGCTCGTTGCAATACCCTTTGGAATCCCAACGTAGGCTGAGTTTCACGATCACTGTCGTTAGATGGAATAACGGGTGTCGTTTGCTCAATAAAACTATTTAAGTCTTCTCTGAGTTGGTTAACATTCGCCCCACATGCTTCTAATGCTTCTTTGGCAGAACCATTATCTAGCAAAGCGCACAACAGATGCTCAACCGTCATGAATTCATGATTTCTCAGGCGAGCTTCTTTAAACGCCTTATTTAGAGTGACCTCGAGTTCTTTATTTAACATAGCTGACTCCTGCAAAACGGCCCTACATCATTGATTAAATCAGGCTTTCTCCATTGTACATAGCAGAGGGTGCTCAAATTCTTTTGCGTATTGATTCACCTGAACAACCTTTGCTTCGGCAACTTCCGCTGTGAATACCCCACAAATGCCTTTACCCCGATAATGAACCGTTAACATCACTTGTGTTGCCTTTTCTAGGTCCATATTAAAAAATCGCTGCAAAACCTCAACCACAAACTCCATAGGTGTATAGTCATCATTATTCAACACCACTTTATATAGAGATGGGGGCTCAAGTTCTGTTTTTCTATCTGTCTGGATTAATTCTTCAAAATCAGTCCAGCTCGGCTGATTACCCATATCTCAAACTATAGCCTCAATGAAATATATCTACCACATTAACGACTTTAAAATGACAACACCAGCAGAATTGAAAATTGCTTCTTGACTGCTGGCACTTTTTTACTAGATTGTAAAATTGCCATAGCAAATCATGTCTATATTTTAAGTTGTTCTAGATATGATGGTGGTTCATTGGTAAAAACACAAGTAAATAGGGATATGTCGTATGCCAACCGGAACAGTAAAATGGTTTAACAATGCCAAAGGATTTGGGTTCATTTGCCCTGATCAGGGGGGCGAAGATATCTTCGCTCATTACTCAACCATCCAGATGGAGGGGTATCGGACCCTTAAAGCCGGTCAGCACGTTCAATTTGAAATGCAAAAAGGCCCGAAAGGTAACCACGCGACGAGCATCGTTTTTGACGATAACTCAAAATAATTGAACGTATTACGTCGCTGATAGCTAAAGCGGACCTTTTAATATAATAATAGGTCCGCTTTTCATTTGTCCTCTAATACACCCGCTCTTAAGAGCTGCTTTGCACTCTCTTTGTCTAAAATATCTTGGTGGCTGTTTTTACCCATAATCCTGTATCATAACCGCATATTTTATGACGCATTTTTGCTATCATTAACCCATGAATAAAACGACTTTATCTGTGCATAAAAAACGTCCGCACCAAGAACGTCACCGCACTAAACCTATTACAACACAAGCATCAACCCGTGTTGTCATGCTCAATAAACCTTTCATGGTGCTTTGCCAATTCTCAGACAACGAAGGACGAGAAACACTCGCTGATTATATTAGTATTCCTGATATTTACGCGGCCGGACGCCTTGATCGCGACAGCGAAGGGTTATTAATCCTAACCAATAATGGCCAGCTAATTCACCAATTAGCCAATCCTAAACAAAAGATGGCAAAAACCTATTGGGCGCAAGTTGAAGGGGAGCCTGATGAACAGGCACTTAAACAGCTTCGCGATGGAGTTGAGCTTAAAGACGGCAAAACTCGCCCAGCGAAGGCTAAAATCATCGATGAACCTAAACTTTGGCCGCGTAACCCACCGATTCGCTATCGCGCCAATATCGCCACAACTTGGATAGAACTTGTTATTAAAGAAGGCAAAAACCGCCAAGTTAGAAGAATGACGGCGGCAATCGGTCATCCCACATTGCGTTTAATTCGCGCATCAATTGGGCCTTGGCATTTGGACCAACTTGAACCGGGGCAAAGCGCTGATATCAGCAATGATCCAAATATTGCTAAACTAATAAAACAGTCGCCTAAAGCACCAACAAAACGCCGTAAAAAGACCCCTTTATAGTGATCGCCCTAGCCTCATCTGCTAGAATAGCGAGCAAATTTTTAGTATCGAGTTAGCATGAGCACAAATAGCAGTAAAAAAGTAATTGTCGGCATGTCCGGCGGTGTCGATTCATCCGTTTCAGCTTACCTGTTACGTGAACAAGGCTATCAAGTTGAAGGCTTGTTTATGAAGAACTGGGAAGAAGATGATGGGACCGATTACTGTTCTGCCGCCAGTGATTTAGCCGATGCTCAGGCCGTTTGTGACAAACTCGCAATACCATTGCACACGGTCAACTTTGCCGCAGAATACTGGGATAACGTCTTTGAGCATTTCTTAGCTGAATATCAGGCAGGACGCACGCCAAACCCAGATATTATGTGTAATAAAGAAATTAAATTTAAAGCATTTCTAGAATTTGCGGCCGAAGAACTCGGTGCCGATTACATCGCAACAGGTCATTATGTTCGTAATGGTTTAATCGATGGCCATTGGAAAATGTTGCGCGGTTTAGATTCGAACAAAGATCAAAGCTATTTCTTGTACACATTAAGTGAACAACATATGGCCCAAACGCTCTTCCCTGTCGGTGAGCTAGAAAAGCCACAAGTGCGCAAAATTGCCGAAGAGCAAGGTTTGGTGACCGCAGATAAAAAAGATTCCACTGGGATCTGTTTTATTGGTGAGCGCAAGTTTACCGAATTTTTACAGCGTTACCTGCCGGCCCGTCCTGGCAAGATTGAAACCGCTGAAGGTGAAGTCATCGGTGAGCACCAAGGGTTGATGTATCACACCTTGGGGCAACGTAAAGGACTCCATATCGGTGGACGTAAAGATGCCAACGAAGAACCTTGGTACGTAGTTGATAAAGACGTTGAACGTAATGTGTTAATTGTCGGTCAAGGCCACGATCATCCCCGACTGCGTTCGATGGCGATGCAGGTCAAACAGCTGCACTGGGTTAATCGCCAAACTCGCAAAGAACCATTTCGCGCGGTTGTTAAAACGCGGTATCGTCAGCAGGATATCCCGTGCAAAATTGTCCCCGTTGATGATGACACATTGCTGGTTGAATTTGATAGCTATCAAATAGCAGTCACACCCGGCCAATCGGCAGTATTTTATGACAATGAAGAATGTCTTGGTGGCGGCATTATTGAGATTCGTTACGCCCAGAGGCAGCTATGACTCATACATTAGAAGAACAAGTAATTGGATTCGCTGGGATTTGTCAGGCTTGTCGAATTGTTCAGCAAATTGCTCGCGGGCAGTCCGTTGCGCAAGACTGTTTAGAAGCGTCACTAAACAGTATATTACAGACCGATCCGCCCACCACAGAATCAGTTTATGGTTCTTTAAACGGTTTAAAAGTCGGCTTGGATACCATGAAAGCTCAAATGGGACATCGCAATGAGCTGCGCGACCCAGAAGTCACTCGTTATATTGTCGGTCTTCTGGCATTAGCCAAGCGGCTCAATAAACGCGCTGATATGCAGGCGATGCTCGCTGAGCGTATTTCTCAAGTGAAACGCCAACTTAACCATTTTGCCATCACTGATGAACAAATTCAGGCCAGCTTAGCGGCCATTTACAGTGATATAATTAGTCCGCTAGGAAGCCGTATTCAGGTAACTGGCGATCGCCGTTTACTGCAGCAGCCTGCTAATCAGAATCGTGTTCGTGCGACCCTTCTTGCTGGGATCCGCGCGGCGATACTCTGGCAGCAGGTCGGAGGTAAACGACTACAGCTGATCTTCCAACGAAGTAAGCTACTCACCCAGGTAGAGCAATGTCTATCGACACTCTAGAAAAAATGAAAACCAGGAGATAAGCCATGGAATTGTCAGCGCTGACAGCCATTTCCCCCATTGATGGTCGTTACGGTGCTAAAACTCGTCAATTGCGCGCACTGTGCAGCGAGTTCGGTTTAATTAAATACCGAGTTACCGTCGAAGTCCGTTGGCTACAAAAACTGAGCTCGCATAATGAGATCAGTGAAGTGCCCCCATTTAGTGACGCAACCAATCAGTTCCTAGATGATTTAGTTGCGAACTTTTCAGAGCAAGATGCCGCACGCATTAAAACCATTGAAAGCACGACGAATCACGACGTTAAAGCCGTTGAATATTTTCTTAAAGAAAAAGTTGCCCATAACAGTGAATTGCTCGCGGTGAGCGAATTTATTCACTTTGCTTGCACATCAGAAGATATTAACAACCTATCCTACGCATTGATGCTTAGCGAAGCTCGTGAAAACATTCTCAAAGCCCAGCTTAATGAGATGATTGATGCCATCAGCGAACTGGCCAAACAATATGCGGCAATTCCAATGCTTTCGCACACGCACGGTCAGCCTGCATCTCCATCTACAATTGGCAAAGAGATGGCCAATGTCGTAGCTCGTCTGCGTCGCCAGTTAGCACAAGTCGAACAAGTTGAAATATTAGGTAAAATCAACGGTGCAGTGGGTAACTATAATGCGCACCTTAGCGCTTATCCTGATATCGATTGGCATCAATTCTCAGAAGAATTTGTAACAAGCCTTGGTCTAAGCTGGAATCCATATACCACTCAGATTGAACCGCATGATTACATCGCTGAGCTTTATGATGCCTTGGCTCGATTTAATACAATTGTGCTGGATTTTGACCGAGATATCTGGGGTTATATCAGCCTAGGTTACTTTAAACAGAAAACTATTGCCGGTGAAATTGGCTCATCAACCATGCCGCACAAAGTCAACCCAATTGATTTTGAAAACTCTGAAGGCAACCTCGGTATTGCAAACGCTTTGTTTGACCATTTAGCGCGTAAACTTCCTGTCTCTCGTTGGCAGCGCGACTTAACCGATTCAACCGTATTACGAAACATCGGTGTTGCTCTGGGTTACTCACTGATAGCGTATCAAGCAACGCTTAAAGGTATTCGTAAACTAGAAGTGAATGAAGCGAATATTCTTGCCGATCTAGACCATAACTGGGAAGTTCTAGCCGAGCCAATCCAGACCGTCATGCGTCGTTACGGCATTGAAAAACCGTATGAAAAACTAAAAGAACTGACTCGAGGCAAACGCGTAGATCAGCAAATCATGCAGGCGTTTATTGATACCTTAGAGCTGCCAGAGCAAGTAAAAACTCAGCTCAAAGCGCTTACTCCAGCAAATTATATTGGCCAAGCCATCAAACTTGCCCAAGACATTTAATATAAAAATAAGCCGCAGCCGCAGTGCTGTGGCTTTTTCGCCTTTTATTGTAGCGAGACGGAATGAAACTTAATTTTGACATCAACCATTTCATGGTGGATTACTGGCAACGCAAACCTTTGTTGATTCGCCAGGGAATTACCGATTTTATCGACCCTTTAAGTGCTGAAGAACTCGCAGGACTCGCCATGGAAGACGAACTGCAGTCGCGATTGGTTACTGTTCGAGATAACCACTGGCAAGTGCAGTTTGGCCCATTTGAGAGATTTGACGAGCTAGAACAACCCGCTAGTTCACTATTGGTTCAAGCAACCAATCACTGGCATCACGATTGCGCCAAATTGGCTGAACTATTTCATTTTATTCCCAATTGGCGCTTTGATGATTTAATGATAAGTTTCGCCACCCCGCAAGGCGGAGTAGGACCTCATATTGATCAATATGGGGTATTTATTATTCAAGGACATGGACAGCGCCACTGGCAAGTTGGTGAACGCCAGAACCTCAAAGAATTTGCCAATGAAGCGGGGCTAAAACAGTGTGAACCATTTACACCTGCGATTGATGAGGTGTTATCAAGTGGCGATGTTTTATATATCCCGCCAGGTTGCCCACACAACGGTGTCTCAATTGATGATTCATTGAGTTACTCAGTTGGTTTTCGCGCCCCAGATCAAAAAGAGCTCTTCAGTGCCTTTGCCGACCATTTACTCGATCAAAGCCAACCTTTTACCCGTTACAACGATCCAGAATTGGTTGCTGGCCACGCTTGGGGCGAAATTACTCGGCACCAGCAGCAGAAATTATTAGGTTTGATGCAAAACTTGCTTAATGATAACCGCCAGATGCGAGACTTTTTTGGTCGGTTTTTTTCGCAGACTCGTCGCGATATTGACATTTTACCACTGCAAGATGATGAGTGCCTGACAGCAGAGATGTTAATCGAACAACTCGAGCAAGGGGAAATATTACATCGCGTTGAAGGTCTAAAAGTTATCTATTTGCAAGGGTTAAGCGAGCTATTTATTGACGGCGAAGCTTATCCATTTGACGGAGACTTTACCGGCTATCAGCAGCTAGCCAACCAAAGTCAGCTTAACTTCAATCTTTTAAATAAAGCGCTTAAAGATGAGGCATTTGTTAGCCAACTAACGCAGTGGGTAAACCGCGGTTTTTGGTATTGGTTATAGCCATTTCGATTTAGCTCAGTTGCATTTATTTGGGTCAAGCAACATACTATTAACAACTAGTGGCGTAGATGCATGGCTCAGATATGGATACCATTAAACTACCTTCAAGCTGTCGAAAAAATGCCAAAAGCTGTCTCTATATCGGTATAGCTTTAGCAATTATTAGCGTTGGCATTTTATATATTCCGAACATTGCGGTCAGTTTTATTGCCGCATTTGGTATTATCCTCGCCTATTTAGGGATTCGTATCGGCCTGAGTAAATCGGGCCAACCTCAATTTGGTCTGGTGTTGTGTCATGACCATCTGCAATTTCACCACCGTTATGGCGGTTGGGCTTTACCATGGCGTCAAATAGATCGTTTTGGTATACCCTGCGTAGGACGTGGCTTTGAACGACTGGAATTAAATTATATTGGCATTCGGCTGAACGACGAACAGTTTTTGCTAGATACCCTTTCCCCTCGATTATGTGCTCATCTTCTTACTGAACAACGCAGTGCTCTTTATGCAGCTCTTCGCCAAGAATGCCCTTCAGGCACTTGCCCCAGTGACCATCTTTTAGAAGATGACTATTACCATACTCATTCAGGTAAAATTTATCACGGTCTAAAAGCGATGTTCGCAAACCGCATGGCAAACATGCGTCAGATGACGGGTTACGACCTGCTTATCGATCAAAGCGTTCTTGAACAATCCCCCGAACAATTTCTACGTTTAGCCCGAGATTTTCGCAATCAAGGTATGGCGCATAGCATTACATCCAGCAACGACTCTGCTTGCAAAAGCTAGGCGAATTAAAAACCAGGTGCTATGCTTTATTCTGTAAGCCGCGAGATAACATGACTTTTTTGCCTTAACCGAGCAGAAAATTGAATATTTAACTCACGCGTCACTCTTCTTGTTCACCAGACTCATTACGCATACAGATAAAGGATTGATATGCTCAAGGACTGTTGTCGATGAATACAATGGATTACATCGTCATCTTAGTGGCAGCAGCCTGCTCCGGATTTCTTTTTCAATTAGTTAAACTCCCGCCCCTATTAGGCTTTTTAGTTGCCGGATTCGTTCTGCACCTGTTAGGTATTCATCAGGCTCCAGCCATCGATATCATCGCTAATTTAGGGGTAACGTTACTGCTCTTTTCAATTGGCTTAAAACTGGATATACGGACTCTTTTACGCCGCGAAGTCTATGGGACGGCATTCTTACACTTAATCTGTAATGGGCTTTTATTTTTAGCCATTTTTAGCGCGCTTAAATGGCTGGCCATTTCCCAGCTAAAAGTGCTCTCAAATGAAGCGCTCATGCTACTGGCATTCGCCTTGAGTTTTTCTAGCACCGTGTTTGCTGTAAAAGTTTTGCAAGACAAAAGTGAACTGCAATCGTTATATGGCCGCGTTGCAATTGGTATTTTGGTCATGCAGGACCTATTTGCCGTGATCTACCTAAGTGTAAGCTCGGGAAAAGTTCCATCGCTGTGGGCGCTATCATTGCTCGCGCTCATCCCCCTTCGGCCTGTCTTGTTGCGGCTTCTAAATCGAGCAGGCCACGGTGAAGTTCAGCTATTGGTCGGCTTTTGTATGGCTTTTGTAGTCGGTTATGCATGGTTTGATAGCGTGCATATCAAACCCGATTTAGGTGCGCTCTTAATCGGTATGCTGTTAGCGGGTACTCCACAAGCGAACAATTTAAGCCGTGATTTATTTGCATTTAAAGAGCTATTTTTAGTCGCTTTTTTTCTCTCCATTGGCATGCATTATTTCCCAACTGCTGGAAGCTTAGTCATTGCAATATTAATCACCCTACTGTTGCCTTTAAAAGCCATTCTTTATCTACTTTTAATGTTAGTTTTCCGGCTTCGCTCTCGCACAGCTTGGATGGGAACCCTGAGCTTGGCCAATTACAGTGAGTTTGGCTTAATTGTTTCAGCCATAGCGGTTAAAAGTAATTTACTCGATGGGCACTGGCTGGCTATTTTAGCCATTGCACTGAGCTTAAGTTTTATTATTAGTGCACCACTGAATCAAAAAGCCGACTATATCTATCGGCGCGTACAGAATTTACTCGGCCGATTACAACGAAATCGATTGCACTTAGATGACTTACCTATCGAATTGGGAAATATGGAAATTGTGATTCTCGGAATGGGCCGTATTGGCTCTGGCGCCTATGAGCTCATGAGCCAACACTACCCAGGGAAAGTCATTGGTATTGATACCGATTTAAATAAAGTTCAGTCTCATATCGAAGCAAACCGCGTGGTGATTCAAGGCGATGCAACTGACTCAGATTTTTGGGAAAAACTGGTTTTAAGTAAATCCGTAAAACTGGTACTTTTGACCATGCCTCACCATAATGGTAATGAATATGCCGTTACCCAATTACATCGGCGCGATTATGCCGGTGAAATTGCTGCTATCTGTCGATTTGAAGATGATGAAGACGCGCTAAAAGCTCTTGGAGTTAACCATGTGGTTAATTTGTATGAAGAAGCCGGCCTTGGTTTTGCTCAACACATCTATGATGCGGTTAACAGCTCAGACAGTAAACGTTAATTTTTCACTCCAAATCCCCTATAAAACAGTAGAAACATCCGTAAGCCATTCCAAAAATAAAATATTTTAGAAAATTACAAATAACCACTTGCAATATTTGCTGATATTGGCAAATTGGAATGATCGGTTATCCCCGTAAGGGATAGTTGTTTAATTGAGATAAAAAACGAAGGGAAATATATGTGTTCAATTTTTGGCGTGCTTGACATTAAGACGGATGTCTCAGAGCTTCGAAAAGTTGCTCTGGAAATGTCAAAACGGCTGCGTCACCGCGGTCCTGATTGGTCGGGTATTTATACCTCAGACCACGCAATCCTAGCTCACGAACGATTGGCAATCGTTGATGTAAATAATGGAGCTCAACCGCTTTATAATGAAGAACGGACGAATGTTCTAGCGGTTAATGGTGAGATCTACAATCACAAACAGTTGCGCGCTAATCTCAATTGCAATTACAACTTTTTAACCGAATCCGATTGTGAAATCATCCTTGCTCTTTATAAAGAAAAAGGAAATGCCTTCTTAGATGACTTGAACGGTATTTTTGCATTTATCCTTTATGACGAAGAACAAGATCGTTATCTGATTGGTCGTGACCATATGGGAATTATCCCACTGTATACAGGTTATGACGAAAACGGTAACTTCTATGCGGCTTCAGAGATGAAAGCTCTGACCCCTATTTGCAAAACTGTTCGTGAATTTCCACCGGGACATTTCTTAGATAGCAAAGATGGTGAGTTAGTTCGTTATTATCAGCGTGATTGGGAAGAATATGACAATGTCAAAGATAACCCAGCTTCTGTTGAAGAATTGCGTGATGCTTTAGAAGCCGCGGTTAAACGTCAGCTCATGAGTGACGTACCTTATGGCGTACTGCTCTCGGGTGGTTTGGATTCATCGGTTATTTCAGCCATTACCAAACGATTTGCAGATCGCCGTATTGAAGATAACGATGCATCAGCTGCTTGGTGGCCACAATTGCACTCTTTCGCTGTTGGCTTGGAAGGTTCACCCGATTTAAAAGCGGCGAAAGAAGTTGCCGATTATCTAGGTACGGTTCACCACGAAATTCACTTTACCGTTCAAGACGGTTTAGATGCGTTGCGTGATGTGATTTATCATCTTGAAACGTATGATGTCACAACTATACGTGCTTCAACCCCAATGTATTTGATGGCTCGAAAAATCAAAGCAATGGGCATCAAAATGGTTCTTTCTGGTGAAGGTTCTGATGAACTTTTCGGTGGCTATTTGTATTTCCACAAAGCGCCGAATGCCAAAGAGTTTCATGAAGAAACTGTTCGTAAATTGTCAAAACTACATTTGTTTGACTGTCTGCGGGCTAACAAAGCTCTGGCAGCTTGGGGCCTTGAAGGTCGCGTACCATTCTTGGATAAAGAGTTCATGGATGTTGCAATGCGTTTGAACCCAGCAGCTAAAATGTGTGGCCACGGTAAAATTGAAAAACATATCGTGCGTGAAGCGTTTGAAGACTATTTACCGCACAGCGTTGCTTGGCGGCAAAAAGAGCAGTTCTCTGATGGGGTTGGCTATTCTTGGATCGACAGCTTAAAAGAGTTTGTGGAAACTGAAGTCACTGATCAAATGATGGAAACCGCTGAATTCCGTTTCCCTATCAACACACCAGACACAAAAGAAGCTTATTACTATCGTAGTATCTTCGAAGAGCACTTCCCATTAGATAGTGCGGCTGAATGTGTACCATGGGGTAAATCGGTTGCTTGCTCAACACCTGAAGCATTAGCGTGGGATGAAAGCTTTACGCAGCATGCTGACCCATCAGGCCGAGCAGTTGCAAACGTACATAACGAAGCTTATAAAGTGTAATTGCTTGTAAACTAAAATATGTATAAGCCCACTGCTGTGTCAGTGGGCTTTTTTATAACTGCGCTAGATTTTAGTTAGGCAATAATCTGGAAATATCTGCGCTTGATCAATGCTTACTTGCACATCCATATCACGCAAAAAACCATACCCGGTCACCAACACGGTTTTAAAGCCCATAGCAGCCCCGCCAAGAATATCGGTATGTAAGGTATCACCGATCATAGCAATTCGTGATGGTTCAACCTTTCCACAATCGCGTTCAATGTAACTTAATGCGCGCTCAAAGATAGGTCGGAACGGCTTACCATAACAGTGAACCCAAGGATAAAGCTGCTCATCAAGCGTTAATGTATAACTGCCTGGCTCATGGGAAACCCCATGCTCAAGTGGTGCAATCAAATCTGCATTTCCGACCCAAATTGGCCGTGGTTTATTTTTTAGCGATTGCACTAAGCGTTGTTGTAAATTCTGATTCCAACCATTGCCACTTAAAAACAAAAACTGATCAGCATCCCAAAAAGCGTCATCTTCAGGATAAATTTCATGATAATCAGTGCTAACCGGGCGATACTGCTCAGGAACAATGACCCCAACAGAACCTTGCTCTGGTGAAGTTTGCGCTAAAAATTCCTGCATCATCACTTCACGGCTATTAATAATTTGCTCTGACTTAAAATTGAAACCAAATTTTTGATACTTTTGAACTAGTCCTGGCATGTCTTGAGTGGCTGCATTGGTTAGCACATAAATACTTTTACCCATGGCTCTTAATTTATTAATTTGCTCAACAGCGCCATCAATCGCAGTCTGGCCAACATTGAGAACTCCATAGCCATCAAATAGAAATACATCAATTTTATCACTAATTTCACAGATATTATCAATGACCTGAAACGGGTGTTTTTCACCTGAATAACAAGGCATCCGTTCCGGCATATTTAAATAAGTACGAAAGGCATCACTAGGACTATTAATCATAAAAATAAAACACAGCTAATAAACAGAAGTCACTATCATACCGATCTCCGTTATTAATCGATAGTTTTGTTATAAATGACTTACTAATTAACTAATTTATCTAAATGCTGATTAAAAAATAGACTTGTCTGGCATATTCCACTTTTAAAAAACAACTTAGCAGAGATAACCTCCCATTGAGGATTTTCTTGAAATTTATTAGTGATTTAAGGCTTAGTTATAATTGATGGGCACCGGGAAATCGGCTAATCTTGTAGACTTCGAAACTGTAATGGAATGATAAAGATGTCTTTTCGATGGAAACTTACGGTATTTACTGCGGTGGCACTTATTGTAACCGTCTGCTTATTGATGGTTTCAACTATCTATTCATCTCGCCACAATAGCAAAATAATTACTCAACAAGCGGGAACGCTTCTTAAACAAAATGCCCAACAGCTGGTCGCTACCGAATTAAAAGGCCGGATCTCTCAACTCACCAGGGCAATTGAAACTCGCAAAAACCAGTTAGATTTATTAGGCACGCAAATCTTATCTTCCAAGGCCAATACACTTAAAAATTACTTGCCAGGTTCAAATCTACGCTCATCCATCGTTGCCATGCTTAAGGCACAATTAAGCAGTGACAAACATGCTTCCCAGATAACAATCATATTTAAATCGGGCCAGTTAGGTGAAGATGATATCAGCTATATCGGATCGGATTATCTTGGCAGTAACGATGTAGGTCAGTTTACCGCTCGATGGATTAATAATGATGGTAAATATACGCAAAAGCCCATCAGTTCCAAACAACTTAAATCACCAGAACTGCAACCGGCACTTTGCGCTTTAGATAATGCAACGGCTTGTTTACGCGCAGCGACCAATAAAGCCCAAGGTTTCTGGTTATCGATACCGATTAAAGAAAAAGGCAAAGTCATTGCTGAGGCCGCCCTGCTTATCGATTCCTCACTGATTAATCAACAGATCCAGTCTATGGACAAAGCTCTATACGATGGCTCAGGGAGCATTGTACTGACAGGACAAGATGGCTCGTTGATTACACGTGATAGCGACCAAAGTAGCACGCCTAGTAATATGGCTCAGCTGATTAGTAATGACAAAATCGTCAGCCAATGGGACCAGAGTAAACATCAGTTTACCAGCTTTTACCCACTATCGTTTGCCGATTTAAATACCCAATGGGGCATCATGGTTCGCTTGCCAGAGCAACAAGTTCTAAAAGCCCAGCAGGTGATGAGTCAAGAACTCTCCACCAATGCAACCAAAGCGCTAAGTCAGCAGTTTCTGATTGGAATTATCGTTGCGGTCGTGATGATTGTTTTAACTTGGGTGTTTACTGGCCCGCTGCTGAGACCACTGCATAAATTACGCAATGAACTTGAAAAAATCGCCACAGGGGATGCTGATCTTACTTACCAAGTTCCGGTAACTAGTAAGGATGAAATCGGTCAGCTCAGTGATGCCTTCAACCGTTTTGTAGGCTCATTGCGCCAATTAATTAAAGATGTGGTCATCTCAGTTGATAACATGAAGCAAAACAGTAGCCACACGGTTCAATTGATTGACCAAACCAGTCAGAGTATTACCAAGCAATTTGCTCAGGTCGACCAAGTCGCGACGGCTGTCGAAGAGATGGCAGCAAACTCACGAGAAGTTGCCGATAATACTCAACAAACAAACTTAACTGTGAATACGGCTCAGCAGTCAGTCCACCAAGGACAAAAAGCTGCACAAGATTCTCAAACAGCGATGAGTTCACTGAGTAGTCAGTTAGAACAGTCTCAACAAAGAATTAAAAAACTCGTTGCGAGCAGTGAAAATATCAGCAATATCTTACTCGTTATCCAAAATATTGCCGAACAAACCAACCTATTGGCTCTTAACGCAGCGATTGAGGCGGCCCGAGCCGGAGAACATGGCCGAGGCTTTGCAGTTGTCGCCTCAGAAGTTCGCTCGCTTGCTAGCCGCACCCAAGACTCGATCGGTGAAATTGAATCGGTGATTGGTCAATTGCAACTTGAAACTAACGACGTTGTACAAACCATTGAACAAGCCAATCAGGCAGCTCAAGACACCGCCCAACAGGTCTCACATACCAATGAAACACTGATTGATATCGCCTCAGCTAACAACGAGGTATTGCAAATGGCAGAGCAAATCGCAAGTGCAGCAGAACAGCAAAGTGCTGTAGCCAATGAAATCAGTCAAAACGTCAATCAAATTCGAGAAGTTGGACAAAGTATCACAAAAGTGAGCGGCCAAACTCAGCAAGTGAGCCAAGTCATTGGCAATATTGCACAAGAGCAACACCAACTGGTCAGTCGCTTTAAAGTTTAACTTTTATCCCATAAAGAAAAAGGTAGCGATTAACGCTACCTTTTTTATTAATTCATGAAAAATCAATTACTCAAGATGATTTGGTAATTTCCAATCTAATTGAGCATTGCCATAAGCTGAATAAGGAAATTGATTGCGCAGCTTCTGGCGCGTTGTTTCATCGACATGACGTGAAAAAGTGAGGCGGAGCTGCCCCAGATGGCGATCGCCACGAACGATGACCCGATGTTGTGCAGGAGTAATGAACGAAACAGTCTGACAAAAAGTAATAAACGAATCAGGCACATGTCCTTTGAGCATTCGAACGCCATCCTTCTCAATCATCAGCACAAATGTATAACGCCCAAGAGATTGCCAGTAGGCAACGACCAACAAAGCTCCCAGGCTAATGAGGCAAACCAACACCATGAACACCTCCCTTGATTAATTGGACTGATGAGCCAACTCATCAAGGCAGATTATAACGCTGATCTTTTCTTTGATAGATAGAATTTTCCAATCAGTTTATTTGGTAAGTTTCAACCTATTGATTTATGGGGGCGAACCTTGGCAAAGATTCAAAACTAATTTTTTTAAGCGCTTAAGCGAATAAACTCATCACAGATACATTTAATGTGCATCGCAAAGCGCTTTATTCCGGGCCCGAAACAGTCGGAAAATTGTTGTCGCGTTCACCGAGATCATCATAATTTCCAATAAGGTCCCACCAATTGATCCAACAATAATGTTATTGACGAGCCAACAACTCGATCCGACTAAAAAAGCAAATCGCATTGGCATTCCTTTCAGCCTAAATAGAGCATAAGTGCCAATCGCCATCCCAATCACGCTCCATAAATCGGAAAAAGACTGTGCAACCCAACTGCCGAGGCCAATATTTAAAGCAATAAAAATCAGAGCCACAACTAATGAGCGTGTTCTAACGGACAAGGCGGTTCGAAAGGTCGACAAAATAGAAGCGACCAACGAGGTCATCGCCCCAAATAAAGCATAATGAATGGTATTACTGATATTTAAAACAACCATGATCAATTTGAGTTTTCGATCATCGGTTTGCAAGAAACTTAAGACGCCTAAAGCAAAACTAATAAAACCAAACAATTGGCCCCAGAAGTGGCCCATAAAGTGTTCGAGCATATCCATCCCCTTTGTTAACGCTTACATTAGAACATCGTTCCGATTTATCTGTAAAGAAAAGCTAGGAACAAATTTCCATCAACGATATAATTAAAACGGTGTTTCTTAATCTAGTGAAAAATTTCGTTGGATAATGAAAAAATGGTGTTAAATCAATATTGATGAAAAAACTCACCGTTAGAATAGTTATCTGAATCTTTCATACAAGCGCATCTTGCGTCACATTGTAGGAGTAATCATGGGTCAATTGCAGATAGCCATACTCGGCGAGTGCATGGTCGAACTGCAACAACAGTCACAAGGGTTGTTAAGTCGTAAATTTGGTGGTGATACGTTAAACACAGCTGTTTACCTTTCTCGGCTAACCCGCTCGGCTGATGTTAACGTAAGTTATATTACCGGACTTGGTGAGGATATCTTTAGTCAGGAAATGCTTAATAGCTGGCAACAAGAAGGAATTGATACTCAGTATGTCCAGCAAATTGCAAACAAACTGCCAGGTTTGTACCTGATTGAAACCGATCCAGATGGTGAACGCCATTTTCGCTACTGGCGAAATGACGCCGCTGCTAAATATTGTTTAGAACAAGACAACTACCCGCAGATTGCAAAAGCGTTGACGCAGTTTAATTGGATTTATTTAAGCGGCATATCATTGGCTATATTAACGCCGAAAAGTCGTGAAAATCTATTTGCAGCACTAGAAAAAGCCAAAGCTGCTGGTAGCAAAGTTATTTTCGACAATAACTATCGCCCTGCACTTTGGAGCGATGCAAAAACAGCCCAGCAGATCTATAAACAAATCCTCAGCCTTACTGATTTAGCTCTTTTAACTTTTGATGATGAGCTTGAACTTTATGGCGAACATACAACTGATGACTGCCTAGCCAGAACCCGCCAGCTAGGAGTGACATCAATTGTATTGAAAATGGGCTCCAAACCTTGTCATATTTATGTAGAAAATGATCATTATACTGTGGCCGCAAATGTTGTACCTAAAGAAGCCGTTGTTGATACGACCGCCGCAGGTGATTCCTTTGGCGCTGGTTTTATTGGTGCAATGCTACTGGGTAAAGATCCACAAACTTGTGCAAGGTGGGGACACGACCTTGCGGGAACCGTGATTCGTCATAAAGGCGCGATTATTGATGTAACCCATATGCCATCATTGGCATAAGCTCTCATCAGGGAAGGTGTCATATACCCTTCCCTGGTCATTTAATTGATATATGAATTTATCAGAAACTCTGATAGCCCTTTAAAGGGGATATAAAGAACTTCTTCTTAAGTTAGATTAAGGACAATTAAGGTAAGTTAATCATGCAACATACTCAACCGGAACGAGATATCTATATTGCTGTTTATGGTCAAGTTGGTGAGGAACATAGCTTAGAAACAAATCAACTGTTGGCAAGTTGTGATTATATAGGCCGCTATCAAACCCCGGCTCAATTTGCACTTTACCAGTACAAACAAAAACCTGTCGTGATTCGTGGTGGCAACCAAGCATTGGATGTCAAAATTTACGCAGTTAATTTAGCAGAACTCAAACAGATGGATAGTTATTTTCGTTATCCAACCGTTCATGACCGTATCCGCTGCGATATTAGCGGGTTTGGAAGCGCTTGGCTTTATGTCATGTGTGAAGGCTATGCTGCCTTGGCTGGCGTTTATGAAAGCCCATTAAAACAAGAAAAATCTCGCCAAGAGAGCACCGTTTCAGCATAGGCAATTATCGAGTTACCGATAATACAGGGCATGTCAACCTGCCCTGTTTAGCTTAAGGCTTATTATTTTCTGTCTGATAACAGACAAGGTTATTTTTGCCTTCAAGCTAAAGACGCATTAAACCAGCACTACAAAAATCCTAGTACTACAAAAATAAAGAGTTGTTCTCTATATCGACCTCTCCCCTTTAAAAAATACTCCTAGCGACAACTGTCACAGCAACGCTGTTTGATAACTAATTTTGTTGATATACCAAAGCTGCTCACCATTAGGTGTATTCACCGTCACTTCGTCATCCACCTCTTTTTTTAGCAGCGCTCTGGCCATGGGGGAATCAATTGAAATATAGTGATGCTGATGTTCTCCGTAGATTTCATCAGGCCCGACAATTTTAAAGGTCTTTTGTTCACCCTGTTCATTTTCAACTTCAACCCAGGCACCGAAAAACACTTTCCCTTCTTGAACAGGTGAATATTCAACGACTTTGAGTGCATCTAAGCGCTTACGTAAGAAGCGAACTCGTGAGTCAATTTGCCTAAGTAATCGCTTATTTTCTTTATAATCTGCATTTTCAGAGCGATCACCGAGACTTGCGGCCCACGCAACTTTTTGGGTAATTTCAGGACGATATTCCCGCCACAAATAATTAAGCTCTTTGGTTAATCTTTCGAACCCTTCGGGGGTTACTAAATTTGTTCTCAACGTAAATCCCAACTTCAAGATTATACAGGACAGGACAAGCCCGAGTTATTAGAAGCAACTAATATACTGCCAATGAATACCCCTGCCAACCGTGACTTATTGCTCTATAGCTCATGGAAAAAGGCAGAAAATAAAGTGTACTAATGAAGATTTCCGAGAAATGAAGTAAAAGCGAAGTACAAAAGAGCAATAGTCAGAAATCGCCAAAAGGTACAATATGTGGGGCAATGATATGACTCACGCCCCTCATTATTAAACTTAGCGATCAATTGTCACCGTTGATATAGCTGCGTTTTACTCGGGATGCTAGTTGAATGAGCAACTCATAACCAATGGTCCCAACACTTTGCGCAAGTGGTTCTACAGGATTTTCTTTACCCCATAAAATTACTTCATCGCCCACTTTATCGTTCGCATCAGGACCTAAATCAACAGTGAGCATATCCATTGAAACTCGCCCAACGAGTGGAACGGTTCGGCCATTGACAATAACTGGCGTCCCGGTTGGCATTAACCTTGGATAGCCATCGCCATAACCCATTGCGACAACACCGAGCTTAGTATCCGCTTGTGATTGCCAAAGCGCGCCATAACCAACAGGTTCTCCTTTTTTATGGTCTCGCACAGCAATAAGTTTAGATTTAAGCGTCATAACAGGTTCGAGCTGTTCATCCTGACCACAGCGCCCAGGAAAAGGCGTTACGCCATACAGAGCGATACCAGGGCGAGCTTTATCAAACACAATGTCAGGGCGAGTGAGCAACGCTGCAGAGTTAGCAAGTGAGCGAGGTCCTTTAAGATCTTTTGTTGCTTCAATGAAATTGGCCAATTGCTCATCAGTTCTTGAACAATCAAGCTCATCAGCGCGACTTAAATGGCTAACAAACCCAACAAAACTATCGACTGCTGCCAGTTTTGCCAACTCAGAATGTTTCTCTACTATTTCGTGTAGCGCAAATCCAAGGCGATGCATCCCCGTATCGACTTTGAGCCAAAAATTAGTTTTGCCAGAGGTTGAAGCGTTTTTAATCCAAGCAATTTGTTGATCGTTTTGTACAACGGGCTGAAATTTAAGCTCGATCGCTTTATTGGTTTCATCCTGATCAAAGCAACCTTCCAGAAGAACGATGGCATTTTGAATGCCAGCATTGCGCAGTACAACAGCTTCTTCAAAACGCGCAACAGCAAAACTATCAACCGATGCACTTAACGCATGAGCAACTTCGATACTACCATGCCCATAAGCATTCCCTTTAACAACGGCAACCATTTTGCTGTTAGGCTGACACGACTTCATTCGAGCTAAATTATTTTTTAATGCGGCTAAATCAATAACTGCTTCAGCGGTAACCATCTCAAACACTCCACGACCATCCGGCCAACAAATCAATAATCTGGCTATAGCCCAGATTTTATCAAACTAACTATCTTTGATTGATTAAGGCAATTAATCTGCCAAATTACCATTAAAAAAACAATTCATTGAAAAATAGTTATAAATTCTAGGTTTTTATTTGCGAAAAGACATTTTAACTAAAAATAGCTTTAGAGCAGTATTCCCTTTCTATAAATAAGCTCAAAAAAAATCGCTTAATAATAACTAATAACCTTATAAAAAATAGGTAGAGCACCAAAATAGAGCCCATTTATTAAAATATTGCACCAAAATAAGTCAAAATCATTCATAAAATGCTCATTTTTTGCATATATAATCAATATATATAGATAAATATATATTTTTAATAGAAAGTATAAACAACCACCATCTATTAAATTTAAAGATATTTATTTCATCATTCTAAATACATCTGAATCATTACATGGCAATTTTGCGATCCTGTAGATACCCCCAAAAAAGCTTCTTTTTCTTAGCCAAGAATTTTGCAAAATGTCACGTTAATTGCTTAGTAAGATAAAAATACCGATGAATCTATTTGCTCATGAATCATCATAAGCAAGCATAGAGCTGTGGTCATCGAGCCACTATAGTTCATCAAATCAGCGACACAATATTGCTTTATTAAGGAAATACAATGGAAATTCAAAAACCGTACCTATTATTTTTAGGTGATGCCCCTGACGCTCTGGCAGCTAAAGTAGCTCAAGGGATCAAACAGTGGCATCCAGAATACTGCGTAGGTCAGTATCGGATGGAAGGCTGTAATGCTGATTGTGGACTGGAAGATATTGATATCCCTACTGCTAAAGCTAAAGGCGTAAAAACCATGGTAATTGGCGTTGCCAACCGTGGCGGTTTTATTTCCAAAGCTTGGATCAAAGTTTTACAAGAAGCTCTGGAAGCTGGCATGGACCTAGCAGCAGGCTTACATGTTCGTTTGAATGACATTCCAGAACTGGCTGAAACTGCAAGCAAATTTGGCCGTGAAATGTTTGACGTACGTTTCCCAACACAGGATTTTCCTGTTGCAGCTGGGACTAAACGCCCTGGTAAACGCGTGCTGCCAGTTGGTACCGATTGCTCTGTTGGTAAAATGTATACCGCTCTTGCTATCACCGAAGAACTGGCTAAACGCGATCAGAAAGTAACTTTCCGTGCAACAGGCCAAACCGGTATCCTCGTTAGCGGTGCAGGCGTGTGTGTTGACTCTGTTATCTCTGATTTTATCTCAGGTGCGGTTGAAGTTTTAGCTCCTGCCAACGACCCTGATCACTGGGATGTGATTGAAGGTCAAGGTTCATTATTTCACCCATCATTTGCTGGCGTTACCGCAGGCTTAATTCACGGAGCTCAAGCTGATGCTTTAGTGCTTTGCCACGAACCAACTCGTGAACATATGCGCGGGACTCCTGATTTTGCTCTGCCAGATATCAAAGAATGCATGCAGTTAAACTTAGCTGTCGCTAAACTCACTAACCCTGCGGTTAAATTTGTAGGTGTTTCTGTAAACACTGCAAAATTAGATGAAGCGAAAGCCTTTGAATATATGGAACAGCTTGAAAAAGAAGTTGGTTTACCTGTTGTTGACCCATTCCGCCAAGGTGTTAGCCGTATCGTAGACAACATGTTAGCGTTATAAGCGAGTGTTTATGCAATTAGAAATTATCGAACAGAGTTGGCCAATCGCTGGAGTTTTTCGAATTTCCCGTGGTAGCCGCACCGAAACAAAAGTAATTCAGGTCAAATTGACTGACGGTACAGCTGTTGGACGCGGTGAGTGTGTGCCATATGCGCGATATGATGAAACGCTTGCAAGTGTAGCTCAACAGATTGAAGATATTCGCCCGGCATTAGAAGCCGGGTTATCCCGCGAGCAACTTTCAAAAATGTTGCCCGCAGGCGCCGCTCGTAATGCTGTCGATTGCGCACTTTGGGATTTAGAGTGCAAACGTTCAGGTCAGAGTATTTGGCAGTTGTTAGATGTTCCCCCTAAAGCGTTAACTACAGCTTATACTCTCTCGCTTGATGAGCCAGAAAATATGAAACAAAAGGCGCTTGAACATAAACTGCGTCCGCTGTTCAAACTTAAACTGGCAGGAGCTGGCGACTTAGAACGAGTACAAGCGGTACGTAATGGTGCGCCGAATGCTCGTATCATCATTGATGCCAATGAAGGTTGGACCAAAGAGATCTATCAACAGTTAGTTCCAGAGCTTGTGAAACTGGGTGTTGAGATGATTGAACAACCGCTGCCACAAGCAGAAGATCACATTCTTGCTGAGCTGGAACACCCTATCGCGCTGTGTGCCGATGAATCATGTCATGACCGTAAAGATCTAGCTAATCTCAAAGGTCGCTATGAGATGATCAATATTAAGATCGACAAAACAGGTGGACTGACCGAAGCATTAGCACTAAAACAAGCCGCAGTAGAGGCCGGTTTTGGTATTATGGTCGGATGCATGGTCGGAACCTCTCTTGCGATGGCTCCAGCATTTGCTTTAGCTCAAGATGCCAAAATTGTTGACTTAGATGGCCCGCTATTGCTCGCAAAAGACCAAGGCGAAGGGTTTACTTATACGGCTCAGAGTCAAATGCAGCCAATGACGGCCGAACTCTGGGGTTGATATAAGAACAATAAAACAAAGGAAACAGATCATGTTAAACCGTATTGTTTACATTAACGGGGAATACATCAACGAACACGATGCTAAAGTGTCAATTTTTGACCGTGGCTTTTTGTTTGCAGATGCCGTTTATGAAGTAACCGCTGTAATCAACGGTAAATTAGTTGATAACGAAGGTCATATGGCTCGTTTGACTCGCTCTTGTCATGAGTTGCAGCTTACTTTACCAGTGAACGTAGATGAAATTGAGCACATTCAAAATGAGCTGATTCGTCTCAACCAGATCACCGAAGGTGGCATTTATCTGCAACTGACTCGTGGTTCTGCTGGCGATCGTGACTTTGGCTTTCCTGAAGATGCACAACCAACATTAGTGATGTTTACCCAATCTCGCTCTCTGTTGGATAGTCCAAAAGCCAAAGAAGGACTAAAAGTGATGACTATGGAAGATATCCGTTGGCACCGCCGGGATATCAAAACGACTCAACTTTTAGCATCTGCATTGGCTAAACAGACAGCTCATGATCAAGGCTTTGATGATGCATGGCTAACAGAAAACGGTTATATCACCGAAGGTAGCTCAAACAATGCTTATATCGTTACAGCTGATAATACAGTGGTCACTCGCCCGCTAAGTAACGACATTTTGCACGGAATTACGCGTGCAGCATTAATGAAACTTGCCGATGAACAACAGATTAAAGTTGAAGAACGTTTGTTCACGCCAGAAGAAGCAATGAGTGCCAAAGAGGCTTTTATTAGCTCTGCGACCACTTTTGTTTATCCTGTGGTGAAAATTAATGATAAAGTAATTGGCAATGGCAAACCTGGCCCTATGGCCCAGCGCCTGCGCGATATTTACATTGAATTAGCGATTAAACAAACTAGCTAGTTTAACTTTAGTCATGGTACCGCTCATTTGAGCGGTACCGCATAGCATGAGAAAGAATTTGGATATGTCCGTTTTATCCTCGTCAAGTATTTTCACCTCCCTACTGCAAGATGGCCCCTTTGCCGTTCAAAAATCAGCGCTTAATGGCAGCCGCTTTAGTGCCTCGACGCGACAGTGGGTCAAAAATCTTCGCAAGGATAGTAACAACATTTCTAAGTATCGTGCTTTGCGCAGCCAGCTTTTTGAATTCTTAGGGATTGAAAGCTTTAGCCAGATTGACCAGTTAATCCAATCTCAAGAGCTTAAAAAGCAACGCGCTCAGCGCGCATTTCAGCTACTAAGCAATATGTTTGGTATTGATGGGACGCCCAAAGAGATCCATGATCGGGTATATGAATACGCCAGAACCGCTGATGCCGTTATTCACTCTTTAAAAGACAAAATTCTCTCGCCTTACGCCTCATTTATTGAAACCACCAACGAAATTGAGATGGCAAATAACCCCATCGAACTGATGCTAATTATGTTCGATGACCGCTATCATAAAAAAGCACGTTTTGAAGCTCGTCGCAAAATCACCTTAATGAGCTTAGCGGCCAGTATTGACCAACGTGAACGAGAAACCGAAATTGCTACCAAATTCTCCAATTTCTTAGGGTTCTTAAATAGCTATGTGTGGAGCCCCGATTTAAAAATCGGTGAATTAGACCCAGTTTATCTGCATTCAGAACACTCAAGTGATGATTTTCGCTGCACCCATGTCGAAGTTCTAAACCCTAAACAAGCTGAATTGGTGGCGCTTAACCCGGGTGAAAAGTTAACGGTTTTAAAACGACGTCGGTTTGGCAGTAGTGGCCGACAAGTTCCTATCTATGTATCGATTCGCAAAAAGCCACCGGAAGCAAAAGTTTTAAAGCTTTTGCGCAAAAACGAAAAAAATCCAGCGGTTGCAGTGGACGATGAATTAGGATTAATGGCCGTTCTGGATAATATTGGTGATATCAAATTATTCCAACAACATCTGACTCGCAGTGCTGCTCGCGCTAACTCTCTAATGGTATTAGAAGACATTTCTGATACATTAATAGAAAGTGCTATTTATCGTGGGCATGCAGTTGGCTCGAGTTCGCAAACTTCGATGCTAAAATTCTTTGCTCGTTTGGGAGGCATGCGCGTTGAATTTATTATTCATACCAACCAAACTTGGCTCAACTATATGTATCAACAAGATGTTTCGCACAATGAATACGAAGTGAAACGGATTTTTGATTCAGGAGTGATTGAGCTGTTATTCCCCCATGATATTTTCCACTTAGATCATGTTAAAACACGCGATGAAATGATTCGATTTTTCCGGCGTCAAATCGAAAATTAACCAGCTGAAAAATCATCCATAATGCCTGTTAGCCACATAACAAGGATTGAATATGGCTTTTTCTCTGCAACCAGTGGAACTTCAGACGTTAACTAAGCAGACCATGCTGCACTGCCATGATCATCATCAGATAGTGATTGGGCTGGAAGGTTATATTGATTTTGTGATTGATGGGATTAGCAATCGAGTTTCTCGCGGCCAAGGGGTCATGGTCACTTCTGGCAAGGGGCATACGTTTCGCGGAACCGGTAAAAATCAAATCCTCGTTCTAAATTTGCCAGAACATAACTACTTTTTCTCCAAAGAAGTTCATCAACGAATACTCCCACTCTTAAGCAAACCCGGCTATTTTCAATTAGATAAAAGCGCCCAGCAGCTAATCCTGAACTTAGTCAAAGAGCTAAGCCGAAATCCAGGCGATAAGTTACTCAAACGTTCATGCGGAGATACTCTGTTATGTTTATTAGAGAAACATTTTTTACCTGTTTATCAAAGTAATGCCAGTACCGCATCACGCAGTTTTAACCTCGAACTTCTCGATCAGTATATTATTAGTCGCCTTGAAAGCCCCATCAGTGTGGCGCAATTAGCAAGTCGAGTCTTTTTGGGTGAAAGCCAATTTTATGCTCGGTTTAAACAACAAACTGGGCAAACGCCATCACGCTACGTCACCAAATTACGAGTTAAACAGGCTCAAAAGCTGCTAGAAGATACACAAATGAGTATCGAAAGAGTGACCCAAAATTGTGGGTTTTCATCTCAGAGTAGCTTTAGTCATGTGTTTCGTCGCATCACTGGCTTTTCGCCAGCACGTTATCGAAATACTCATACAAGTAGCCAATAAGTTACATAAAATGATTATTATCCGATTTTTACACAAAAAAATCGGAGGTTGGTTCAATACTTTTCCCAAAACTTAGCCTTAAAATCGCAACAATACGCTTACAAAAATAAAAGCCTCGTTGGTCAACGATGAAAGGAATGGCCTATGTTTAATGCAAAAAACACACTGGATCGCAACTATTTAACCCAATCACCTCAAGAGCTATGGGAAAATCTAGCTCTGCTTAATGACATTGATGAAGATGAATGGTTAGCCGAATTAATCACGTTGGCAAAAGAACAATATGATCAGAGCGCAGTTGCTCAATCAGCCAGCCAATTAGTCAGTGAAATTAAATCCGACAAAAAATCGATGGGCATGCTTGATGCGTTGCTGCTCGAATATAGCCTCAATACCCGCGAAGGCGTGTTGTTAATGAGCCTTTGTGAGGCTCTCATTCGGATTCCTGACCCAGTTACAGCGCAAGCACTCATTGATGACAAACTCACATCAGGCAACTGGAGTGCCCATCGGGGTAAATCAGATTCTCTTCTGGTTAACACTGCGACGTGGAGTTTGCGCCTTACCGGTCAACTGCTCAACCTTCCCCCCAGTCAGGCTGAGTCGGGAATTCGCGTGATGCTCTCGCGCTTTAGTGCCCCGACAATCCGTAGCATGATCCGAAAATCAATGAAAATTATCGGCTACCAATTTGTGCTCGGAGAAGATATTGACCAGGCATTAAAAAATGGCGAGAGCTATCGTAAAAGAGGTTATACCTACACGTTTGATATGCTTGGAGAAGCAGCACTAACAGCCGAGGATGCAAACGCCTATAAACAAGACTACCTCAACAGTATTCGCGCTGTTGGCGCAACCAAAGCACTGCCGAATAGCCCTAAACCAAGCATTTCGATTAAACTATCAGCCCTTCATCCGCGCTATGATAGTTTGCAGCAGGAGCGCGTATTAACGCAACTAGTTGCTACAGTTTTAGAGCTGGTTCGAGAAGCTCGTGAGCGAGACGTCGCCATTACCATTGATGCTGAAGAAGCGGAACGCTTAGAAATCTCGCTTAAAGTTTTTGCAAAAGTATTTCGTGACGATGCCTGCCGAGGCTGGGGCAAAATGGGGCTAGTCGTCCAAGCATACTCAAAAAGATCGCTCGCGGTTTTGGCTTGGCTTGCATCATTAGCCCATGAAGTGGGCGATGAAATTCCGACCCGTTTAGTCAAAGGCGCCTACTGGGACAGCGAAATTAAATTATATCAGCAACGGGGGCTTCAAACGTATCCCGTTTATACTCGCAAAGAAAGCACCGATGTCAGTTACTTAGCCTGTGCCAAAATGATGCTAAGTGACGCCACAAAAGGGCTAATTTATCCCCAATTTGCCAGCCACAATGCGCAAACCATCTCAGCGATTTTGCAGTTCCCTAAAACTCATCCTTTTGAGTTTCAACGCTTGCATGGTATGGGAGATATTCTTTACGATCGCATTATCAGCAAAGAGAATATCAGCGTGCGAATATACGCGCCCGTTGGTAGACATGCCGATCTATTGCCCTACTTGGTGCGCCGATTATTAGAAAATGGGGCCAATAATTCATTTGTTCATCGCCTCGTTGACCCTAAATGCAGCGTTGAAGAAATTATCGAAGATCCAATTGCTAAACTCAGTGCTCAAAGTCAATTTGCGAATCCTCGCATTGCGCTGCCTAAAGCAATTTATGGTGAACAACGAGCCAATTCTCAAGGGGTGAATCTGCATGTTGATCATCACTTTCATGCGTTTATTGCAGCTCGCGACAAATTTGCAACCAAGCAGTGGCATGCAGGTCCATTAATTAATGGCTCGCTTAAATTTATCCCTGAAAATGCCCAAAGCGTACTGTCGCCCTATGACCGGGCCCAAGAGGTTGGATTAGTCAGTTCAACATCACCAGAACAACTTAACGAAGCTTTGCACAGTGCTTTAGAAGCTTATCCGCAATGGTCTAAGCAAGACACTGCATCGCGGGCAAAATGCCTTCAAAAAGCAGCGCAGTTAATGCAAGAAAACTTTGCTGAATTTATCGCCTTATGCCAAAGAGAAGCAGGAAAAACGCTGCAAGACTCAATTGATGAAATCCGCGAAGCCATTGATTTTTGTAACTACTACGCGATGCAAGCGCAACGACGCTTAAGCAGCTCCAACGTATTTACCGACTATACCAATCAAAGCTGTGCCAGCGCATACAAAGGTCGCGGCGTATTTGCTTGCATCAGCCCGTGGAATTTTCCAATGGCAATTTTCACCGGGCAAATCGTGGCCGCATTAGTAAGCGGAAATACCGTCGTCGCGAAACCTGCTCCACAAACCACTCTGATTGCGGTTCGCACCGTTGAGATCCTTCATCAAGCAGGGATCCCAACCGATGTGCTTCATTTAGTTACAGGCGCGAGTGAAATTGGTCAAGCTCTGGTGTCAGCAGGACAAATTGCAGGCGTCGCTTTTACCGGCTCCACCCAAACAGCGCGAGCTATTAATCGCTCATTAGCACAACGAGAACAACTGCCAGTCCCACTAATAGCCGAAACAGGTGGGCAAAATGCCATGGTTGTTGATAGCAGCGCCCTACCCGAACAAGTCATCAAGGATGTTCTTCGCTCAGCATTTGTTTCAGCAGGTCAGCGCTGCAGCGCATTACGAGTATTGTGTGTCCAAGATGATATAGCAGATTTATTTATCAAACAGCTCGCTGGTGCGATGGCTGAGTTACAAGTGGGTAACCCACTTGAGCCCAATACAGATGTCGGCCCCGTGATTGATGAAAGCGCTCAAAAGCAGTTATTAGCCTACCAATCCAAACTGCGCCACGAAGCGCAAACAATCTGTGAACTTGAAGAGCCAAAAGATAGCCGAGGTATTTTCGTCGCGCCCGCAGCGTATGAAATCAGCTCACTCAATCAGCTTGAAAAAGAACAATTTGGGCCGATTTTACACGTCATACGCTACCCCGCTCATGGGCTTGAAACGCTTATCGAACAAATAAACCAACTCGGCTATGGACTCACTTTGGGCATCCATAGTCGTATCGAACATCGCTTTAAAAACATTGCCTTAAACGCTCAGGTCGGAAACTGTTACATCAACCGCGATCAGGTTGGCGCGACTGTCGGATCGCAACCTTTTGGTGGCCGAGGATTATCAGGTACCGGGCCCAAAGCCGGAGGGCCTCACTACCTTTACCGTTTTAGCAAAAACTTCACTGTCGTAGCCGACACTCACAAGGAGAGCAGCCATGGAAATGCTTAAAACATATCTCTCTGATAGCATCGCAACCAGTCATCCGCAATTAAGTGAGATAGTCGGAACCCGCATCAATAAACTGCGCCAATGGGCGCAATCGGTTCGTGAATCACAACCCAGTGATGATAGACAGTGGCAAGAATGCGTTGCCATGATTGATTATCAATGCCTTAGCGCCAAAAAATTTCTCCAAGGGATCTATCAGATGCCTGGCGTAACAGGCGAAAGTAACGAGCTATGGATTGAACCCCGCGGGCTCAGCGCGGTTATTATCGATGAAGATATGCCAGCTGCTGCGATAAGTGGCATGATTAGCGCAGCCCTATTATGCCGGAACAAAGTGAAAGTAGCCGCCCATCCGCAATTAAAACCTTATGCTGAAGGGATGCTTAAACAGCTTATGGGACGCTTTGTTGCTACGGGGGAAGTGTCAATTGTCAGTTGGGAGCAAAAAGAGCAATTGCTTAATGAACCTGAATTAAGAATAGTGGCTCTGGGGTCAAAAAATAATGAGTTAATTATTTCGCTTAATCGCCAGCTAGCTCTGCGCGATGGCATCATTGTGCCTTTGATTTGCGAAACTGACCCTTATCTGACGACCATAAATAATGCCTCATTTTGTATTAATTTTGGCGTTGAAAAAACCTGCACGATTAACACCACGGCAATTGGTGGCAACGCAAGTTTACTTGAACTTGGAGCCACGGCTGCAGTAACTAAGAACTAATTAAAACGATGCCCCACTTAAGCTGCCACTTCACAAAGATGCTAAATGATAACTGAAGTGGTGGCTTGAGATTTGAAACCCTTCTTGCAACAAAAATTTATGCGCAGCAAAGTTTTGTACATCACAGTTCATGTGCAATTGTCTGCAACCTGTTTGTTCTCCATAATGCTGCAACCAAGCAATTAATTTTTCTGCAACCCCGGTGTACTCCCATTTATGGGCAACACAGAAATCATCAAGCAAAATATATTTGCCCCAGCTCAGCTTCATCCCTTCGGTAAAACCAATGACGCCAACCAGTTCATCTTCAACCCATACGCCGATAAGCAAATAATGAAACTTCTGGCGCTGAACACTCACCTGCTTAGCCAACTCTTCATGAGAATATTCGGTATATTTATCTGCCAATAGCTCGATAGCGGCATCCATACTCTGTGAATCAATCCAGTCCACTTGCATAAACTATTCATCCTAAAAATATAAGTCGCAAAACAAGTAGTTAATTAAGTATAGATAAAGAATAATGACTATTGAGTGAAAAGAATGTGATAAATGCTTGAAAGAGAAATGAAGGTTAAAAATGGCGGTGAGAGAGGGATTCGAACCCTCGATAGGGCTATAAACCCTATACTCCCTTAGCAGGGGAGCGCCTTCAGCCTCTCGGCCATCTCACCGTTTAGAACTTAGAACTCATTGTGGCGGTGACGGAGAGATTCGAACTCTCGATACGTTGCCGTATACACACTTTCCAGGCGTGCTCCTTCAGCCACTCGGACACGTCACCACTGTTACCTTTAAAGGCGAGGCGTATGTTATGGAATCACGCCTCGTCTTTCAACTATTTTCTTTACTTTAGTGTTTGATTGGTGAGCAAATCACCAATTTGCTCACTCAGCAATCTTTGCACCTAAATGATAACCCAACTCTTGGCGCAAATATGCAGCAGCACCTTGCAAACCAGGTTGCTCAGCGGTAATGAGATAGACTGGGATTTTAGAGCAATAACGGCTAAAGCGGCCTTTTTCTTCAAAACGGTTACGAAAATCACTCGCAATAAAGTAATCGACAAAGTTACCAACCACGCCACCAGCGATATAAACGCCACCAAAAGCACCTAGTGTTAACGCCAAATTACCACCGAAGCTCCCCATCATCTGACAGAACATCGCCAATGCTTGACGGCAGACAGAATCTTCACCACTTAGGCCTTTAGCAGAAACATCAGCAGGTTGATATTGCTGAACTGGCTGTTGGTGAATATGGCAAAGCGCTTCATAGATATTTGCCAGCCCAGGCCCGGAAAGGATTCGTTCATTTGAAACTCGACCAAAACGACCTTTTAAGAAAGACAGCAATTCAACTTCAAGCTCAGAGATTGGCGAGAAATCAGCGTGTCCACCTTCACATGAGATTGGAATATACCGACCTTGATGATTGATAAGATGAGCCACCCCTAGCCCAGTTCCTGGCCCATAAACACTAATAGGTGCCATAGGATCAGCAGGACCGCCTCCAATCTGAATTTTTTGCTTATCAGTTAGGGTCGGAATGCTCATCGCATTTGCTGTGAAATCGTTGATCACATTGAAGCTTTCTAGCCCCAAATTGCGTTTTGTCTCACTTCTGGAAAAAGCCCAACTGTGGTTAGTCATTGCAATCCAGTCACCGCCAGTAGGACAAGCAATAGCGATACACGCTTCCTGCAGTTTTTCGTCCACTTCGTTCAGATAGGTACGAATTGCATCCTCAATCCCCGGAAACTCGCTGCAACGATATTTGATAATGTGACTAATTTCGCCACTTTGATAATCGACCACACCTAGACGAATATTCGTCCCGCCAACATCTGCTATTAAGCCGGCACTCGCCATGGGCTACTCCTTTTACTTTTATTGATCCTCATATTTTAGCCCGTATTGGCCTGAAGATAAAACCCACTGTTCTCTAATGTGAATAAATTTCGTTATAAAATTACGAAAGAGATGACAAAAATAGCTAAATTTAGATTTAAGTCATACTAAAATCCAATAAAAACATCTACTATTAAGTTGTTTAGTGGTAATTTTATCTTGAATGGAACCATTTAGTCGTGCATTTTGACTAACTGAAAAAATCTTACAGATAGGGTAACAACTGGATCGGTTGAGCGTAATATAAGTACTGTTCATCATGCGCTAACCTGAAGCAGGTACAAAAATTCACCAAGTTCTCCGGACACTTGCTTAAAACGACAACAACATTAGACAGAATTTTATGAATACGCTCGAAAAAATCACCAAGAATATTGACTCTTTTAGTAAATCCGAACGGAAAGTCGCTGAAGTGATTATTGCGTCTCCACAAACAGCGATTCACTCGAGCATAGCAACCTTAGCAAAAATGGCTGATGTCAGTGAGCCCACCGTCAATCGCTTTTGTAGGCGACTGGATACGAAAGGTTTTCCGGATTTTAAATTACATTTGGCACAAAGTCTGGCCAATGGCACTCCTTATGTGAACCGCCATGTAGAAGAAGATGATGGACCAGAAGCCTACACGGCAAAAATCTTTGAATCATCGATTGCCTGTTTAGAAGCGGCTAAAAATAGCTTGGATCCAAATGTCATCAATCGTGCCGTTGACCTGTTGACGCAGGCTAAACGCATTACATTTTGTGGCCTCGGAGCATCTGCTTCCGTAGCTCAAGACGCGCTAAATAAATTCTTTCGCTTCAACGTCCCTGTGTCTTGCTCTAGCGATGTTGTCATGATGCGTATGAGTTGTATCTTGAGCACAGAAGATGACGTTGTTGTACTCATTTCCCACACGGGGCGAACCAAAGAGCTAGTTGATATTGCTAAATTAGCCAGAGGTAATGGCGCGGCAGTCATTGCGATGACATCAAAGCATTCGCCGCTAGCTGAATATTGCCACTTGTTGGTTGCAATGGATGTCCCTGAAGATACTGATGTGTATATGCCAATGGCATCTCGTCTCGCGCAGATGACTTTGATTGATGTTTTGGCAACCGGGTTTACACTGCGCCGCGGTGATAGATTCCGGGAAAACCTGAAAAAAGTGAAAAAGACATTGCGTGATTCACGCATTGAACAATCATGAATCACAACTAACCACTAGTTTTGACCGTGGTTGTTTAATAAGGCCCATCCATCTTGTATGGGCCTTTCTATTATTTATTCAATCTTAAATGCCGCAATTTTATGAGCAAGCTGTTCGGCTCGTCCATCTAAATCGACCGAATGGGCTCGCGATTTAGCGGCATCAGACACAAGCTGATCCGTGACGTCTTTAATGCGAGCACTGTTACTGGTGACATCAGAGGTAACCTGCGCTTGCTCCTCAGCAGCTGTTGCTATCTGCGCATTCATATCGCTAATCACCTGTACAGCCTGATCAATCTGGTTGAGCGCTTGTGCAGCTTTTGAGGCATCTTCAACGGTATGCTGAGAATTCTCATAACTTTGCTGCATCATCGACACAGCCCTATCGGTTATCGACAACAAGGTGGTGATGGTCGATTGAATCTGTTCGGTTGAGCTTTGTGTGCGCTGCGAAAGGTTGCGAACTTCATCAGCAACTACGGCAAAGCCCCTGCCCTGTTCTCCAGCTCGAGCAGCCTCAATAGCCGCATTCAATGCCAACAAGTTTGTTTGCTCAGCAATAGTCTGAATCGCAGTCAAAATATCATTGATACTCTGAGCATGTTCATGCAACTCCCCAATTACTTTCGAAGTTTTCTCAACAGAACCTGCCAAGGTATCAATAGACTCGCGATTACTTTCAACTAATTGGCGACCTTCACCGGTTTTAATCGTCGCTTCGCCAACGGCTTCAAGTGTATGTTGAGCGTGAGATGCAATTTCAGCCGTTGCTGAGGCCATCTCTTCGACAGCGGTAGCAACAGAGGTTACATCCCTCTGCTGCTCATTTAACCGTTTCGCAGTGCCATTGGCTCGTTGTTCTGATGCTTTTGCCGCATCACTGAGCTGGCTGATATCTTCGCGCAAATCGGCAATCAGGGTCTGCATTGATGAGATAAACTGATTAAAGTTATTAGCCAACATTCCCACTTCATCGCGATTGGACACTTCAATACGCTGAGTCAAATCACCACCGCCTTGGGCAATTTTTGCCAACGCATTAGAAACCACGGTTAAGGCTTTAAGTAAATGATAGCTGTATAAATTAAACAAAATGATACAGATAATCGCAACAACTAACGCCACTGCTAGCTGCGACCAAAGAGAGTTATAAAGTGGACTTAAAATTGAGTTTTTATTAATAACAACAACCGTATATAAACGGCTGTCAGCTATCGGTGACACCATTACGTATGAACTGTTACCACCGATATCCATATTAACCATTTGATTAGACTGCGCCAGCTCATCTAGTTTAGCTTTGGTGAGTTGGCTGGCAATTGAACTGACTGGCTGATTTAGCAACTTGGTATTTTGATAAGCAAAGATATTGCCTTGTTGATTGGCAATTAATACCCAGCCTTTGCCAGGTAATTGGGCGCTTTTGAGCAAAACTAAAATTTTACTCATATTCATATCAGCCCCATACACCACCTGCTGTGAGTTCATCTGTTGAGCTAAGCCAAATGAAACTACATTTTCACCTGTTGCCGATGCAACCGATGGGTTGTCCATGTACAAAGTTTCTGGTTCTTTACTGGCATTTTTATACCAGCCCCAAATCCTTGGATCATTATTATCTGGCGCTAAGGTCACCCCTCCGGCATTTTGCTGAGAACCATCCGGATAGGCAATAAACACGTTGGAAAAACCGGCACTATCGCGAGTTTGTTTGAGTGTAGTCAGTAGATTATCGGCTGGAAGTTTAGTCGGGATTGCTTTTAATACTCGTGAGCGAGCATCAATCCAGTCTTTTACGTAGTGATTATAGTTAGTCGTTAATGATTGTAATTGTTGATTTAATATATTGGTACGTTGTGTAATTGAGCTGAAAAAAGAGACAGTCATTACTGCAAGACATCCAACAAGGATTGCAACCGTCGCTGCGACTGAAAGTTTCAGTTTCAGCGATAATCCTTTCTTATGTTCCATATTTCCCCCAATGAGCAAATTTTATATCTGCTCTCTCGTTGTATTTATAATGAGGTCCTTTTTAAACCAGATTCATTTATTTTTATGGTTTACCAACAAAGGGCTACAACACTTTATCGACAAAAAACATTTTTTTTTGAGTTTCTGATGAACTTTTTATCCTGACGGCAGTCCTATATTATGCCAAGCAATTAAACACAGTCCTTAGCCCAGCACTTCGCAGTCGCTGGGTTTTTTTTATGCTCGATGATTGTATCGCGTAATAGAAAAATTAACTGACCTACTATTGCAGACCAGTTCGTAAAACGTAAACATAGGTTTACACGCAGAGATAATTACTGACTTGCAGAGCGCATGGGAATAGTCTTTAACAAGCTGATTAAAGTCTGCCGGGATTTTTTTAAATCAACCTCAAGTGTTCCATCTGAATTGAGAGTCGCATAGCCATCCACTGCCCCCTGCCACAGAGGGTCAGCAGCCCCCCGACGATAAATTCTAAGCAGTAGAGACAAACTTTCACGACCCGTTGGACTTTGGCGATTGGCCTGATAAATACGCGCTAATGAATCCGTATTTTTTTGTAAAGGTGGGTGGTAAAGCGCCGCAGCAAAATAGAGGGTCGCAGCTGAAGGCGTGACCATAAATCCACGGTAATTTAACAGCGTATGCAACTGAGACTCAAGCCACTGGTAATGGGGTTTTAACGCAGCGTTGTTATGAGCAACCGCTTGGGTCATCTGTGGCGAAAAACGAATTAACGAGCCAATGACTAACGGATAACGTTCATCACGACTTACCATCAATGTTTGCATCGAACTGCTTGGGGAAGAAGACGCATGCAGAACTGGTGGCGATGAATGCGTAGAAACACACCCAGATAACCCACTCACACTCGCCGCAATCGCTAAAAAAGAGTAAATCGTTTTTTTAAACAGCCACATAAAATTAAATCTTAAAAAATATCAAAAGCATCATATAGCGAAAGGACTCAAACTTAAATATTTTTCAACAAAACCATCAATAAGCGGTATAACCCAAATAAGAGCTATACCGCTACACTAACAGAGCAATGACATTTAAGATGGCTGCATCTGAGCAATTTTACCGCGCCAAATCACCGGCCCTTGCTCATGAACATTATTGCCACGAGAGTCAACAGCGACCGTCACTGGCATATCTTTGACTTCAAATTCATATATGGCTTCCATACCAAGATCTTCAAAAGCCACAACTCGAGCTTTTTTAATCGCTTTGGAAACAAGATAAGCAGCGCCGCCAACAGCCATCAAGTAAACGGCTTGATACTCTCGAATCAGTTGCACCGTTTGCTCACCACGTTCGGCTTTACCAATCATGCCAAGCAGCCCAAGTTTGGCAAGCATCATCTGCGTAAATTTATCCATCCGTGTCGAGGTCGTAGGTCCTGCTGGGCCAACCGCTTCGTCTCTGACCGCATCAACAGGCCCAACGTAATAGATAAAACGCCCGTTGAAATCAACTCCATCAGGGAGTGGCTTGCCATCTGCTAACAAATCCTGAATTCGTTTATGAGCAGCGTCTCGTCCAGTTAAAATTTTACCGTTGAGCAGCAATGTGTCTCCGGCTTTCCAAGTTGCAATTTCTTCTGAATCAATATCATCTAAATTGACCAGTTTAACCTCACCTGAAGCTGTTTGCGTAATCTCTGGCCACAGGCTGAGATCTGGCGGTGTAAATTCTGCGGCCCCATGGCCATCCAGTTCAAAATGGATGTGCCGAGTAGCTGCGCAATTGGGAATCAGTGCAACAGGTTTAGATGCGGCATGAGTTGGGAAAGATTTAACTTTCACATCTAAAACCGTGGTTAATCCACCCAGCCCTTGGGCGCCAATACCAAGTTTATTGACCCGGTCATAAATTGCTAGGCGCAGTTTTTCCTCTGTGGTTTGGGCGCCACGAGCTTTGAGCTCATGAATATCGCAAGGCGCCATGAGCGACTCTTTAGCTAAAACCGCCGCTTTTTCAGCTGTCCCGCCGATACCTATCCCCAACATTCCCGGTGGACACCAGCCCGCTCCCATCGTTGGCAATACTTTCTCAACCCACTTAACGATGTCATCAGATGGATTAAGCATGGCTAGTTTGGCTTTATTTTCTGAGCCGCCGCCTTTAGCTGCAATTTCCACCAAAACTTTATCACCAGCGACTAACTCAGTGTGAACAACCGCTGGGGCATTCGTTCCAGTATTTTTACGACTCCCTGCGGGGTCATCCACCAATGATTTACGCAGCGGATTATCACTGTTGATATAAGCTTTGCTTACACCTTCGTCAATGACGCTTTGCAGCGACTCATTAAAATCGAATCGAACTTGCATCCCAACTTTGACAAAAACTGTAACAATGCCAGTATCCTGACAGATTGGCCGATGCCCCTGTGCAGACATTCGTGAGTTAATTAATATTTGCGCAATGGCATCTTTAGCCGCCGGGTTGAGCTCTTTCTCATAGGCTTCGCTCATTGCCTTAATAAAATCAGCAGGATGATAATAAGAGATAAACTGCAATGCATCTGCAACGCTATCTACCAGATCTTGTTTTTGGATGACCGTCATAGCACCGTCTCCTTTTATAAATGGGGATTTCGAATACCAGTCAATTAACCAATCGAATCATTTGACTTCACTCAGACGCCTCTTTATATATTAGCAATATCTTTAGTCTGTTGACTTTTTGTGACTAAATGATGGTCAATCTAGCATGCTTTCAATGTCGCTGATGAGGCACAAGCACCAAAACGACAAAGTGTTTACAATTGAAAACGACGAGGCAGCAGTCTAATACGAATAGCTAAAAAACAGGCAAAATGACAACATAAATAGAACAATGTGCTCACATTTATCGCTCAGCATACCGCCTCTTTATGCTATTTGGCAATATTACAACTGAGTTAACAAAATGATCTTTCAAAGAAAAATAGATTTCACCCTACAAGATTTTATATCCAACGTGGCTCATTTAAACTGGAGCCAATTATTACAGACAGGCGGCGATGGAAAGGACCGTTATAGTATCGCAGTTGCAGCGCCTATTGTTACGCTGCAAACAACCGCTCAACTAACCTCAGTACAAACTCCAAAAGGCAGTTATACCAGCTCAAAAGAGCCTTTTTTACTTTGCCAGCAATTACGTCAGCAATGGCTTGGAAATGAACAGAGTTGTGAATTGCCCTTCTGTGGCGGGCTTGTCGGAGCTTTTGGCTATGAGTTAGGTCAAGACAATCTATCAAGTGCCAAACGCGACCACCCCAATTTTCCTGATATGCTCTGCGCACTTTATGACTGGGCGCTTATCTTTGATCGTATTGATAAAACTACGACACTGGTTGTAAATACCCAAGACGATGGTGAGCTTAAACTTGAGCAGCGCCTGCAATGGCTTAATCAACAAACCCCAATGCCAATTGAGCCGTTTTCGATGAATTCAAGCTGGCATGGCAGCTTAGATAAACCAACCTATAAAACCTGCATCAATAAAATTAAAGAATATCTTAACAGTGGTGACTGTTATCAAGTGAATATGACACAACAATTCTCTTGCAGTTTTAAAGGCGATCTGCGGCATGCTTATTTGCAACTACTTTCAGCCAATCAGGTGCCATTTGCCGCCTATTTAAATTTTCCACAAGGCACTATTTTATCGCTATCGCCGGAACGGTTTATAAAATTAGACGGCCAACATATAGAAACTAAGCCTATTAAAGGCACCCGACCTCGACACGAAGACCCAATCCTAGACCAGCGATTAGCACAGGAACTGGCTCAATCAGTTAAAGATCGCGCAGAGAATGTCATGATTGTCGACCTGTTACGCAATGATATAGGCCGAGTCAGCCAACCGGGTAGTGTTCAGGTTCCCAAATTATTTGCGATTGAGAGTTTCAAAGCGGTGCATCATTTAGTGAGCACAGTCACAGCTGAGCTAATCGATAATCTAACTGGCGAAGATCTGCTTCGCGCTTGTTTTCCAGGTGGCTCAATTACCGGGGCCCCGAAAGTTCGCGCTATGCAAATCATTGATGAGCTTGAGCCCCATCGACGCAGCATCTATTGCGGTGCTATCGGTTATATTAGTCAGAATACTAAAATGGACACGAACATCGCGATTCGCACTCTCGTTGCGCATCAAAACACGCTTTATACTTGGGCAGGTGGAGGTATCGTCGCAGATTCAAACGCTGATGAAGAATATCAAGAATGTTTTGATAAACTTGCTAAAATACTTCCTGTTTTGGAGTCGTTATCCTGATGCAAAATTGGCTATCAAAGCTTATTCTCTCACCAGGTTATTCCATAGTGGATAATCGCTCACAACGAATTGCCTCGGCTGTGCTGTTGCCAGTATTTGAGCAGAATAAACACTGGCGGCTGATTTTTATTCGCCGCAGCAATACGTTACGTCACCACAAAGGACAGTTTGCATTCCCGGGTGGTCGATTTGACCCGCAAGACAATGACTTGTCAACGACCGCCCTTCGCGAAGCATATGAAGAAATTCGCCTTGAACAACATCAGGTCGAATTAATCGCCAAACTGCCCAATCAAGACGCAGGCAATCGTTTTACCATGACGCCTTATATTGGATTACTCCAAAATAAGCCTAAACTCTATCCAAACACGGCAGAGGTGACAGAAATATTCCACTTGCCACTGGAACCTTTCTTACAACCAAGGCATTATCAGCGCCTTAAAAGCTCAGATGGTCAAACCACGCGAACTATTTACTTTATTGAAGTGAATAACCGCGTTATTTGGGGTGCAACCGCTGGCGTTTTATATGGGTTGGCCTGCCGAGTAACAGGTCGAAAATCGTTATTACCGAGGTAGGTTATGATCAGTGTGTTTGATCTTTTTTCCATTGGCATTGGCCCTTCCAGTTCACATACTGTTGGCCCCATGCTAGCTGCTGAAAAATTCGCTCAGTGGCTTATCAAACAACCCCAATTTAATACTCAGACAAGTTTACACATCGAGCTTTTTGGCTCTTTAGGCGCAACAGGTCGAGGCCACGGTACGGGTAAGGCTATTATTCTCGGGCTCTTAGGCGAACTACCGCAAAGTGTTGATTGCGACAAAATAGATAGCTATCTGGAAGAAATTGAAAAAACGCAGCAACTGAAATTGGCTGGCCAACATCCGATTGTATTTCCACGACGTGGCGCGATTAGTTTTCATCGCCGAAAAAGTCATCCTGGGCACAATAATGCCATGACATTTCATGCACGCTTTAGCGATGGAAGCGTCATTGATAAGACTTACTTTTCACTTGGCGGCGGTTTTATTACAACTCTAGAAGAGTATCAGGAGCAAGAACCAATGCCCGACTCTTTTACCTCAAGCGAGCCTTACCCATTTAAAAGTGCTGAACAACTGCTAAACCATTGCGAAACGAATGGTCTTAGCATTGCCAGTATCGTTCTGGCCAATGAACAACTGCTTCATGATAAACAATCGGTGAGTCAATATTGTCAAAGGCTTTGGAACGTAATGAAGCAATGTATTGACCGGGGCATTCAAAGCGAAGGAATTTTGCCAGGTGGGTTAAAAGTAAAACGACGAGCCCCTATTTTGCATCAACAATTAGAGTCGATGGAAAAACTCTCTGGTGACCCACTCAACGTGCTTGACTGGGTGAATCTCTATGCACTGGCAGTCAGTGAAGAAAATGCCGCAGGTGGGCGCGTAGTCACAGCACCAACCAATGGGGCAGCTGGAATAATCCCAGCAACACTTGCCTATTTTGATCAATTCATCCGCCCGCTTGAGGCCAATCACTGTCAGACTTATTTCTTAACTGCCACTGCAATTGGCAGTTTATATAAGCAAAATGCCTCAATATCAGGAGCCGAAGTTGGCTGTCAGGGTGAAGTTGGCGTTGCCTCGTCAATGGCAGCAGCGGGCCTTGCAGCCATTATGGGCGCCACAGCAGAGCAAGTTGAAAACGCAGCAGAAATCGCCATCGAGCATAATTTAGGCTTAACCTGCGACCCTGTTGGTGGATTAGTTCAGGTCCCATGCATTGAACGCAACGCAATGGGCGCTATTAAAGCACTGAATGCTTGTCGATTAGCCCTTCGAGGAACAGGCATGCATGCGATTTCTTTGGATAAGGCAATTCGCACCATGTGGCAAACTGGGAAGGATATGAAGACCAAATATAAAGAAACCGCTCGGGGAGGCCTCGCGGTTAATATTATTGAATGCTAAAACTAGGATGCTGAGTGCTATTGCCAGTTAATAGACTGGCAATTCAATATCAGCAAATAACGCATCAAGCTCTTCTTGCGATTTAGTCTGCACGGCTTGATCCACAAGGTTACGCGTTAAATGCGGCGCAAACCGTTCGATAAAGTCATACATATAGCTGCGCAAGAACGTGCCTTTTCTAAAACAAATTTTAGTCGTGCTCGCACGGAAAATATGGCTTGCATCGATGGCAACGAGATCTTTATCCTGTTCTGGGTCAATCGCCATACTGGCTAATACACCAATCCCAATTCCCACCCGCACATAGGTCTTAATCACATCGGCATCGGTTGCGGTAAAGACAATTTTAGGTTTCAAACCAGCGTCATTAAATGCGTGATCTAATTCAGATTTACCCGTAAATCCAAAGATATAAGTTACCAATGAATAGCGAGCGACATCCTCGATGGTGACTAACTCACCACGCAGATGTTTTTTAGCAAGCGGATGTTCGGCTTTAACTAAAATACTACGATTCCAGTGGTAGCACGGCAAGGTAATTAAATCAGAGAAGATATACATCGCTTCCGTTGCGATAGCAAAATCAGCCGTTCCCTTTGCCACAGCATCGGCAATTTGCGATGGTGTGCCTTGATGCATATTCAGTAATACATTTGGATAACGCTGAATAAATCCGCGGATGGCCTCAGGCAACGCATAACGCGCTTGAGTATGAGTCGTTGAAATGTTCAACGTGCCCTGATCAGGATGAGTATGCTGGCTTGCAACTGCTTTAATGCTTTCAACTTTTGCCAGAATTTCTGAGCTGATACGAATGATCTCATTACCGGCCGAAGTCACCCGTGTTAAATGTTTACCACTACGTTCAAAAATCTGAATTCCCAACTCGTCTTCTAATGTACGGATCTGTTTACTAATTCCAGGTTGAGAAGTGTACAAACTCTCAGCCGTTGCCGAGACATTCAGATCATGGTTTAACACTTCGACGATGTATCGTAATTGTTGTAATTTCATGGGCTATTTCAACTTGTGGTCAAATGAACCGCCGCACTGGCTCGCCTTTTTGCTTACAGGTGCAACTATTTTAACGATTAACTTTACGCTCTTAGCAATGCCCGTTAAGCTTGCTTAAGTTAACTATGATTTTAAAGGCTTCTAAAGTGTATTGCACTGATTCTCTCGATCTTTCCGCAGTTATGGCAACTGCGCTTCACGATATAAAGAATGCATTAACTTTATTCAACCAGTCCATTGAAGCAATAGCAAATAGAACTTATACAAACGAATCAGAAAGACAACAAGAGTTAACGCACCTAAGAGAGCAGTCAGAACAAATGAGCATCATGCTCACACAAACGCTGGCAATGTACAAAAACCAAGGCAATAAACTTGCGATTAATATTGAAGAAGTTTTTATTCGCGATTTGCTTGATGACGTAGAAGCTCGTTTTCACTGGTTAACTAAGCGCCGAGACATCACCGTTGATATTATTTGTGACGAAGATTTACTCTGGTATTGTGACAACCAGTTAATATCTTATACTCTCAATGATATACTCAGTAACGCTCTTCGTTTTGTGAAAAAAAATATTCAAATCATTGCTAAAGCGGCCGATAACCAATTAGAGATAAGTATTCTCGATGATGGGGTTGGTTTTAGCAGTGATATAATAGAATCAATCAAGAATACGCCACAAAAACCTTGGGAAAGTAGCAAAGAACATAGCGGGTTAGGTTTATTTTTTGCCCAGTTGACAGCGCAAGCACATCATAAAGCGGATCGCCACGGCGAAATTACTTTAACAAATGGTGGTGCATTAGGCGGCGGTATATTTACCTTGCACCTGCCTTAAAATTACAGAGGAAGTTGGCTAGCTTTTATGATTTTCACATTGGTGTTAGTTGCAATTGGCGTTCTGTTATTTCTGGTGATCGGATATAACATCGTTTTGCAATATAAGCAAAAACAACAAGCTGACCAACGCATTGCGATATCTCGGCAAAAAGTGATTATTAGCGAAAGCGAAGATTTGTTACTCAACTCCGCTCGCTTACCTTATTCAAAAGAGATCATGGTCGTATTACACAAGCGGATCATGCACGCTTTAGAAGAGATAAAAAAAATCGACCCAGAAGTTAAAGGATTAAACGAGAGGATTAGCGCCAGTCAAAACCAATTGGCACAACTACAAAATCGCGGTATTGAGAGCCCTGCTCAACTGCGAATGCCTGACAGTGATGCTGAAGCGTTGCAAATGCTTAAAGTCATTAAGCGCTTGCGTGGTGTGATTCGCTCAGAACATGCACGAGGCCGAATTGCAACCCCTATCTTTGTCTCTGAAGATCGTCGTTTAGAGCTGATGACATTAAAAGTAAACATTGAAAATACCATTAAAAGAGCGGTTGAATCACAGGCGATTCGCCAATGGGGTACCGCTCGACAATTATTAAATAAAGCCATTTCAATTGTCAGCAATTTAAGTGATCGAGACGAATATTTAGAACAGCGGCTAGCGTACATGCATCAAATGAATGATGAAATGAGCGATAAACTCAAAAAAGTTCAAACCAAGCAAAAAGAAGAGAAAGCCAAAGAGCTCAAAGAAAAAGACGAACTGGATATGCTGTTTCAACCGAAGAAAAAGTGGTAACCGTTATTGGTTTATAACTCGCTTTTTATCGCTATTATTTATTCATAAAAAAGGTCAAAGATTCATGCTTTGACCTTTTTTAGCTCAACTGCATTTAAGGGCTGTTTATCACTTTAAAGAATTGCTTCAAGAGCCTGTTGAATATTATCTCTACCAGCTAATAGATCAAAACTGTGAGCATAAAAGCGTTTATCGCCAAGCACAGTACAAATAACGGCAGCAACATCAGCTCTGGCAATAGAACCCTCCTGACAGATATCAGAAGCAACCAGCACCTTGCCACTAGCAGGTTCATTACTTAATCGTCCCGGGCGGACAATCGTATAATTAAGTCCACTACGAATCAGTTCTTTGTCAGCATAGTGCTTTGCTACATAGTAAGCTTTTAGCGCTTCGTTCCAACGTTCACGCCGATGTGCGCCAATGGCACTGACCATGACAAAGTGTTCTATACCGGCTTGGGTGGAAGCTTCCATGGCTTTGACTGCCCCATCAAGATCAATCAGCAAAGTTTGATCCGCTCCTGTTTTAGCACCAGAGCCAGCAGTAAAAATCACGCTGTCGTGACCTTGCATAATTTTTGTCAGGTGTTCGACAGAATCACTAAGGGATGCCCGCACAGCTGCGATACCCCGTTCTTCTAATTGCTGAAATTGATCATTGCTGCGAACCATTGCCGTACAATGATGGCCAGACAAAGGCAGTTGGCTGATTAACTGTCGACCAATTTGGCCATTGGCCCCAATCACTAAAGGTCGCATGCTCACCTCCTAAAAACTAGATGAATGGTCCCTGATAAAATCAAACTAACAGAGTTGTTCTACTAACATGGGGACGAATAAAATAATTACCAGAGTGAGTCTATTCATATTTCTGACATTTAAACCCACTACACTAGCGATGGTATTAGTAATTGATGTAGTACTTAAATGAATTTAATAACCAAGCGGCTTATTTTACGAAAACCCAATATTAATGACCTCTGTGATTTTTATCGGATATATGCAGACCCAGCCACGAATGTTTTTAATCCCAAAGGTCCTATTGCTGATATTAATATTGCACACGACACTTTACAGCAATGGATTAACCAGTGGGAGCAACAAGGCTATGGAATGTGGGCAATTAGCTCGCTCGAAGCTCAATTTAATATAGTGGGATTTGGCGGCTTTACTCAAAGGCAGTTTGCTGGCCAACATATTCTCAATTTAGGCTATCGATTTGCAATACAAGCTTGGGGAAAAGGCTATGCAACTGAAGCCACAAAAGCAATGTTGCAAATGGGGTTTGAACAATGTCAGCTAAAATTAATTAATGCAACCGTGCGCATTAACCACCATGCATCCCAAAAGGTTCTACAAAAAGCCGGTTTTGTTTACGACAAAACCGTTCGGGATGAACCGCATGTCCTGCCCGCTCACGTTTACCAGTACAGCCTCAAAAAGTGGCAAATCGAGCACTTAACTCATTATTCCACCCATAAAGAGCATCTCACTTTAACATCACTTCGGTAGGATATTTGGCGGTTGAGACCGCCAGAGCAATTAATCGATGGGCAGTTCTACTGACTCATTTCGAGTCGTTTCTTGAGGTCGTTTACTGCGGCAAGTAAACACATAGGCAGGCGGTAAATTAGCCCAACTGCGTTCGATAAAAGTAATATCAAACCAAGCAGTAATTGTTTTAATCTTCATCAAACTATATTGGAATAAAATAAACCGACCATCGGCTGCCAAAGCTTTATTAACCGTTGCTAAAATATTAGTCGAAACTTGTGCTGGCAAACTTGAAAAAGGAATACCAGAAACGATGTAATCGATATGTTCAATCCCATACTTCATCTTATACAGATTTATCTTCTCACCTGAATCATGAATAATCTGCACATTATCAAGGTGTCCATATTTGTCATTGAGCTGGCGAACAAACTCCTCGTTGGTCTCAATCAAAATAATCTGGCAATGATCAGAACGACGTTTGATTAATAACTCCGTGAAAACCCCTGTACCTGGGCCAATTTCGACAATACAACGCGCGCTAGTAAAATCAATCTGTTTAACCATTTTGCGAGCAAGAAAGCGAGAGCTGGGAGCAATTGCGCCAACTGTACGTGGAGTTAAGAGAAATTGACGGGCGAAAAGAAGTTTAGACTGGATAAAATCAAATTGAAAAAGAGCGCTCATCGGCGCAGTCAAACGCCGAAATAAAGATTGATTCTCGGGCATTACTCCCCCATAAAAATGAATAAAATGCACATGACTAGCCAGCTTAAAAGCTTATTTAAATCAGGCCAATGCAGGAAAACCCCTATAAACTCTCCGGCATTGAAGTTCATCATCCATAAAAACATTAGACGTTTCAAGGCCAAAAAGTTCCCTTAAACAGACACAATTATGTGATGTCGATGGTTTTCTTACTCGGAGCGACGGCTTGCTGACCAACGTTATTGGCCGTCATCTTGATGAAAATCGGCAGCAGAGCACAACGATGCTTGGTGAAAAACCATTTGCCAGTTTTCACCATTCCAACGCCATAAACTGGTACGGCGCGTGTATTTAATTGGCCGTTCGGGCAGTTTAATCATGCATTGATAGATCAGTTGATGGGTATCGTGTGAAATCTGGCGATGTTCAAGTGCATGGATATCAACTTCCCAATGATCACCGTACACATCGGCTGACATGGTTTGGGCTCGTTCTAAACGCTCGCCTTTAGCTGTAATCTCAACAAAATCATCCGCTAAAAGCGCACTAAATTGCTCCATACAATGCCTAATAGCAGGACTTAATAATATTTTTTCCAAACTAATGAGTTGTTCACCAACATTCATAATCTCTCTCCTTTACACTTACTGCCACTGACTAAAAAATGCCGATTTGTTGACTACCTGGTAACTCTGGCAGCTCTAGACTAGGCAACGAGAAGTTTTTCTGGTTCTGACAAAAATCCGCTAACTGTTGATACAGATAAACGGCAAACTGTGGAGCAAGTGTATTATCTGGCGTGTGAATAAACAGGTGAGGATTTAATCCGTTACTAAGCCACTTTGATAGTTTAGCGAGCCAAGGCTGAAAAAATTGGTCGTTCGCCGACATTTGCGGATGCGCGATAAAGCGAATAACAGGTGTTTGCCCAGACTCTAATACATGCACAGGGATGTGCGGCTTTTTAGCATGCGCCTCAATGACAGCAGCTGTTGTAGGTAAAGCTGCAAAAACCGCGCGAGTATCCATCATTATCCGCTCGACTTTTTGTGCCATTAACAATCGGTTCAATTGCTGCTCCGCCGCTCCTTTGGCAAAAAACTGCGGATGACGCACCTCGACCCCAAATGTTCTATCACTGGGGAGCTGGTTTAAGAAAGTTTCTAAATCAGGTAACTGCTGGGGCCCAAATTGTTTCGGCAGTTGGATCATCCAGATACTGGTTTGTTCCGCAACAGGTGCCATCGTTGAAAAAAATTCACTCAATAACCCTTGCGTGTGACGTAACTGAGCTTGATGAGTAATACTTTGAGGCAACTTAAAGGTAAATCGAAACGCCTCGCCAACCGCCTGACTCCAATTGCGTACCGATGCAATTTTAGGAAGTGCATAGAAAGTAGTGTTCCCTTCTACGGTTGAAAAGACTTTTGCATAATCGGCTAACCATTGATCCCGAGGGCCACTATATAGGCATTCCCGCCATTTTTCGTGTGACCACATGGCCATACCTACGCGCAAAACGCCAATATTTGTTGATGTCGATGGTGCTTGTTTATCTATCAAACCCTACCCTATTTCTTGAAGACTATTGACTAAAACCCCGATTAAAATCGTTACGGCGAAACTTGCCAATGTCCCGACCATAATATATTCAGTCAATTTTTTATCGTGCGAGTTACGCAATTCGCCAAAGCGGAATATTGACTTAGCGCCTAAAATCCATCCAACCGCAGCATATTGATGGCTTAAAATAAATGTCAGTGCAATAAAGCGCTCTAAATAACCAATCCACTGTCCCGCATTCGCTAAGCTAGTGGGCGTATCTTGCGATTTAGTTAAGTGTTCACTCCAGGGTTTAAGTAAGATGCCAACCAATGTTGATGCGGGTTTTAAAATGAGTAAATACCCCAGAGCAATAAAGATAATATTACTATTCGCCACCCAAACCATGAGCTCATGAACAAATTGAGGGCTGAGAGCTGCACAAGCAACCACGATAACAACTAAATGAATTAACTGACGGATGAGAATCGCTTGGCAATAACGGCCATAAACCTGCTCTGATAGAACCGTTGCAAGGTAAATAACGCCCATCACAATTGCTGCAACCACGGCCATACCGACAGGCAGATGATGATGATAAATAAAAATACCACCGCAGAGTGCGGCGAGTTAGCGCGCAGGACAGATAAAAATCAACCAGCAAATACCCAAACCAAAGCATTGCAAATAAGATCATTGCGAATACTCCATCTTGAACCAGTGATGCACATAATCCAGATATTCAGCCACTAACTGATAATGGCTGGCATTGAGTAACCGTGTCGTATTGCTGCGTTTTTTACCCAAAAGAGCCGCTAATACTGCATGGCTTTTATCCTCTGCGCTCAAGTAAGTTAATAGAACCTGCGCTTGGATAGCGGTCAGTGACAACAGATGAACATCTAAGAATTTACTGACCAACTCAACTCTATCGGTAAATTTTTGGTTTGCTGTTTGAACCCCTAGCAGTTGGGTATTTTTCAAACGATCAAGCCCCATACCTGAGAGCGTAAACGCATCCCCAGTGGAACTTTTAACGCTATCGCGAATCGCATCAATCTTGCCAATACCGATGCTCTGGCGGATATCAACGCTAGGCTGCGCAGCTTTTAAAGCTAAACGCAAAACTAAAGCGGCATAAAAGCTGAAACTGGCATTTTGGAATAAGATCTGGAACGAATCCCCCCGATAAATATCAAAGGCATCATACTCAGTTTTTAATAACGATTTTAACGTCTTATTAAGAACATCTAATGTGTTGTCATAATCAGTTGGGCCAAGTGCCCGAGAATTGACGATGTCACCCGTAATTACCGCCACTGTATTCATGACCTGCTGCTCCATGGCGCGAACGAATTACTAAGTTACCATAATTAATCACAATTTAAAATGTGATTATAATTAATCACAATACATCAAAAAGAAGAGTCCCCTATCCTAAATAGGAGACTCTAGATTGAAAGGTGAAAGGAGTTAATCAGCTAGTTTATAAGCAACCACATAATCACCGATTGTGGTACCAATCGAACCATGGCCACCCGCAACCTGGACGACCATCTGCTGACCTTTACTATTGAGATACGTCATCGGTGTTGCTTGTCCACCAGCAGGCAATCGAGCTTTCCATAAAACTTTACCCGTAGTTAAATCATACGCCCGAATAAAATCATCAACCGCAGCCGACATAAAGACTACACCACTACCGGTAATAATTGGCCCACCAATACCAGGAACTCCCATCGTAATTGGCAATGGTAGCGGCGTCATATCATAGATAGTGCCGTTTTTATGTTTCCAAGCTATTTTTCCATTGCTTAAATTCACCCCAGCAACAAATCCCCAAGGAGGCTGCTGACATGGCACACCAAGAGGTGAAAGAAACGGCGTTAGATTAACCGCATACGGGCCACCTGTATTGGCATTAAGTCCGTGTTCACCCGTGTTCGTTTTCCCCATATCTTGCCCGGTATTAGGCACCAATGTTGACGTAAATGCCAAATACAACGGCATCCCGAACATGACCTGCCGTTTGGGATCGACAGCAATACTTCCCCAGTTAAAGACCCCAAAGTTCCCTGGATAGACAATCGTGCCTTGCAGTGATGGCGGCGTATATTGCCCTTCATAACGCAATGAGCGGAACTTGATCCGGCACCAAAGCTGATCAAGTGGTGTCGCGCCCCACATATCAGCACCAGTTAAAGGTTTGGGTTTAAAATTAAGCCCTGATGAAGGCTGGGTTGGCGATGCGTGATCGCCAGCAATGGTTCCTTGAGGGGCTTTTTGTTCAGTAATCGGGATAATGGGTTCCCCCGTTTTACGATTAAGAACATAAACATCGCCCTGTTTCGTTGGCACCACTAAAGCTGGCTGCATTCCATCATCAGTTTTTAGATCCAATAACGCAGGTTGTGCCGGTGTATCCATATCCCATAAATCATGGTGAATGAACTGTTGCACCCAAGCAACCTTACCGGTTGCCAATCTTAAAGCCACAACTGATGTTGAGTATTTTTCTTCATTGGCAGTACGATACATTCCCAATTGATCGGGGGTACGGTTACCCATCGGTAAATAAATGAGCCCTAATTTAGGGTCAGCGCTTGCGACCGACCAGCTATTTGGCGAGCTGACTGCATATGTTTCACCATCACTGATAGGTTCAGTTTTTTCTGGATGAGCAGCGTCCCAATTCCAAACCAGTTGCCCTGTTTTCACATCATAGGCTCGAATTACACCAGAAGGTTCATTGATCGCATAGTTATCATTAACTGAGCCCGCAACCACAACCACCCCTTTAGCCACAAGTGGCGGTGATGTTGAATAGTAATAGCCAGCCTGCTTAAACGGCATATTCTTGGTTAAATCTAACTCACCATGCTCAGCGAAATTGTCGCAACGCGCCCCAGTGGCCGGGTCAAGTGCAATCAGACGTGCATCTGATGTCGGCAAAAACAGTTCAGCATCACACTGAACTGGATCTAAAAGTTCAGATTTTTTATCAACTGTTTGCGCGGCGATAATTTTGCCATCGCTAGCGGGCTGATAAGACACACCTCGACAAGTTTGATGTTGGCGCTGCATCTGCGGCGGGACTTTGGCATCAAAAACCCAACGCTTTGCCCCGGTATCAGCATCTAGAGCAACTAACCAATTATGTGGCGTACACAAATATAAGGTGTTACCGATTTTTAATGGGGTTGCCTCATAGGTCGTTTCAGTCACATCTTTCGGACCTTTTCGATCGCCAGTCTCATAGACCCATGCCTGCTTTAATTGCGTCACATTAGCCGTGGTAATTTTATCCAGCGGAGAATATCGCTGCCCTAAATTACTCCGGCCATAGGCATACCAGCTATCATCTGGAACATCGCCAATATTGGGGGTTTGATTGACAATCTTATCGGGTAACTTACCACTTTGATCAAACGGGCTATTGAGCAAACTACCTAATGTTACCACCGCAACAATCAACCATAGCGGCAACAACGTTTTTGGATTGTTCCGCCCAAGCTGACTAAGCACAAGTGGAATAGCAATAATCAAGAACAGTCCCATTCGGGTGGCCAAAGCCCACCAATAGTAGCCAGATTCCCACAATGACCATAAAAGGGTTGCTATCAAAAACAAACCATACAGCCACAAAGCTTGTTTGCGTTTTTGCCAAGCAAGTTTCGCGTTGATAACAAGTACTATCCCTGCCAGCAGATAATAGATACTGCCGCCACTGTATAGCAGGTAGGCTCCACCTATTGCCAAGACTGCGCCGACTAGAAAGCTTAAAACTGCAAAAATTAACATATCCTGTATCCTTTCTCGTTTTAAGATATAAATGCGCAACTTAAAGTGTAGTGGAGAATCAAGGGATGTTAGGGATATTTTACATCTATAAAGAATAAAATTTAGCCAACAATCAAGTCGATATCAGCAATTGTTGCCTCTATGATGGATAGCCAGCAGTTAGGCTAGTTAGGTCTTGTGCCGCGCGTCTTTGGCTAAAGCTGACATCATCACTTTATCGAGATATTGGCCTTGGCGAAACCCCGCCTGACGAAGCACACCTTCATGGATGAAACCCGCGTTCTCATAAGCTTTAATCGCTTGAATATTATTGCTGTAAGCGGTTAAAAAAATACGATTAAGATTAAATCTCTGGAACCCATATTCAGTCACTAATCGTGCAACTTCACTGCCGATTCCGCGGCTCCAATAGCGCTGTTCACCGATTAAGATAAAAAACTCTGCGCTTCGGTTAATCATCGACATCTGAGTTATTCCCGCATAGCCAATTAACTCGCCCGTCTTTTTGCAGCAGATGCCAACATGAAAACTTTGATGATTCTGATTAATACCACTTAACCAGTTTTTAATATCCTGCAGCGAATGAGGCCAATTAAACTGTGACAAGCTATATTGTGTCACCAGTCGATTTTCGCTCCAGCGCACAAACACTGGCGCATCTGCAAGCTCTAGTGAGCGAAACCGAACCTGTTCAGATTCAAGAAGCATGGCACTAACTCCAATGCTGGTTAGAATAAGATCAGATTGAATGTAGCGGATGAGGATGACAAATCGATGAATGGAGTAAAACGAAAAACTACTGAATTTTTAGTTGCTGCCACTCTTGGCGCAAAATACCGTATTTAACACTGTCGTAATACTGGCCTTTATAATATCGAACCATGCGCAAACGTGCTTCTTGTTTAAGCCCAACTTTACTTGCGCAGCGCATCATTCCCGGATTACCAGACCATGTAGTCAATCCAACTCGAGCAATATCAAACACACTAAACAGATGATCAATCCATAAAGGCAGAACCTTGCTAGCGATGCCTTTTGACCAATATTGAGAGTCATAAATAATCACCCCCATTTCTAGCCACCGAGTTGCTTCACATTCCCAGTAATAACTCACCGATCCGATTGGCTCATCATTTACACAAATTAATTGCATATCTTCACCGCTACAGAGCCTTAGAAAAACGTTTTGGGCAAATTGCTCGATGGTCGGTTCGTGATAGGAGAAATAAGGGCCATTAAATTCACTCCAGAGAGGATCTTTGGTAACTAATCGATGCAGTGATTCAAGTTCATCGAGTTGCGCCCGGCGGATAGAGACGGTCATTTCGCTACTCAAGGCGTTTCCTTATTAAAACATTTTTTAAACGAGCTAAGTTTAGCCCAAGCAACGGCTAAATCCTATGTGTCTGCGGCGCTAGATAAAGATTATTTCTGGCTAATAAACCGCTTTTAGTCTAGACTTGCGGCTCATTTCGTTATGTCTTTTATTAAATGCGAGTTGCTATGTCATTTGCCGAACTAGGCTTATCCAAACCCATTACTGAATCTCTAGATGCGCTCGGATATACCAAGCCAACCCCCATTCAGGCAAAATCTGTCCCTGTTATTCTTGAGGGCAAAGATGTACTAGCAGCAGCGCAAACCGGTACCGGGAAAACCGCGGCGTTTGTATTGCCGTTGCTTGAGCAACTGCGCATGCAAAAGCCATCGCAAAACAAAGAAGTTAAAGCACTGATTGTAACGCCGACACGCGAATTAGCAGCCCAAATTGATGCCAATATTAAAGCGTATGCGAAAAACTTACGGATTCGTCACCAAGTTATTTTTGGTGGCGTCAGTGCTAAAAACCAGATCCGCCAGTTAATTCCTGGCTGTGAACTATTAACGGCAACCCCTGGGCGATTGCTTGATCTTTGTTCGCAAGGCATGTTGGATCTATCCAAAGTACAGACATTAGTACTTGATGAAGCAGACCGAATGCTAGATATGGGATTTATTCATGACATTCGCAGGCTTTTGAAATTACTCCCAGCAAAACGTCAGAATCTGCTGTTTTCCGCAACCTTCGCTGGCGAGATCCGCCGATTAGCGCAAACCCTGCTGAATCAGCCGGTTGAAATTACTGTTGATCGCGAAAACCAAACCGCTCGCAAAGTCGACCAATTCTACACACTGGTCGATAACAATGACAAAACGGGTCTATTGAAACAATTAGTGATTGAGAACAAGTGGCAACAAGTTCTAGTATTTACTCGCACCAAACATGGTGCCAATCGCCTAACCCAACGATTAGAGCGAGCGAACATTAACGCCGCGGCTATTCATGGTAATAAAAGCCAGAATGCCCGAGTCAATGCCTTGAATGGTTTTAAAGATGGTCGCATCGAAGTGTTAGTTGCAACAGATATCGCAGCTCGCGGGCTAGATATCAAACAATTGCCACAAATCGTCAACTTTGACTTGCCTAATATCCCTGAAGATTATGTGCATCGTATTGGCCGTACGGGGCGAGCCGGACAATCAGGAACCGCATATTCACTCGTTAGCGAAGAGCAATTGCCGCTGTTAAATGACATTGAAAAATTCATTAGCTCACCCATTAACGAACTCAATGTTGCAGGTTTTAGCGCTTCATTTAGTCGTAAAAGTGCTCAATCGGCGAAGAAATCCCAACCAAATCGTCGCCACCACGCGCCGCGTCGTAATCGTCCCCGCAAAGCTGCGCCAGCTAAATCTTAACCGTGATAAAGGCCAAGGGGCTATCCATCTTTTGTGATTAGCCCCTGGGTAACTGCCTATTTGGGCCATTTATCAAAATACGGTATGCTTAATAGCAAGTAGATTTAATGGCGAGGTAAGTTATTACTCAACCGATATCTAAAAATCGGCAACCGTTTTCTGTGTGGATAAACCGCTATCGCTGGTGTATTCCGCTTTTGTGCTGTGTCTTGGTGGTTGCATCACTGTCTTTAGCACGATCATTTCTGTTTCCTATTGTTGCTTCGTGCTTATTAGCGCTGACGCTCTCCCCTCCGGTACGGCTGCTGATGCGATGGCATATTCCAAAGATCCTAGCCAGCGTCATTATGATCACTTTTAGCTCCAGCTTGGTTGTGGGTGCTGGTTACTTAACGACCCCGGCAATTACTCACTGGATTAAACAGGCCCCCATAAGCCTGGTAAAGATGCTCGATGAAGAGCAGGATTTAAAGGATACGATAAGCTCGATTAAGCAGACATCCAAGCAAGTATCTGATGCTGTAAGCCAGGTCATTAGCCAGTCAGACACACGCAGGCAAGTCCTCTACCAACAGCAAAACTGGCTGAATAAATTGCTGAGTGAGTTAAAAAGTAGCGTGACATTGCTGTTGCTCATTATGACGTTGACCCTGTTTTTACTGGTCAGTGGTGATGGCCTTATTTTTAATTTAATACGCCTGAGTCATAATCGTTTTCGGCGCCGTCAGTTGATTAACCTGTGGCGCAGACTCCCCGGAGAAGTCGGTCGATATTTGGGGGCAGCATTTCTTACCAACTTGGCAACAGGGCTGATTACCAGTGTAATCCTTTGGTATTTAGATGTTCCAATGCCATGGATTTGGTTAGTGTTAGTCACCTTTGCCAGGTTTATTCCTTACATCGGCGTTGCTGCTGTCACCCTACTAATTTTTGCAGTAGCCATTAGTGACTTTCACCATTTTTGGCTGGCTCTCACACCAGCGGCTATCTTTTTGGTTTTGACCACTATTATCGGCATGTTCGTTGACCCATTGGTCCATGGCATGCGACTTAAAGTTAACCCGATTGTGGTATTTGTCTCAGTTATCTTTTGGGGATGGCTGTGGGGAATCGTCGGCGCAATCATCGCAGTGCCTATGCTTACAGTGGCTCTGGTCGTGTCACAAAGCATGGGTTGGCACACTCTTACTCGAATTGTTACAACGAGGTCATCATGAAAAGACATTTTTTTCAGCCCCAGCAAACTACCAATAGCCAAGGGCAACCCCGTCATGTTGGATTTGAGCTAGAATTTGCCGGGATTGATCTAAAAACAACCGGACAGGTTATTGCTCAAACATTTAATGGCGAACTACAGCTTATTTCCGAGGCTGAAGGCAAGATAAAAACCGATTTGGGCACATTCAAAATCGAAATCGATTGGCAATTTGCCAAAACCACCGCTCGCGAACGCATTGCTCAGCGAGCTCAAGAGCTGGGGACGACCAAAGCTGACGACCCATTTATGCAGTGGATGGCAAAACTTGCAACTATTGTGGTACCAGTTGAAGTTGTTTGCCCGCCGATTGCGGTTAACGAGCTTGATAAATTACAACCAATGGTGGAATCACTCAGAAATAATGGCGCATTGGGAACGGGTAAATCGTTAATTTACGCCTTTGGCGTGCACATTAATCCCGAACTTCCAAGCAACGATAGCAGCATGATTATTCGCTATCTAAAAAGCTTTGTATTAGCCCAGCATTGGTTAATCAAGCGCCATAAAGTTGACCTCATCCGCCGAGTCACACACTATATTAATGTCTACCCAGAACCATACAGTGAACTGGTCATTGGTTATCAAGGCGATGAGCCGCTTTCACAAATAATTGATGATTACTTGGCGTTTAACCCAACTCGCAACCGGGCGCTAGATATGTTGCCTCTTTTCATGTATCTAGATGAGTCACGGATCCTTAGTAAATTAAACGATCCGCTCGTTAATGCGCGCCCTACGTTACATTACCGGCTCCCCAACTGTGAGATTGAGAAACCCGATTGGAATTTATCGCAAAGTTGGAATATCTGGTGCGTTGTTGAAGCGATTGCAGCTAATCCTGATTTATTGGCGCAGATGTCCCAAGACTGGATTGTTGATGACCGTCTGGCCAATCGTTATTCGGAGAAAGTATGGCAACAACTCGACAAAATCGACAACGACCTCTCATAGGCGTCACAGGCAACGCTAAATACTGGTCGCCATCATGGGTTGCATTGTCGAATATTTTGCGCTGTTGTGGCGCCAGAGCCAAACGAATTAGTGTTCGCCATAGTGCGAACATTAACCGTCTGGATGCGCTGATTATCAGCGGTGGCGATGATATTCATCCATCACTGTATGGCGAACAGGAGATGCCCAAAGCTAAATACGACCAGCCCCGAGATGAACTTGAAATTCACTACATTCGCTATGCGCTTGAGCGGCATCTACCAATGCTTGGGATCTGTCGCGGCTATCAATTACTGAACGTTGTTTGTGGCGGAACACTTTATGATGATATTCGACCAATGCGCCAAAAAACATCGAACTTCAATACCATCTTGCCACGCAAAACGGCGTATCTGGCCAAGCCTTCTCAACTTTATCAGCTAATGAATCAGCCTAAAATTCAAATCAATAGTCTGCATCATCAGGCAATTTGCCAAGTTGCACCTGAATTTAGTATTGCGGCAACCGATAAAGATAAATTCATTCAAGCAATTGAACACATGAATCACCACACGATGCTCGGTGTACAGTGGCACCCAGAATATCTATTCTACCGGCACAGCCAGCGCCAGTTATTTCATTGGTTAATCGCTCAGGCGAAGTTATATCGTGGAGATCAATAAGACCAACTATGCTTAGCTATCTCATTTTATTCGGCGCCTCTTTTCTCGCCGCAACGATATTGCCGTTTTATTCAGAGGTTGTTCTTTATGCGATGCTCAACCAAGGACATAGCGCTGCACTTTTAGTGTTTGTTGCAGCGTTTGGCAACACATTAGGCTCAGTGGTGAACTGGTATTTAGGACTTTATATTCTACATTTTAAAAATAGACGCTGGTTTTATTTCAAAGAAAAACAGATTGATAAAATGCAGAGCTGGTTTAATCGTTATGGGCAATGGAGCTTATTATTTGCTTGGCTCCCAGTTGGCGGTGACGCTCTAACGCTGATTGCAGGTATTATGAAAGTTAAGATAGTAAACTTTCTAATTTTAGTCGGAATTGGTAAAACATTGCGTTATGTTGGTGTTGTCTATTTAGCTCATCTGACTCAAGGTTGGTTTTCTTAAATGGCTTAAGCCAGATGAGTAAATTATCGATTTAAACTTCGGGCAACTTAGTTGCCAGCAGTGCCCCTAAAAAGCCCATTAGTGCAAGCACCGCCAAGATTCCCCCTAAACCTATCAGCGGTTGCAATAAACTAATAAACCCAGTAAAGAGCAAAATCGCACCAATTAAGGTATTGCTCACCGATACATAATCAGTTCGCTTGTTGCCTTTACCCAAATTTACCAGATAAGTTTTACGCCCCAATCGTACCCCTTGATGCGCGATTGTAAGCAAGAAATAGGCACCAGGAATGAGCCATGCGCCATAGCGAGTAATCAAACCGCTACCAACAGAAATAGCAATCAACGCCCCTAAAACCGCACTGACTAAAGAAGCGATAATCATCACTTTACGACTCGAGAGATCTGCAAACCATCCCCAAAAAGGACCAGAAACTAGTTCAGCAACACCACCAGCAACTAAGAAAAATGACAGTTGCAATAAAGTTGACTGTCCTTGCTGCTGAGCAATCGCCACATAATAAGGTGCACTTAAAGCTGAACAAAGCATCAGAGCACGAGCCAGAACAAAATAACCAAACGGTTTATCTTTAAAAAGCAGTGATAACCGCTTAAATGCTAACCAGAAACCATTTCGGCCACCATCAACTGCGCCAGGCTCTTCAATGATACGGCTATAAATAAGCGCACCTAAAGTCCAACAGACTGCCGCTAAGACAAATGCTAACGTATAAACGGTTAGGCTATGCTGCTGAGCAACATCAAGACTAATTGCCACAGCGACAATCACCGTAACCAACCCTGCGCCACTGGTGGCAAAACCACTGATGCGACCCCGGCGTTTTTTCTCGACCGTTTTGCCGAGCACATCTTTAAAGGCAACCGAGTTGAGCCCTCGGGAAAGACTAAAAATGCTCAAAAACAAAATAATTAGCCATCCAGCAACCATGCCATGACTAAAATGAATCGTCAGTGCAACCGCCACCATCGACAAACTCATCAGCAGACTACCGACGACCCAAACGTTGTGCCGCACGGCCAATCTTCTGACAAAACTGGCAATAATAAGCTGGGGTAACATTGAACCGGATTCACGAATAGGAACAAGCCATCCTAGAAACACTGCCGGGACACCAAGTGATTGCATCACCCAAGGCAAAGTGATTTTAGGATTCATTAATGCATCGCCACTTTTGCTTAAAAATTGAGCGAGAAGGATTTTAAAGAAATTTCCAGCAACAATCTTACATTGTGAATCATCTATATCTTTGCAGGCTCTGGCATCCTCTTCACTGCCGATTTTTTCGTAAAGCGTTTGTGATACTTTCTCAGCCATTAAACCTCCATAAAATTAAGATTGTCTTTATATACCAACATGCTGTCAGTCATTTGACAAGTATTCAAAAACATATAGATAGAACAATGAGATAACAGCGCAGCTAAGAATAAGCTGCGCGGAAAGTTTATTTAGGTCGCCGAACAATCACACTATGACGGGCACTACAAATTAGTCGATGAGGATGCGCTTGGTCATGAATATCAATCTGCCATAGCTGCAACAGTCCCCCCAATCGAATCGGTGTGGCTTTGGCAACCACACAGCCCTCTTTCATCGGTTGGAGATGATTGGCACTAATTTCAGAGCCTAAAATATGACACCCATCCGGACAGGCAAAAAAACCAGCGACACTGCCGACAGTTTCTGCCAGAGCTGCACTGGCACCGCCATGAAGTAAACCGACCGGTTGGCGCACGGCATTGGTGACCGGCATAGTCGCGCATAGATAATTATCCCCAAATTCGCTAAAGCGAGTCTGAGTTGCTTCTAACATCGTCCCTGGGATGAGCGCATTTAAGCGCTCCAAGCTTATCTCTTTTTGCCAAATCTGACTCACTTAAACTCCTTGGACAACATGTAATAATGCCTGAACAGGATGCAGTAACTTGACGCCATCAAAGCGTTTAACTTGGCTACGGCACGAATACCCGGTTGCCAAACACTGCTCCTTAGGTAGAAATTCTAGCGTTTTCTGCCAGCTCATGGCATAAATTTCTTTTGAGGTTTCTAACTGAGAGGCATCATGCCCATAGGTACCAGCCATTCCACAGCACCCAACTGACTGGACTTCACACGCAGCGCCAAAGTGGTTAAATATTTTAGCCCAAATGCCATCAGAGCCTGGCAGCAACGCTTTTTCCGTGCAGTGGCCTAACAGATAAAATGGCGCCCGTTCACTTTTAGGGTAAGCTTCAATGGCTTCTAAGGTTTGAGAAAGCCACTCTTGAGCCAGTAGAACATTAAAGTTGCCGCGCTCATCTTTGAGGGTCGTTTTATATTCATCGCGATAACATAAAACCATCGCCGGATCGACACCTGCCATGGCGATATCAAGGTTGGCAACTTTATTTAAAAACTCAGCACTTGTGCGAGCGGTTTTCTCAAACTGAGCTAAAAATCCTTTAATATGCTGTGCTTTGCCATTGGGTTTAAACGGAACTAAGACCGGATGATATCCCAATGCTGCCACCAATTTTACAAAATCCGCCACCACATCTGCTTCATAAAAGCTGGTAAACGGGTCTTGCACAATCAGCAATGTTTTCGCTTTTTGCGCTTGGCTGAGCTTTTTTAATGCGCTCAAATCGAACTCAGTTTGAAGCGACTTAGGAACTCGTTTTTGCAATGGTGGATAACTGAGCTTAGGTACGTTCACCATACCGACCATTTGCCGAGTCATCTTTTGTGACATTTTCGATGAGATAGCCCAGTTCATCAAACGCGGAGCTTTAGCCATTAACGGCAGATAACTCTCCACATATCCGACCATATAATCTTTTAATGGCCGCAAGTAACGACTGTGGTAGAGGAACAAAAAGCGGCTACGAAATTGCGGAACATCCACCTGAATCGGACAACCTGTGGCGCAGGCTTTACAAGCCAAGCAGGTCTGCATTGCGTCCATCACTTCGTGGCTAAAATCATATTCACCATGGCGTTTTGCCAAAGAATGACGAACTTTTGCCAGCCAATGATCAGCGCCCTTTTTACCGTGAAGCGCTTGTTGCTCTATCTCACTTGGGTCAATTCCCATCTGTGAGAACTGGCGCAGCCACTCGCGCATTAAGCCCGCTCGCCCTTTTGGTGAAAAGCGCCGGTCATAACTTACTTTAAACGACGGACACATGGGCGAGCTAGTGGCATAGTTAAAGCACAAGCCGTTGCCATTACAATCCATCACAGAGCGAAAACTGTCTCGAACATTCACTGGAATCTGCCTGTCCAGTGCACCTCGTTTAACACTATCAACTGAAACGAGTGACTCGTCGCTATCAATTGGCGTACAAATTTTGCCAGGGTTGAGCTGATTATGAGGGTCAAAGGCTGCTTTAATCTTTCTCAGTTCTAAAAATAGCTGTTCACCAAAAAACGCGGGGCTATATTCAGAGCGAAATCCTTTGCCATGTTCGCCCCACATTAAACCGCCATATTTAGCAGTTAATGCCACAACCTGATCCGAAACTGAACGCATCACTTTTTCCTGCTCAGGATCGCATAAATCGAGAGCAGGCCGAACATGTAAAACCCCCGCATCAACATGGCCGAACATCCCATATTGAAGATCGTGCGAATCAAGCAAAGAGCGAAATTCCATAATATAATCAGCAAGATTATGGGGTGGAACACAGGTATCTTCAGTAAACGGAACAGGCTTTTGTCGCCCTTTGGTATTGCCCAATAAACCTACCGCTTTTTTACGCATAGCATAGATTTGGTTAATACTTGCTAAATCGTCGCACAGCTGATATCCCAAAATGGTGTTTTCTTGTTGGGCTTTATCGAGTTTAGCGCAAAGAGCATTCACTTTTGCTTGCTGCGCCTGATAATCATTGCCAGCAAATTCGACAATATTAATCCCATCCATTGGCTGGTCATCAACTTGTTCAAAAAGATGATGGACGCTGTGCCAGATAATATCTTCGCGAGCGAGATTGAGAACTTTCGAGTCAACGGTTTCAACAGAAAGTGCCTGCGCTTCAACTAATGCGGGCGCATGGCGCAACGCAGCTTCAAATGAGGCATATTTGATATTCACTAACGTGCGATATTGTGGAATTGGCGTTAAATCGAGTTTAGCTTCGCAAATAAATGCCAGCGATCCTTCACTGCCGCACAACAATCGAGTTAAATCTATTTCATCGCGCTCAACGTCATAAGCATGCTTTAAGTCATAACCGGTAAGAAAACGGTTAAGAGGCGGAAATTTTTCATCGATCAATGGCCGATTATCAATACACACTTCGGCGACGGTGCGCAGCATGACATTATCACTTTGACGCGCCACATCAGATGCAATCGGCCCTGTTGTAAGACGCTCACCATCCATCGTTACCGCGGTAAGCTCCAACACATGGTCACTGGTTTTACCGTATTGTAATGAACCCTGACCAGAAGCATCAGTATTGACCATTCCGCCAAGCGTTGCGCGGTTACTCGTGGATAAGTCTGGCGCGAAAAACAAACCATGCTCTTTGAGCAACTCGTTCAGCGCATCTTTGACCATCCCGGTTTGCACTTTTACCCAGCGCTGCTCAACATTAAGCTCAACGAGTTGATTCATATGCCGCGATAAATCGACAACCACACCATCGGTAAGCGACTGTCCATTAGTGCCTGTCCCGCCACCACGAGGGGTTAGCCGCACCGCTTGCATTGCCGGGTCATGGGCCAGGCGAGTGGCTATTTGAATATCATCAATAGCTTTGGGGAAAATGACAGCCTGCGGCAAAAGCTGATAAACCGAGTTATCAGTTGCCACCGCAAGACGGCTCGAATAGCGAGTTTCAATTTCACCGCTAAAACCATTTTGTTTAAGCTGCTCAAGATAATTTTGATAATTTGCCGCCAGAGGAGGCGTTTCGGACAATCTAGGAATCATAGTAAATGTGCCGCACGAGACGATTTTAGTTATAAACAGATGTTGTGTTGCGTGTAATAAAAACGCTTTATTATTTGCTCAAGACACCAATATAACTTAAGTAAACAAAACAAGATAATAAACATCTCAGGGCTTTTAATAAGGCTTAGTTATATCGCTGCAATAAGCTTTAAAAATCATCGGCTAATGATAATTTAGAGAATCAGTATACCATGAAAAAAGCCCCTGTCTTGTAAAGACAGGGGCAAAAATAATAAGGGCAAATTAGCGGCGCATCCGGCGTCGGCTCTGGGTAAGCCGATGGCGACGTTTAGCTGCACGCTTACGTTCATCTCTGTTATGTTCTAAATAAAAGAACGTATCATCATTGTCTGGCAGATTCTTCCAAAGCATCAGTTGCCTCCCGTGCAACTTTTAGTTGGACCGACAAGACGGGAACTCACGCTAATATCAGTTGGGTATGTCCGTTGATACTAATTTGAGCCATCGAAACACCAAATAACTCAGCAAGCCGCTGCGCGGTTAGGACCTGCTGAGCAGGCCCCGTTATTTTATGCCTACCTTGATGAAGTAACAATACATCCATGGCATAAAAAGTTGCCAAATTCAGATCGTGTAACGACAGAAGAATACTCTGCCCTTGTTGGCAGCGGCTCTGTAATAGATGAATCACAACATGTTGAAATTGCGGATCTAATGCACTTAATGGCTCGTCAAGCAACAATAGGCAATGCTCAGGTTTTAGCCTTAAATCACTACCGACAAGAATGCTAGCCAGACTGACTCGCTGCAGTTCTCCTCCAGAGAGCTCAACCAGTCGCCGATTCAGAAGTGGTGTTAAAGACAACTGCTCAATAATTTCATCAATCACCTTTCGAGCAAGTGGCTGAGCAGAATCGCCAAGAGTATGCGCGCACAAATGAAGCTGCTGATAAACGCTCAAATACACGCGCTGCTGCGGCTGTTGCGAAAGCCAACTTCGATAGAGTGCTAAATCAGCCACACTAAAACTAGCTAAAGATTTACCAAGAAACTCAACTTGTCCAACATTCGGCACAATATAACCGGCAAGCGTTTCTAAAAGAGTTGATTTGCCTGCGCCATTGGCACCACACAATGCAACCATCTTGCCACGCTCAATTCGTAGCTGTTCGATGACAAGATAATTTCGAACCTTAAGATTTGTGACCTCAATCATAAGGATGCCTCAGCAACAGAACGAACAAAATTGGCCCACCGATAGTTGCGCTAATCACGCCAATCGGCAGTTCTTGTCCCGGGATAATTGTGAGCGCTAAGCCATCGGCAATCAGTACTACCGCTGCGCCTAAAATTGCGCTTAACCATAACAATTGACGCTGCTCATCGCCATATATACGCCGAATCACATGCGGGACTAACAATCCAATAAAACTAATGCTGCCAGCACAGGCAACGCTAATAGCGCTTAACAGCGACACCCATAAAATGAGCCTTGGTCGCACCCGATGAATATCGACTCCAGCAGAAAACGCATATCTATCGCCCAATAAAAGCCAGTTTAAATAGCGGCTATCGTAACCGAGCAGAATTAAAACAAGTAAAAATAGTGGGCCAAGATGATACACCTGACCGTGAGCAAAACTTAGCGAGCCCATCAGCCAAAACAATAATTGCCGTAAATTTTGATCCGGTGAAAAATACAAACACCAAGTGATACCTGCGCCTGTGATAATGCCAATCACAACGCCAAATAATAACAATGTAGCGCTGCCAAACTGGTACCTTCTTGCCAAAGAAAAGAGCAACAAGGCAATCACAACTGCCCCAACAAAAGCAGCTAAGGTGATGCCCCAAACGGGCAATGACCAACCCAATAAAGCACTTAGAACAATAGCCAGTACCGCAGCTAAACTTGCGCCTGAAGAAATTCCTAAGAGCCCAGGCTCAGCTAATGGATTGTGTAAAACAGTCTGTAAAATACTGCCAGAAGCACCAAGCGATGCCCCCACCAAAATAGCCGCTAACGCTCGAGGTAGGCGCAGTTCAAAAAAAACCTGATGGGCCAGTGTCGATGAATCAAACAGTGCATGCCAACTAAGGCTCATCTGACCGATTTGCAAATGGACGGCAAAAGCGACCAGCAAAATTAAAGTTGCGCCGCCCAGACGCATGCAATTAAGAGGCTGCAAATGACCTACCTTATTGTTTTGTTAAGTGTTGGCATTGGGCAATGCTCATTGCTTTGACTAAAATGGCTGCACGTTGACCAATCGCAACTTTAGCATTCGGGAACACAACCGCCTTTGGCCCATCGCTGACAAGGATTGGCTCACCAGCTTGGATTGCTAAAAGCGCACCATCGGCAAATTCTGTGAAGTTGGCTAAATCGTCTGCAAAGTTAAACGCTAAATCCTCATGATGACGAATAATTTCTTCAGTCACTTGATACCAATGACAGTCTTTATAACTTACATTGCCCCAATCAACTCGCGCATGGGTGATTAACTGACGGATGCTGTTATCCAGCGCATCAAGCTTTGAGAGATCGTTATGACCAAATGGTTTTACCTGCCCCAATTCAACGGTAAAAGCCTCGGCGCCATGAACTGCGGCACTATGATAGCTAAAGGTCTGAGTACTCTGATGATAAAATAAAACGCAATGCACACCACAATGCTGTAAAAAAGCCAGTTGCGATACATTGTGAGGACGCTGCGGAATGAAAGGCGCCACCGCAAACTTTTCATGCACAGAACCGCGAATAGCGGTGTGTAGATCATAATGCAGGCGTTCCCCGTCAAAGCGCTGATAAAAATCTGCCATCCAAGAGGCTAACTGAGCTGCCCGCTGATGTTCTTGGCTATTGCCTTGTTGCCAAGCACCGCAAAACAGGCGATTAAGGTTAAATTCAAGCTCTCGTTTGGCTGCTATCATCGCGTTAGGATGGCCAAATAACAACAATAATGGATGGCGGGTACTCTGCGTTCCTTTTAAAAGATCATCTAACAGCTGATTAAGCCACTCAATAGGAGCGGTTTCATTACCATGAATGCCAGCAGATAAAACAATGGCTTTACAATGATTCGCCAGATGTTTTGGGGTAATGACTAATGCCCCGACTCCGATGAGTTCAATTTGCTCGCCACCTGGAAGTTCAGCTTTCGCATATTCAGAGTCATTGGGATGAGTTAAAAGATAACTGAGATAATCACTAGTAAAAGGCAACATAACAAACTCCTTAAAAATCTATCGCCATTATGCCCTTATCCCTGAGATTAATCTAAACTCGTTGATTTGTATAAGTTGATTTGGATAAACAACAGCCCAATGCACGGGCTGTTGTTATACGTTATCTACTTCACTGCAGGATGCTGCTTGAGTTTCCAAATTTCTTTAACGTAGTCATTAATTGAGCGGTCTGAGTTAAATTTACCAACACAAGCTGCGTTCATGATGGCCATTTTTGCCCATTTGGTTTTATCCCGATAGGTTTCATCGACTTTTTGCTGAGCATCAATATAGCTTTGATAATCAGCCAAACATAAATACGGATCGCCGCCATCAAGCAAACTGTGTTTAATTGATGAAAGTTGCCCCGGGGCATTCGGGGTAAAATAGTCACTATCAAGCCAATCCAAAATAGCTTTAAGCTCAGGATTGTTGTAGTAATAATCTCGGCTGTTATAACCATTTTTCAATTTAAGGCTGACCTCTTCGGCGGTTAAGCCAAAGATAAAGATATTTTCATCCCCTACTTCCTCACGAATTTCAACATTCGCACCATCCATAGTCCCGATAGTTAACGCGCCGTTTAAGGCAAACTTCATGTTGCCAGTGCCGGAGGCTTCTTTACCTGCGGTCGAAATTTGCTCAGAAAGATCGCCGGCTGGGATCATCCTTTCAGCGAGCGTTACCCGATAGTTAGGCATAAAGACAACTTTTAGCTTATCTGCTACCCGTTCATCGGAATTTATTTTTTCACCCACTTTATTAATGGCAAAAATAATATCTTTGGCTAACCGATAACCAGGGGCCGCCTTAGCACCAAAGATAAAGACTCGAGGCTGAATATCTAAAGTAGGATCCTGCAAAATTCGCCGATAAAGTGTCAAAATATGCAATAAATTCAGGTGCTGGCGTTTATATTCATGCAATCGCTTAATCTGAATATCAAAAATAGCCTCAGGATTCACATCAATACCCATCGAATCGTGAATCAATGCTGCTAGTTTTTGTTTATTATGATGCTTAATTGCCATGAAGCGTTGCTGAAAGTCTTTCTCAGTTGCATATTCAGCAACTTTTTTTAGAAGTCCTAAATTAGTAGGCCAATGTTCCCCGACACATTCATCGTAAAGATTAGCAAGCTCAGGGTTACAGGCTTTGAGCCAACGCCGCGGTGTAATGCCATTGGTGACATTGGTAAATCGCTCTGGCCAAAGCTCGTAGAATTTTGGAAATAAGTCCTGTTTCACCAAGTCGCTATGCATTTGCGCCACACCATTGGTTTTAAAGCAGCAAACCACACACAAATAAGCCATACGAACCATCCGCACTGGCCCTTCTTGGATAATTGACAGTTCTCGTTTGATCTCATCATTACCTGGCCATTTTTTGGCGACCACGTCATCTAAAAAGCGATGATTTATTTCATAAATAATCTCTAGATGGCGAGGCAGAACAGATTCAAATAATCCAACTTCCCATTTTTCTAATGCCTCAGGCAACAAGGTATGATTGGTATAAGCAAAGACTTTTTGGCAAATTCCCCACGAATTTTCCCAATCCAGCCCTTCTTCATCCATCAATAAACGCATAAGCTCAGCAATGGCAATCGTTGGGTGAGTATCGTTAAGCTGCATGACCACTTGCTGGGTAAACTGACTAAAATCGTCATGCCGACGTTTATAACGTTTAACAATATCTTTAAGCGAACAGCAGCAGAAAAAGTATTGCTGAATTAAACGAAGTTGCTTGCCTGCAGGGGTTTCATCATTTGGATAGAGAACTTTAGAGATGGCTTCTGCTCTGGATTTTTCAGCTTGAGCATCCACATACCCACCCGCATTAAACACATCCCAGTCAAAATAATCATCTGCTCGGCTTTCCCACAACCGTAAAATATTCACGGTATGCCCACCATAGCCGACGATAGGAATATCCCAAGGAACGCCGCGCACCATCTCGCCAGCATGCCATATTTTGCGCAGTTGACCATTCTCACCAAAAACGGTTTCGACATAGCCAAACAATGGCACTTTCTGAATAGATTCAGGGCGGCAAATTTCCCAAGGGTTACCAAAATCACGCCAACTGTCAGGTCGCTCTATCTGGTGACCATCGCGAAATTCTTGACGAAATAACCCATGTTCATAATGAATACCATAACCAATCGCCGGATAACCAAGCGTTGCCAGCGAGTCAATGAAACACGCGGCCAACCGCCCCAAGCCACCGTTGCCGAGTGCCATATCAGGCTCTTCATTGCATAAATCTTCGATATCAAGCCCTAGTTCAGCGAGCGCATCTCGAGCTGGTTCAAAAATCCCAAGATTATATAGATTATTGCGCGTTAAACGCCCCATCAAAAATTCCAGCGATAAATAATGAACCGCTCGGGTATCGATGGTTGCGTGTTTTTTATGCGTTTCAGATAAACCGACAAACACCTGTTCATTAATAGCCGCACAAGTGGCTTTCCACCACGCTTGTGGGCTAGCTTTTTCTTCGATGGTGCCTAAGGTACTGTGCAGATGAGCAAGAACCGAATCTTTAAATGCGTCTTTATCGAGATAAAACGGAAAGTCTTCGGCAGCAGCGGGAACATTAACCATAAATTTACGATCCTATTTAAACCAGACTTGGTAATCGAATCGAACAACGATCTACAGGCTGAAGTTATTAAATCCCCACCCGATAGATTCAATCCGCCCTTACACCCTGTATACATCATAAGACTCACAGATAAGGAGCCAAGATAATGTTACGCGTATTGACAAGGTATAGCCTAAGATGTGGCAAATGTCACAGTTTATAAAATAAACAACGTGATGAATACAGTGCTATTTATGAGGTATTTAAAGGTAGAAAATGAAACCGGGTTTGAATATCCAAACCCGGTTTTAAACTTAAAGGCCAGCTTTGGCAAACGCAGCTGAAACAATTTGCTGCGCTTCTTTTTCGATTAAATCGAGATGATCTTTATCTTTAAAGCTTTCCATATAGATTTTATAAATATCTTCCGTCCCAGATGGGCGCGCTGCAAACCAGCCATGTTCGGTGACAACTTTTAAGCCACCGATGTCAGCATTATTGCCAGGAGCTTGAGTCAGCTTAGCGATAATTGGCTCACCAGCGAGCTCTTTGGCTTCAACCAGTGATGGATCAAGTGATTTAAGCACCACTTTTTGCTCAGCATTCGCGCTGGCTTCAAAGCGCTGGTAGATAGGCGCGCCGTATGATTCAACCAACTGCTGATAATGCCAAGCAGGATCGTGACCGGTCACAGCTAAAATTTCAGCAGCTAACAGAGCTAAAATGATCCCATCTTTATCGGTGCTCCAAACACTACCGTCAAAACGTAAAAATGAAGCGCCAGCACTCTCTTCGCCACCAAAGCCAAACTCACCGCTATACAAACCATCAACAAACCATTTAAATCCCACCGGGACTTCACACAGTTTGCGATTCAGTTTTTGCGCCACTTTGTCAATCATCGAGCTTGAAACAAGGGTTTTACCAACTGCAGCTGTTTTAGACCAATTAGGTCGATGCGAAAATAGATACTCAATCGCAACCGCCAAATAGTGGTTTGGATTCATCAGTCCAGCCGATTTGGTCACAATCCCATGGCGGTCATAGTCTGGGTCATTACCGACGGCGATATCAAAATGATCTTTGTACTGAATAAGTCCCGACATGGCATAAGGAGATGAACAATCCATACGGATTTTGCCATCTTTATCAAGTGACATAAAAGAGAATGTCGGATCAATACGGTCATTGACCACTTCGATATCAAGCCCGTAGGTTTTAGCAATCACCGGCCAATAAGCAACACCAGAACCACCTAGGGTATCAACACCAATTTTAATTTTGGCATCCCGAATGGCTTTGACATCGACAACATTTTTCAAGTCATCCACATAAGGCGTGATGTAATCGTAAGCTTTAATTTCAGCGCATTGAATCGCTTGCGGATAAGCCAACCGTTTTACCCCCGCCAGATCAGCTGCTAAAAGCGCGTTAGCTCGGTCTTGAATGATTTTGGTGACATTCGTATCAGCCGGCCCCCCATTAGGAGGATTATATTTAAAGCCACCATCGCGCGGTGGATTATGCGAAGGGGTAATCACAACGCCATCGGCTTTATCGCTATGCTCTGCGTTGTAAGTTAAAATTGCGTGTGAAATAACAGGGGTGGGTGTAAAACCGAAATCTTGCTGATAAAAAACGCTGACCCCGTTGGCCGCAAAGACTTCAATAGCCGTGCGAAACGCACTTTCTGAAAGCGCATGCGTATCTTTACCTAAAAAGAGCGGCCCTTGATAGCCCTGCTCTTTACGATATTCAGCAATCGCTTGGCTGATAGCTAAGATATGGTCTTGGTTAAATGCCCCATCACTGGCACAGCCACGGTGGCCGCTGGTACCAAAGCTTACCTGCTGGGCCACGTTGCTCGGATCAGGAGAGATAAGATAATAATCGCTCATCAGCTGCGGAATATTAGTTAAATCCTCAGCCTTAGCGGGTTGTCCTGCTCGTGGATGAATTGCCATAGTTGATATTTCCCGTTAATAAGGTAACTATTCGTTATACGAATATTAAATAGTACTGACAACAGACTCTATATCGTTTTTCCCATAGCCCATTGAATCCATCAGTTGCGATAAAATTAACCGCTTACGCCCAGTATTGGTATTGGTGATCACCCAAAATGGCGACTGTGGAATCGCTTTAGGATTGGTCGTTTTTCCCGTTGCAAGCAACTCTTGTTCACTGGTTGCAAAGTAAACTCGTTTGCTACCTTTTATTTCGCTGGCATGGGTAAATGCCTGCGGATCGCTTTGATATAAGCAGCTTAGCAGCGCAATAAATCGCCCAACCGAGCTACCAATCTCTTGATATTCTTCACTATTGGTAAAGGCATGGAGCTTTTCAAGGCAATCCTGAGCGCTTTGCTGTGGCAGTTGGCTTGAGGATTCGTTAAGGTCAACATCTAACAATCGCCGCAAAATTTGCGATGCACTTTCACCTATATGCTGAGTTTGGCTCGCGATGTAGTGATAGAGTTCTTCATCAATTTCAATAGACTTCATCTAAGTAAAAATAAACCATTCTGCTCTAAATTCATTGCAAATATTATACATAGTGACTGAAATTTCTCGACAACTTGTTTTCGCACAATTGAAAAATACTCACAATTTTATATCCGCATACACTTAACCTTGAGCCATTTAGCGCAATCACCGACAATAGAGCTCAACACCTAAAAATAATTTAAATTATGCAACCACTCTACGTTCAGCCACTTAACTATCAGGGCTTCGAAAATTCACCACAAAACGTATTGCTTATTCACGGACTGTTCGGCAGCGGCGACAATTTTAAAGCGCTCGGCAAAGAGCTTAGCGAAACCTTCCAAGTCTATTTAGTTGATGCGCTAAATCATGGCCAATCGCCCCGCTTGCCTTCAATGCAATACCAAACGCAGGTTGAGGCACTACTAGCAACGCTTGATGCTCATCACATTGAAAGCTGCCATCTACTTGGACATTCCATGGGCGGTAAATTGGCAATGGCAACCGCCCTTATAGCGCCAGAGCGAGTTAATAAACTTATCGTTGCAGATATGGCTCCGGTTGCCTACAAACATGGCCATAATGCAGAGTTTAACGCACTAAAAAGCGTCAATCTGGCAACGATTGAAAATCGCCGCGATGCAGATGCCTCGCTAGATAAATATATTGCTGAGCCCTCAATTCGTCAGTTCCTACTAAAGTCATTAAAAAAAGAAAATGACCAGTGGCACTGGCTATTTGATGTCGATAACCTTGAGCAAAGCTATGCTCAGATGATTGACTGGCCTTTTTCTGAACACTCTTATGCAAAACCAACCCTATTTATTAAAGGCCAGAATTCTGAGTATATAAAAGCAAGTTATCAACAAGCGATTATGACTCAGTTTCCCCGAGCCCAATTGAAAGTAATCGCACAGGCCGGTCACTGGTTACACGCCGAAAAACCGCGCCTATTTAATCGTCTAGTGAAAGATTTTTTCGCTTCAGAGAATTAACACGAGCAGAAGCTTTGTGCTATAGTCCGCATCTAAAATCACGCGAGGGCTATAGCGCATCCGTTGTGCCTTAAAAAGCATATAATGTGATAAAAGTTGTAGTCGCATAAATCTGACAGACTTGTCAGGTTTGATAAAATGCTAGTATGTAGGTTTATGGCAAAACAAAACACGGATCGGACGACGATCGATCTGTTTGCAAATGAAAAGCGTGCTGGCAGGCCTAAAACAAATCCACTCTCGAGAAAAGAACAACTCAGGGTTAACAAACGCAATCAGCTTCGCCGCGATCGCCAGAAAGGGCTCAAGCGAATCGAGTTGAAAGTGGGTAATGATTTGTTTAGCGCTCTGAATCTATTAGCCTCAGAGCAAGGACTCAGCCGCAGTGAACTCATTGAACAAGTGCTCATTGAGCATGTAGCCGTCTTAATGACAGAATCACAACGATAGATACAGGTATAAGTTATGGCAAGCGTTGGATTATTCTTCGGTAGCGATACCGGTAACACCGAAGCCGTTGCTCAGATGATTCAGAATGAACTGGGCAAAAATATGGTCGATGTATATGATATTGCCAAATCGACAAAAGAAGATATAGAACAATACTCGCTGTTACTCATCGGGATCCCAACATGGTATTACGGTGAATCACAGTGCGATTGGGATGATTTTTATCCAGAGCTCGAGAAAATCGATTTTTCAGACAAAGTCGTGGCTATTTTTGGCTGTGGTGACCAAGAAGATTATGCTGAATATTTTCTGGATGCCATGGGCACTGTTCGCGATATTCTTCAAGCTCGCGGCGCCATCATTGTCGGTAATTGGTCGACTGAAGGCTACGAATTTGAAGCATCTAAAGCGCTCGTTGATGATAACCACTTTGTGGGACTGGGCATTGATGAAGACCGTCAGCCAGAGTTAACCGAACAACGAGTTAAGCAGTGGTGTAAACAAATTTATGATGAAATGTGCCTCGCTGAACTAGCCGATTAATTTTTCATTTTAATCGCATCCTAAAGTTTGCTCCTTCGGGGGCAACTTTTGGTTAAATATTTCCCTCCCCTTGCCGTTATCTATATCTGTTAAAGATATTTTGAAGATAATGTTTTATGCGGCTTTTGCTCATTTTTCTACTAACAACCTGTTTTGTCCCTTTCGCATTTGCTGAGGTATGGTATTGGCAAGATGCACAAGGTCAGATGCATTTTAGTCAGACCCAGCGCTCAGACAAATGGCAGCTGTTAATGCGCTCTGCTGGTGGCAGTGAAATGCCAGCGCGATTTCGCATCAAAACAGCAGATACAACTCAAGAAGTTGCTACAGCATTAGTCCATCGACCACAGTTACCAACAAAAACTCAAACAACCCCGGCACCATCCATATCTCATCGCAACCACTTGGCGAAACTTGTTAACCAAGCAGCGACTCGCTACCAACTGCCACAAAAGTTATTACAAGCCGTCATCGAAGTTGAATCCAGCTGGCAGCATAAAGCAGTCTCACGTGCAGGCGCCATGGGACTCATGCAGTTGATGCCCGCCACCGCTAAACGATTTAACGTTAAAAACCCATTTGATCCAAAGGCAAACATTGATGCTGGCAGTCGTTATTTAAAGATGTTGTTGAATGAGTTTCGCTCACCTCGACTGGCATTGGCAGCTTATAATGCAGGCGAAAATGCGGTCCGTCGTTATAATGGCATTCCTCCTTATCCAGAAACCCAGCGTTATGTAAAAAAAATCATGGCCTTATACACACATGAATTTTCTGGTTAATAGTCAAATAGATATGATTATTAAGATAATTTTGTTTTAGTGAATCGCTATTAAATCAGTTTTACCGATAAATAATGTAAAATTGATAGGTATTAGCAAAATTTCATGGTAAATTTAACAAACTCTGGGGTTGATTAGGAAAAGCCTTCGCTATTGTATGCAAGTAAGTATTATAATGCTTGTTTGCGGTACCTAATCGTTTCATTTAATCAAGCGAATAGTTTTATATGCCAGATAACAACCAAGCACTAAAAAAAGCCGGATTAAAAGTGACTCTGCCACGGATCAAGATTCTTGATCTGATGCAGCAACCAGACTCAGCCCATATTAGTGCCGAAGATCTATATAAAAAACTGATCGATCAAGGCGAAGAAATTGGCCTGGCGACGGTTTACCGAGTACTCAATCAATTTGATGATGCAGGCATTGTCACTCGCCATCATTTTGAAGGTGGCAAGTCTGTCTTTGAATTAAACAGTCAACACCATCATGATCATTTGGTGTGTCTTGATTGTGGGAAAGTTATTGAGTTTCGCGATGAGCTGATTGAACAACGGCAAAAAATGATTGCTGATGAGCATCATATCCAATTGACCAATCACAGTCTTTATTTGTACGGAAACTGTATTGATGACAGTTGTCCGCATCATAAAAAATAGTTATTCGCTAGAGCTTTCTCATCGATTAAAAGCCACTTTTAAAAGTGGCTTTTGTTTTTCTTAGAGTACCGTTTGTTCGCAATGCTCGGCTAAAACTGGGAATTCAATATGAGTCGCTCTCAATAATATTCGTAAATTTCGAGCGGTTAACTTTTCCATATGTTGCGGCATTTTCGAGAAAAGCCCTAACTTTTCAATATCTGATTCATACAATGTACGCGGCAATTCACCAAGATCTAAAAAACGAATCACCGCGGGTTGTAAATGGCTTGAATACCAATGTGAGCGCAGCTGAGTATCACTGAGCACACTGTATTTACGACAATACTCGATAAATTGTTTTTCGTTTTGCATCTGCGTGTTGATTTCAACCACTACTGCAATATGTGAAAGAATCGCGCCATTAACATGCCGGCACAAGAAAAACAGAATATCCGCTGATTGCAACTCAGCCGGAGCAATTCGAGTAATCAACAACTTAGTTAATGCATTATTCTGGGGAAAATACTCTATATGATGAGGCTGCCCTAGATAGCTTGTCACATCCGATGAAAAAAGTTGTTCATAATAGCTTTCTCGAATCGGAACCAACCATCCCCTAGCACTACTGAGTGTGCAGGGATAAATCTGGCTGAGTGTCCCCGTGCTTTGTATTTCACCTCGATATAGCGGGCGCACTAACACCTCTTCCATAAAATTATTTGCATGTTGTCGGTGCCCATAAAGCGAAAAGCCCCACTTTTGCAATAGTTCAATCAACCGTAATTTACCCTTCCCGTGATTGAAAATTTCAATATATATTTCATCCACTTGATGTGTTTTAGCCGCTTCAAAAACAATCCGCATCATTCGCTCTGCGAGCTTAAAGCCATTGCTTGCCACTTTCATAGAGGCGATTCGAAGCCGTTTTTTCGCTGGCATTTCAGGCGTTACAAAGCGCGGACAATCATCGAAGATCTCTACATCTAGACATAAAAATGCGAGGATCTTTTTCTGAGAGGTTTGAGCAACATACGCAAATTCGTTGGCTTTCGATTTATCGCGTACCCAATCATCGAAATCGTTATAATCATTACGAAAACTTTCAAAGAAGACTTGGTTAAAATTGACCTCATGCATGTATTGTTTTTGCAACGTGACGTCTAAATTCGCTGGTGGCAAACGTCGCTCTGCGACTAATTTTTCCAAAAATTCATCCGCGTCATAGACATATTCATAAAGATTCAACAATTTTGCTTTGCGCTTGATTTCGCCCGACTCACTAATGAGAAAATCAACTTTCTCACCATAGAGTTGATTAAGTAGCTGAGAATCTAAACATCGACCATGGTGATCACCATCGTAGTCGGTAAATTGGCGCAAAGCTCGAGCTGTTTTATGCTCCTGTTGCAAATTCACATAATGAATTTTATATCGATTCAACAGCGGAATTAAGACATGCATAAAGTATTGGGCGCAAACTGTATCGTTAAATACCGGATAAAAGCAGACCGTCGCATTGACTTGATGCAAAGCTGTAAATAGATTTTCAGGGTCTGCGGGGAACAAGAAATCCCAAGAATCGAAAATGAAATGGTCTAAGTCAATCAACACTCTCATCGCGCGCCTCCTGCGGTATCTATCTCTCCTCTTAGTAATGATAGAAAAGTTAGCGCTCGTATTGCGACATTTTGCTGTTAATTAGCCAAATAAAAGCCACACTTTAAACAGAGCAAACCTGAATCAAATAACAGAGCTTGTATTTAATTGCGCAGGAAATGGCGAAAAATAATATTGGATCTGCAGATAGTCGTCCGGATAGTGACGTAAGTGATGCTTTAAAATTTCAATGGGTGAAGCCAGAGGTAACAGCCCCTGCTGATAACGCAAAATCATCTGCGTGAGCGCTTGCTTATCTGATTTTTCTAAATGTTTTTTAAAGTAGCCCTGAATATGCATCAGCACATTGGTATGTTTTTTACGCGTAGCAACGCAGGCTAAACCTGTCATTAAGAGTGTTAGGTAATCTTGAGCAATCACTTCAATCGGCCGTGCTTTAAGGTTGGCCAGCACTTTACCAGCTTCTCGATAATATCGCTCACTATGGGCAAGTAACAAATATTTATGGCGACTGTGAAAATCAAGTAACTGCGCGCCATTTAATCCTTCACGTAACATGGCTTGCCAGCGAGCATAACAAAAGAGCCGAGTTAAGAAACTATTTCTAAGTAAGTCATCATTGAGACGCCCGTTTTCTTCACATGGTAAAAGAGGATATTGATGGCGAATTTTATCAGCAAAAATTCCCCCGCGAGTTGAAACTAGCGGATTTCCTTTTTCATCATAAACCTTGACCCGTTCCATGCCACAACTCGGTGATTTAGCACAAAATAAAAATCCCGTTAAACCTTGAGCCTGCAGACAAAGATCATCACTAGCACGATTGAGCGCATCAGTGACGTCAACAGTAGCGTCTTTCGTACCGACAACTCGCAGCTGTTCATCAATTTGAGCTAAGCGAATAGCAGGACGAGGAATACCAAGGCCAGCTTTCACTTCGGGACAAAACGGCGTAATACGAACCCAAGGATGAAGTTTGTCTAAAAGAAAATCGCACTTTTTATGGCCGCCATCATAGCGGACTTTCTCTCCCATTAAACAAGCACTGACTCCGAGATTAATCAGCGCTTGTGATGACTGAGAGCTTTGCTCATCATTGAACGTATCAACCAAATTTATTCTCCATTTATACGACAGCCATCGTATCCCCAAGCAGGCATAATTGACTGATCAATACCGAGATGATCGAGAATCCGTCCAACCACATGATCAATCAAATCGTTAATCGTTTGCGGCTGGTGATAAAACCCTGGAGCTGCTGGCATAATGTCGACCCCAAGACGGGCAAGCTTAAGCATATTTTCTAGATGAATCGCTGACAATGGCATCTCTCTTGGGACCAATATCAGATGGCCACGCTCTTTAATCACTACATCAGCTGCGCGCTCAATTAAGTTATCGGAACTGCCCTGACAAATTGCAGACAAAGTTCCCATGCTACAGGGACAAACAACCATCTGTTTAGGTGCCGAAGAACCCGAGGCAACTGGCGAAAACCACTGCTCCTTACCAAGGCGTACTACTTGCCCACTTTGAGCGTGAAATTGCTCACACATCAACTTGTCAAATTGCTCATCAGATGATGGCCATTTTTGCGCGGCTTCTGTGGCCAAAACGACCTTCGCCGCAGAGCTTAGCAATAAATAAACTTGCCGATTGGCACTAATTAAAGTCTCTAATAAACGCAGTGCATACGGTGCCCCTGATGCCCCGGTAATCGCTAATGTAATTGCTTGCAACGCCAAACCCTATCAAAAAAAGAAACCTGTTTAAGTCTGCCAAAATAGAAGCCAAAGGCCAAGCAGACTTGCAATGAACGCTAAAAACACATCGATTCAGCTCGATTTTTCGATAAATCGCTAATCCCACACTATAGTAATAGCAACACGCTGAATAAGTTGCAGTTTATTTATGTGACTAACATTTCATTGGTCATTGGCACCGGAGTATAAGTTATGTCGGTTACCAAATTGCCACTCAATAAACTTGAAGTTGGCCATTATGTCTGTCTTCCGATTGGTTGGACCAATCACCCTTTTCTCTTTAATAATTTTAAAATCAGAAACGAAGAGGAGTTGATTGTTTTACAAAATCTGCCCTTTAGTGAGATTGAGGTAAATCTGGCAAAATCGAATGTGCGAGAGTCACTTCTGCCTCCGCCTATTGTTTATGACTCAATCGATGACCAGCTACCACAAGTCAGTGAAGCAGAGCTATTTAGTCAGCAGGAGAAAAAACATCAGCGACAAACGGCTCGCTGGTATGTTGATCAGGTGGGGATCCTAAAAAATGCGATGGCTCACTTTACATCCCAACCCGTACTCTCTTATACAGAGCTGCTACATTGTGTCGAAAAGCTCTGTACACCTATTTTTGAAAGCCAGTTAAAACCAAATGTTTATCTAATTTTAAATGCCAAACAAGATGATAATTTATTCAATCGCAGTATCAATGTGTGTGTTTTAGCAATTTTAGTGTCCAGAACACTCGGTTTTTCTCTGGAGGCAACACAGAGCGTGGCTCTGGCGGCATTGATCCAAGATATCGGAATGTTGCGAGTCCCTTTCCAGATTCGTAATAAAAAGGAAGCGCTCAATACCGCAGAAAAAAACTATTATCAGGCACATGTGGGCTACAGCATCGAATTGTTAAAAAAGAATCAAAACTTTCCGCCACAGGTCATAGAGCTCGTTGCGATGCATCATGAACGACTCGATGGTAGTGGTTATCCCAAAGGGTTATCAGCCATACAGATTAGCGAACACGCTCAACTGCTGCATGTGACGGACTACTATGAAACACTGATCAATCCCAATCCTTGGCAAAAACCAATTCCACCACAACTGGCAATTGCCGTGCTGCTGAAACATTCAGACAAGCTATTTAATAAAACTATTGTGGAAGCGCTTGCTAACGCCTTGGGCGTTTATCCACCTGGGACTATCGTTCAATTGGAAAACGCCAAGCTGGCTTTAGTTAGTGTTAGCAATCACGATGACAAACTTAAACCGTTTATCAAACAACTCAGCACTCCATTTACCCAAGAATTTGAAGACATTCCCATTGAAAACTTACAATTCATCTCAACTGCAATTGCTAAAACACTGCCCGAGACAGCTCTACCGGCCGACATTGCACAACGGTGGGCTCATTTTCGGATTGGTTATTTGTATGGACGACAAAGCTAACAAGTTTCTCTTTTAGCTTTAAAATATCGTTATTTGCGACATATCAATAAAATATTCCTCAATCCCCTTTGCCCTTTGAGCAAGAAAAGGTACATTAGTCGTATCTAGATTTAGAGTGATCATTTTAATAAAGAAAAGATTGGAGTTTTCATGGAAAAACCGAACAATCAGCAGATGTCTCAAGTGTTAGAGCTCGTATCTATGGCCCGTCGGCGTAATAAGCTCAAACGAGATATGATTGATATTGCAAAAAAAATTCGCGATAACCGCAAACGTGTTGAGCTGCTGAGTAACTTATCTGATTATATTCATGAAGATATGTCATTTCGTGAAGTGATGGCAATTATCGAAAACATGAAAAACGATTATGAAGACAGGGTAGACGAATACACTATCCAAAATGCAGAACTCTCAAAAGAACGTCGAGAATTGTTCCGTAAAATTCGCACAGCCAAAGCGAATAAATAATTACACAAAAAGCCGCTCACCTGAGCGGCTTTTTAGTCTAACTTAAATTTATTTACACACATCAACCCACGACTGATAATTTGAGTAACGTTCTAGTTCACCAAGCGATAAACGGATTGCTGAATGCGGGTCGCCAGCAGCGGGGATCACTTCAGGATACTTTTTAAGCGACACATCCAAGTAGATATTCATCTCATTTTTAAGGCCAAAAGGACAAACCCCACCGATAACATGACCGGTTTGTGTCACAACCTCATCAGGTTTCAACATTTTTGCTTTCTTAGAAAATTGCTCTTTATATTTTTTGTTATCAATTTTCGAATTCCCCGCAACAACAACTAAAATGGGTTGGTCGTCGAGTTTAAATGAGAGTGTTTTTGCAATCTGATCCGGATCAACGTGGTGAGCAAGCGCAGCCTCTTCAACCGTTGCAGTTGAATCCTCGAGCGTGACAATTCGTTCATCAAGATGATACTGGCCAAAATATTCTTTTACTGCTTCAAGCGACATCTTTATCTCCATAACCTATACAAAGAAATATTACATAGGCATTTCTGCAAGTAATAAATAACTATCTGACTTAATTTATAAACATATATTTTTATAACAAGATTTTCAATAGTCTAAGTTTTGGTATAGATAAATGAAACTTATATGACAACTCAAGAATATTTATAGTACCTATTCTGCTTATTAAATAAACCAGCCAAAAGTATATATTTACTCACACTTATTACTATTTTATTTAACTAGAATGGCATTCATTAGAAATATCAAATAATAAAATCATTAAAACACCCTGTTGATTTAATGGATTTTGATATAAATCATATTAGAATAAGAAGTGATATCTTACTCTTTTAGTGAAAGTGATGAATAACCTTACTCCCAAAGGTGTGTCATGCAAACGAATCTGATTTTATCCGATGAAATAGTCAGTTTAATTGATGAATTTAACCAGATATGGTCAAAAATAAAACCGCTCTTACCAGCAACAAATGAGACCCAGTTGCAGCAAATTTCAGCACTAAGTGAACGACGGGCCAAAATTGACCGCAGGATCAGCTTGCTTGTGAGAGAGTCTTACGGAAAACAACATATGATAAAAGGAAAACTAGATTAGTAAATTTGCATTAAGTCTATGGCTAGTACTTCATTCAATGTCTAACAATTACCCACAAAAAAGCAGACCCTAAAGTCTGCTTATCTTTCCAACTCAACATAAGTTCTTAAGTTCGGGAGAAACTTATGTCAAACGGATATAATTACTTATTGAATTGGTTCAATATTTTCTGCCTGAGGACCTTTTTTACCAGCAGTTACGATGAACTGTACTTTTTGGCCTTCAGTTAAAGTTTTGAAACCATTACCAGTGATGTTGCTGTAGTGAGCAAAAACATCAGGGCCTGAAGCTTGTTCAATAAAACCAAAACCTTTAGATTCATTGAACCATTTTACTGTACCAGTAATTGTATTAGACATATTCATATCCTGTATTAATCATTAAATAAAACCATTTTCATGGCGACAAGCGGAAAAATAAATTGGAATTTAGAAACTACAGGACGAAGTACAACAAAATGCTACGTAATGGAGATTTTAAACTTTGGACTTACTTTTAAGCTGCCTAAAGCATAGGTGTGAATGTTATCGAAGTCAACTATTTTTTCATTTATAAATAGCAAAATTATAGGACTTTGTTTACTTACCGAAACAAACTATCCTGATTTGTAAAAATTAGATTAATTTCTATATTTTACAAAAAGTTATATTTTTTAATAAAAACTCTTAAACTTGGTTATTTCACTTTCGCCTATAGCTATATATGCTCTATTGATTCTTTATCCATCTCTGGAAGATTTCACATACCCAACATATCTAAACCAGCGCGTGCAAGCCATTGAGAGCCTCTTTCTGGCAACTATTTGGCTTAGTCGCTGACATGCGATACCTATACCTGACTATTAGCCTCACCTAGACAGACATCCAATTGAGTTTATCTGTGGCTAGAACAGATACATTTGTGGAGCCCAGAAACCACCAAAAAACGGGGCATGCTCTGAGAAGCCTTAGGATCAGAAAACATCATAGGATATATTTAAAATGTCAGTTCATAATCAAAGAAAATTAAGTGCTGGTATTTTGTTTATTAGTTTCATGGCTATCAGTTCAGGAGCTATCGCGGGTGCAGCATTTAACACCGCATCTGCGTGTTTTTCTCCAGATAATGTCACCTTAGTTGGAACAGCTGCATCTACAGGTCCACAGCTTAGCGGTGAATTATTTAATTATGGAAAAACTGCTGCATATGGGCAACAACAGCAAGCAACTTGCACCGCATTTATAAACGGCGTTGCTACCTGCACAGCGACTCTAACTGGGCTCGATGAAAATGCCACCTATCACTTCCAGTTCTATGGAACATTTACCGGTTGTGGCGCCAGCACATGCACACAAGGAGCCGATAATACGTTTCAAACCTGTGCATATGATGATTCAGAGCAACTAGCTGATCCTGAACAAGAACAAGAACAAGAACAAGAACAAGAACAAGAAATAAATTAGCCCATATAGAAACTATTTCCAGTTCTCGTGCCTAAAAGGCCTGCTTCAATAGAAGCAGGCTTTGACACCACAGACCATCTTTTTTCGATATAAAGAAAACGGACCAAAGCAATGAATAACACTCCTCATTTAATAACCGTACTTTTTAAGAATTACAGATAACTTATTGGCGATGGGCGTTTCTGATCAATCCAAGAGTTTTTCATGTCACCGGTTAATAAAATAAGCAAACACTTCCTATATTTTAACAATAATGCTAAGTTATAATTACAACTTATTGATTATAAAGGCATATAAATTTACAAATGATCATTTTATGATCGCAAAAATGATCATTCCCCTGAAGCCATTGCAATATTTTAATAATGAACCAGCCATCTATTGGCTAAGGTACTGCATAGACAGGATAAATAATGACAAGCAAAGCTATCACCATCCACGCGCCAAAACTGCCCGAAATAGCTAAAGCCAAAATAGTTCAGTGGTTAATCACACCAGGACAAAATTTAATAAAAGGTAATGACTATATCGAAATAGAAATAATCCATTCAAAACAACGTATTGCGCTTAAATCACCAATCAACGGCATACTGCAAATTGCAGTCGCAGCATTGGATGATGCTATTCATGCGGGCTCTCTGATTGCAATCGCTGAAATGTTTGAAGAAAAATAACAGCGCTCCTTTGGTACAGTTCCCATTTAGCAGCTGTAATTGTACTAACTAAACTACCCTCTTTTTAGCTTTATAAATCAATGGGTAAAAGAATGACCAACGAAGGAGACTACAGAAAAGTGAAACGATTCATGGATGATCAGTACAACTTGTATGGTATATTTTGTTGAACAAAATAAACTGTGATAGAAGTAACATCTTTTGTATCTACGATTCTGTAGGGTAAATGCTTTGCTTAAAGAGGGTTCAGCCATTACATCAAGAATTATCTTGTATGCGCCCTAAGTACTTAAATTTAGATAACTAGTTGAGCCATTTTTAATATCACAACTTATTGTTCCATATACTTTATATGATGAACAAAAAAACCCGGCATAAAAGCCGGGATGTTATAAGCAAGACAAACAAAATAGTAACAAGCACTAATACATTAGCATTACGACACATAGAATATGTCACCCAAATGGGGCAATTCTCGTTTTTTGGATGATACAATTAAAATATAAGCTATTCTAATTAAGCATAAAGTACTAGTAATTATATGCTTTATCGTTTATAAAATGACAAAAAAGAACCCAATGCTTAATGGGTCATATATTGTCATGAGCAATAGACTGCCAAAATATAGGCAACAAGCAATTTAAAATAACTAATTTAGGGTATCTGTCTGATACCCTCTTTTTTTAAATCAACTAACTATAGATATATTAAACACTTTTTACACAATCAATATCAAAAGACGATTAACCATACCGAAGTCAAATTAATAACTTAATGAATTTATTGTGAAAAATTAACGCTACTATCGTAAGAAATAGTTAAAGAGACTAAAAAATAAGGTGTTAAGTCAAAAAGAGCGCAACAAAAAACCGGCAAACAGCGCCGGCGTCGTCAGCAAGGACAAGCAAAAATAGTAACAAGCCTCGCTACATTAGCATTATCTTGATTAGAAATGTCTCATCCATTTGAGGTATTTCTTTAGATTTATGATTAAATCACACCTTTCTCACTAGGAAAAACCCCGGAGCCATCTATAAATAAAAGGCTATTCTGTTGAAATCAAAATAATATTTTATTTATCTGCCATATTCCTAATGGCAACCCAATTTTTGTGATCTTTATCTAATTCAATTATCCAAAATTACTGTAAATTTGTGGGTTTTTTGGCAATAATCCAAACATCTTAAGTTAGGCATTGTCAGTAGCAAAGACAAACAAAATATATGTAACAAGCTTAATTAAAACAACTATTTTTTATAGGTGTATCACTGTGATACACCTGTTTTTTCTCACAAAATTGATAACAACCGATTACATTTTATTGTAACTCTATGCCATTGGCTCTGATTGCTTAGCTAAGGGAAAATCTCGGATATATCGTAAATGAGTATCATAAAAAGGCAAATTGTGAGATCCATGCTGCAGTGTTTTTTTATAAATTAGGGCAACAAAAATATCAGCAAGGCTAAAGTGAGTCCCTACAGCGAAACCAGAATCAAGACAAAGCTCCGAATGCAGGCCGTTAAGACATTTAGAAATCCATTCACCCCGAAGCCGGCGTTTTAAAATAGAATCCAACTCAGGACGCAGAAAATTCAGCACTGTTCGATTTTGTGCTGAATGAATCGTTGAATTTACGTATTCACATATCCTGCGAACCGATGCTCTCATACCAAGCGATTCACCAAGCAGCGAGTTTTGAGTAAACCGCTGTTCAATATACTCAATAATAGCCATCGACTCTGACAAGATTAAGCCATCAATAGATAAAGCGGGGACATAACCAAAGGGGTTGATAGTTAGGTATGTTGTCGCTAACTCTCGACTGGATACTTCAACTCGGCGGTAATGAACTGCTTTATAATTTAAAACCCATTCCACCCGTTGAGCACTATTCGAACCTTTAGCGCTATACAAAATGATCGTCATATTTCCCCTATCGATAACTTTATACGGATATCGACATATTCCTCACGACTTATCTTTTTTAGTGATTTTATCTAAATACCCCATCACAAATGCTGATCCAACAAAGGTGATGTGTAAAAACATATACCACTTAATTTTTTCATCCGCGATAGACTGGGCATTCATAAACACTTTTAACAGATGAATTGAAGAAATAGCAACGATAGATGCCGCAACTTTGTTCTTGAGTGAACTCGTATCCATTTTTCCCAGCCAAGACAATCGTTCAGCGTGTTCGTCTACATCAATTTTTGAGACAAAATTCTCATAGCCAGAAAACATCACCATTACAATTAAACCACCCACTAACGAGATATCAATGAGCGATAAAGTCACCAGTACTAAATCAACTTCCTTGATAGTAAAAATATTAGGCAAGATGTGGAAGACTTCCTGAAAGAACTTAATAGCTAGAGCAAGTAGTACTAAGCTTAGCCCAATATAAACAGGCGCCATCACCCAACGAGCTGCATACAGCATTTTCTCGAAAAAACGTTCCATATTAAAAGATTAACGTTGTTCACACATACAATCAGTTTATATGTTTTATTAACATAATTGCTACTAACATTTCACTTTGTTTGAGGCAACCACATTGTATCGACACAAAATGACAAAACTCATCTCATACAAATTTATGGCACAATTTCATTCAACCGGCTTAATTTGACTATACTGGTAGGCACACATTACAAAACGGATAGATGTCTAACACGGCTGTAAGATGCGTTTTACTTTCATAAATTAAGGAGCGTTATGATACCCGATGGCATCTACCATATTGTCTTCACAGGCAGTCATGGTGTTGGAGGACAAGGAATATTAACCATTAATAATGGCAGTATTAATGGCGGTGATTTCGGTTATCTGTATCAAGGATATATCAAAGAATCCAATCTCAAACTCACCGCCCAAGTGGGGATTTTTAAATTTTTCGATAGCGCTCAATCAATTTTTGGTCCATTGGAAAAATTCGACTTAATGCTCACTGGGGAAGAAACCGGCCAACATTCGTTTACTTTGTCAGGATATGTGATGGATCATCCTGAACTTGAAATATCAATTAAAAGTTTCTTTCTTAAAGATCTTGTGTAACAAATCGATTTTTCACAGGTGATATATCACTGAGCTAGAGCCACATTCCAACTTAAAAAAGCAGTTGCTCAACATCAAGAGAATGTGGCCCTGTCATAATCAAAAAAGCATCTATTGCTATATGATTAGCGATTTAATAACCGTTGTATAAATGTAGTTTACTGAGTTGCCCATGATTTATCATCCCAATCATCGTAGCCTGATGTTCCTGTAATCTTATGTTCCCAATCGATATTTTTATATTTAAACGAAATAATTTCTTGAGTGTCGGCATCACTCATATGAACATGTGGCATTGAATGATTAATTGCACATATTTCAGCATTCTTAAGTGTAATCACATAGTAGCATTCGTTTAAACCGCTCGAGTTAGTCCGGTAAAGTTTAAGCTCACAGGTAAGCCGCTCACCTCGGCTCCATGCCATTGCTAACATAGGAGAGGCTTTATCAATACGTTTAGTAATTTGTAAAGGATGATGTTGTTGCGATTGCGCACTTAGACCACGAGATAACTGATGATTCCAAGATAAGACAGTAATCTCATCTTGATGAGCTGTTTGATAATGGTTACCAATAGAATCTTGAGTATTACATCCTTGACTAATGGTTCCCTGATTTTCGCCAATGACCGACAGATAAGCGACATTCGCCATACAACTGATCCTTAGTATATTAAAATAAAACGGCCCTTATCATACCCTTTAATAATATTTTTATCTATAAATAGATGTATGATTTGTAAGCAACTAAATGCTCCAATATCATTTATTAAAAAATAAAATCAGTTTCATAAGTGATTAAACAGACGAGCTAATATTTGCAAATAAACTAGACAAATTCTGAGCTTTAACCATATTGCGCCCTTGGTTTTTTGCTTTATATAAGAGCGAGTCAGCACGTTGATAGAGTTGTTCTAGTGTTTCATTACCCATCCGAGTACAAACGCCAAAACTTGCGGTAACACGAATTTCTTTACCATCATATATAAGTGGATTTGATGTAATAATCTCACGCAAATGTTCAGCATAATTGATTGCTTGTGCTAATTTGGTATGGGCTAATAATATAACCACCTCTTCCCCACCCCAGCGAGCAACAATATCTGTTTTACGAGTGTGACTTTGCAACAGCTGTGCAATATGTTCTAACGCTAAATCCCCGACGTGATGACCATAAGTGTCATTAATTAATTTAAAGAAATCGATATCCATCATTACGAAACTAACAGGTTCCTGAGCGCCCTGAGCTGCATCGATAATTTTGTTAGCAGAACTTAAAAAAGAGCGACGATTAAATAACTTCGTTAAAGGGTCATAGGTTGCTAAATATTGCGCAGTAATTCGCTCCTTCTCAATCTCTTTTAAGCGGTTGGCGACAATCACCGCTAAGATCACTGCCTCACAAACCACCCCAATCGCTGCACCATGAAACCCATAAAACGTATATGGAATGATCCCCCAGACAGACAAAGTCGTCGCCAATAACCCAAGCATCGAACAACTGACCGCTAACAAAAAATAACGTGCATCTTCAGCTTTTCGAAGATTCATAATCCCTACAAAAATCATGATCAACGTAGTGATAGAGAGGAAGTTAAATGAAATAAACGAAGCTGGATAATGCATTTGTAAAATGATGAACGTAACAATAGAGATTAATCCAGCAGCGATATAAACACAGATCAGCCGATATAATCTGGGCATATTCGTGCGAAGATGTAAAAAGTTTGAGACAAATATCAGCCCACAAACTCCATGCAACACCATAAAAAACAGGGTGCAATAATTTTGCAGCCATGAGGAATTAGGATAAAGCCAAGCAAATGCATAACCGTTATAACCAAAATTCATCACAATAAAACAGCTAATATAAATACTGTAATACAATGCATAAAGCTGTTTTAACGTGGTATATAGAACAATATTAAATCCAACTAACGCGGTTAATATCCCATATAGCAGTCCTGATGAAATATGAATTCGAGTGCTTATATTGCGAGCATCACTTTGGCTGACTAATTCGATAGGCAATGTGAGAGGATCAAGTGCTCGAGAGCGGATATAAATGTCACTTTTACCCGGTAAAATAGTCATATCAAAGACATAACCAATTCCAGGTAAAAGATGTTTATCCGCTTTTCTCCAGTCACCAGCATGGCTATGTTTAACTAACTGATTGTTCTCTAGCTGATAGACATCAACACTCCCAACCCATATCTGGCCAGTGGTCAGACGCCGATGCAATAACTCATGGGTAGGATTGTCAATTGATAGACGAACCCACGTCACCTGATTACTGATACCAAAGGTAAGAAAACGCCGATTTGCATGAATCGCATTCCCTTGGTTAAAGCGCTCTTTGGCTTTGGGTAAAGTGACCTTTGCATCAGGTGCGACCTGAAAGTAATCAATCGATGAGATTAAATCCAAATGGCTATAATTATCAGATACAGCCATCGCAGCTAGTGAATAAAATAAAGCCGTAAAAAATAATATATAACGTAATACCATAATCGCTAGCCAGCCCAATAATACACCGACTCATTTGAAAGTTGTGCCACTGATTAATTACTCTTTACGGCGTCAATCTAATAAATATAAAAAGAAGGGGTAAATGAATATAGTTATAGAATTACAGATCTACAACTTAGTTACAACAGCTAATTTACCACGTTACGCCAGTTAAATTTGCTAGCAATATCACTGCTCGTTAACTTGCCCAATATCCTTGCTCTAAACTTTCTTCTCTCTCTGGCAAACCGCGATTTAACCGAGGGGATGATTGCATCAACACCTCATAGCTGACCCGATTGGCATATTTACAAATCTGCGAAAGCGATGAATAGGTTAAAAATGGCCGGGCATGTTTAGATGAATTAGGAACACTTAGGCGGTGATAACGATTTGCGACGATGTCGTGCAGCAGCGCTGATAAAGCACCATCACCAGCACCATTAGTATTATGAATTTTTACAGGCCCGCCTAAATACGGTGAGATATGGCTATAGATTTTTTGGATAGTTGAGCAATCACTACGGCGCATTGCGCGGCTAAATTCATGGACATTAAAATGCTGTAAATTTGACTCAGAAGTTAAAGGATGATGGGTTTGACGCAGAGCATCCGCATCACATAAACCGCCCATATATAATCCATCGGCACCCGCGGTACAAAGCACCAAATCACAAATATCAAGGCCAGCATTGACCGCTTTGAGCGGCTCATTGAGCCCTGTTAACGCGCAAGCTTCAACTTCATTCATTGCTAACACATCCACATGATTAGCAATAAACTCACGCCACCATAGCGGATCGCTTTCAATCAGCTGATAGGTTCCAAGTGTCAACACAACCGGAATATGAGCCTGTTTTGCATACTCAATCGCTTGCATGGTTGCTTGCATAATTGTTTCATCAGCGCTGGTTCGCACCAAATAAGCGCTGATAAGCAGCGCGCAGCTATTTTTAATCAAATGCGATGGAACCGCCTCTTGATGCAAATGGTTCATCTTCCCTTTGCTAATGCCAAAACTGCGCTGGCCATCTTCGCTAATCAAGGTAAAACAACGGCCAATTGCACCATTCACCGGCTCTAAATACTGAAGGTCAACTCGGCTCGAAGTATGGCAAAGATATTGATAAGCATAACTACCCACTTGAATATTATTGCTCATAACCCCCAATAAATAAGAAGGAGAATCAGCTAGCACCGAATAATTGTGCAGCGTATTGGCCACTGTGCCACCGGCATAACACTGAACTTTATCTGGCAATTGTGCCAAAGCCATAGCCAACTGTTCACTTTGCTCATCTTCTAATAGTGTTGAACCGCCAATCGATAAATTAAATGAACGGATAAATTCTTCACTCACCGAGGCTTCGATATCAACCATTACCTGATCAATGCCGACAATATAGCTGTTTTCAACAGCCATATGAGCATTAGCACTTTGAATCAGCGGGTCTTTTTCGCTAACAGGAAAATAATGTTGGGTTTTACGGCGACCGGGAAATTTCATATTGATTGCTGTGAACTAAAAATTGGAGGCATTTTAACACTCCCCTTTAAGCTGTGCTAAAACTAACTGGGCTAATAACTCAGCGTGATCATCACCATCATTAAGCGCTTTATGGTAATAAAATTGTTCCCCACCATTTTCAATAAATATATCTTTAAGCTCGTGGCTTATCTCTTCTAACGTTTCCAAGCAATCAACAGCAAATGCCGGACTTAAAATATCAACGGCTTTAACACCATCTTTAGCAAGAGAAGTCAGCATTTCATCAGTATAAGGTTGTAACCAAGGTTCTTTACCGAAACGGCTTTGGTAACTGAGCTTATAAGCCGAACTATCAAGTCCAAGGATTTTAGCAACAGATTGCGCAGTTGCTTCACATTGAGAAGGATACGGGTCGCCCTTTTGAGCGTAACGCAGCGGAATACCATGAAACGAAAATACCAATGGGTGCTCGCGGCTATAGGTAATTCCGCGGCTTTCAATTCGCTTGGCTAATGTTTGGCAATACCCGGGGAAATCATAATATTGGCGAATAAATTCAAATGAGGGAATCGCGAAATTATTATTAAATACCCGCGCACAGCCGTCAAACACACTGGCCGATGTCGATACCGAATACTGCGGATAAAGCGGCAAAACAATAAGCTTTTCACATCCCTCATCAATACTCTGTTGTAATACATCGTCAAGTAATGGCTGCGAGTAACTCATCGCAAGCTTAACCTGCGCTTTATTGCCCACCAATTGCGCAACTTTTACCGCCAATCGTTCGCTATACACTTGCAAAGGGGAGCCATCTTCAAGCCAAATTTTTTGGTACAGTTTAGCCACTTTCGGTGAGCGCAGCGGCAAAATAATCCCTTTTAAAAGAGGCTGCCAGAACACATCGGGGATTGAAACCACCCGTTTATCGCTTAAAAATCGGTTAAGGAATGTCCGAACGGATGATGCATCCGGCTTTTCCGGTGTTCCCAAATTCACCAGAATAACGCACACCTTCTTATTTGCCATATCGATCCTTAAGAGCTAACACAACCTGTTAAATTTTAACATTTATTGGCCAAAACCGATAAAAAAAGCCGACATTAAGTCAGCTTTTTCAATCATAAAAATTGCTAATTAATCAAGCAACTCAGCAAGTTGTTTACTAACATCAGCAACAGGTTGAGTACCATCAATGCGATAATATTTATTCAACCCTTGTTCTGCATCTTTGCTGTAGTATTCCACCAAAGGTTGAGTCGTTTCATGGTAAATAGCCAGACGTTTACGCACTGTTTCTTCTTCATCATCCGGGCGAATCATCAGATCTTCACCGGTAACGTCATCTTTACCTTCAACTTTAGGCGGATTATAAACGATGTGATAGACACGGCCTGAACCAGGATGAACACGACGGCCACTCATACGTTTGACGATTTCTTCATCGGGAACATCAAATTCAAGCACAACATCAACATCAATATTGTTCTCTTTCATCGCGTCAGCCTGAGGAATCGTGCGTGGGAAACCATCTAATAAGAATCCTTTAGCGCAATCTTCTTCACAGACACGTTCTTTAACCAATGCAATAATCAGTTCGTCACTAACCAGTTGGCCAGCATCCATAACAGCTTTTGCTTGTTTGCCTAATTCAGTGCCTGCTTTCACTGCCGCACGGAGCATATCCCCAGTTGAAATCTGAGGGATCCCATAACGTTCCATAATGAACTGTGCCTGAGTCCCCTTACCTGCTCCGGGCGCGCCCAGTAAAATAATGCGCATAACGCTTATCCTTTTTTAAACAATACGATGCTTTATAAAAACGTAAAATTTACACTTACCGGACCATTTTCTCAAGTAGCACCGTTATTAATGCCGCTATAAATAACCATGAATTCAAAAAATACCTTCGATAAAACAATCAATTAACTACGCCCACCTGGCGCTAAAGATAGATTTTTTGCAGATAAAAAATTTTGTCGATTCTAAAAATATGATTAAAAATACGGCATTTTTAGTAAAAAAATAACAGAGAAAGTTACCCTTCTCTGTTATTTGCTCGTGTTTAACTGCGAATTAAACCTCGATTAATGAACGCTAAATTGTGCCATCTGAGCGAGCTCGATAATCGGCTGTGGAAACAATCCGAACACAAATACAATCACAGCGGCAACCAAAGTCACAAGTCCACCCGCTGTTGTTGCCCAATCGTGAGTGGTATCACGTTCGAACTCTTCACGGGGCGCAAGATACAAGCTCACGGTCACACGTAAGTAATAAAATAGGCCAATCGCACTACCAATCACAACAGCGGCAGTTAGCCACCACAAATGTGCCTGGATGCCGATTGACAAGATATAGAACTTACCGATAAATCCTAATGTCATTGGGATCCCAGCCAGCGATAACAGCATGACTGTCATCACGGCGGCTAAGATAGGACGATGCCAAAACAGTCCGCGATAGCTATATAAACCATCTGCATCGCGCCCTTGATAAGGGCTAGACATCAAACTCACAACCCCAAAGGCACCAATACTTGCAAACAGATAACCAGCTAGGTACACGCCAATTGTTTCCATCGCCAATAGGTGCTCTTTTACAGCCACTAAAGCCACTAGTAGATAACCGAGGTGAGCGATGGATGAATATCCCAGCAGACGCTTAATATTGCGCTGTGAAACAGCCATTAAGTTACCGAATAATATAGAGATAAAGGCAATAATCCCTAACACCAGCTGCACCGACAGATTGCTGGTCACCGGCGCATCGATGAAAAATCGCGTAATCACTGCAAAAATAGCGATTTTACTGGCGGTTGCCAGATAGTTCGAAACCGGTGTTGGTGAGCCCTGATAAACATCTGGCGTCCATAAATGAAATGGCACCAGTGACAACTTAAAGCCGATTCCGACAATCATCATGCCCAACCCAATCAATACCACTGGCGCATGCAGAAGTTGCGTCTCTAAACTAGCTCCGACTTTTACAAAACTTAAAGAGCCAGCTTCGGCATACAACAGAGCGATACCAAAGAGTAAAAAGGATGAGGCAGCAGCGGATAGAATCGTATATTTGATAGATGCTTCAAGAGAGCGTTTTTGTTCAAACGCATAACCTGCAAGCCCAAACAAAGGCACTGAAACCAGTTCAATTCCCAAAAACAAAGCAGCCATATGGTTGGCATAAGCCAGCAATAAACCACCAGTTGTCGAGATTAACACCAACAAATAGAACTCTTCACGGTTATGGGTATAACCTTTGAGATAAGAGTAACCAAAAATGCAGGTTGCCAGTGATGCGATAAGCACCAGTCCACTATAAAAAATGCTAAACCCGTCCGCTCTCATCAGCGGCGCAATATTAAGGGGCGTTTCACTATGCACGGCCCCCAGCGAGATAAACGCAATTACAAGTCCAATGACACTTAACCATGCCGCAACGGCATGGCAGCGCCGACAGACAATCGCTAGCATCACCACGACAACCGTTAACCCAACGATCAAAAGTGGTAATAGCGCGATCAGTTGTTGATAAGTTATGGTCATGGCAAATTACAGCCCTGTATAAGAATTAGAAGAAACCGATGTAAACCAATGTTGTATGTTCGCCATTGCTGCATGTGAGGTCACCAAAATTTCCTGCGGGAAGAAACCTAGCGCAACAAGCAATACAACAATAGATAACAACATAATAAGCTCACGAGATGACATCGCGCTCAGCTCACCCGATGCTTTGGGTTGGCCAAAATAAGCTCGCTGAATCATAATAAGTGAGTAAATCGAGGCGAACACCAGCGCAAAAGCCGCGATAATCGTAATCACAGGCACAACTTTGTAACTGCCGAACAACATTAAGAATTCGCCAACAAAGTTTCCGGTTCCAGGCATCCCTAACGATGCAACCGCAAAGAACATCGACAATCCCGGCAGGTAGCGAAGTTTTCCCCACAAACCGCCCATTTGGCGCATATCGCGGGTACCCAGACGTTCATAAAGCTGACCACAGATAATGAACAAACCAGCAGCCGATAAACCATGGGCAATCATCATCACCACCGCACCCTGATAAGCCAGCTGGCTACCAGAGTAGATAGCGACCATCACCAAGCCCATGTGGGAAACACTGGTATAAGCAACAAGTCGTTTAATATCAGTTTGGATAAAGGCCATCCACGCGCCATAGAAGATACTGATCACGCCCAGCCACATGGCAATTGGCGCAAATTCGGCACTGGCGTGAGGAAACAGCGGCAGTGAGAATCGCAGCAAACCATAGGCAGCGGTCTTTAACAAAATCCCCGCCAAGTCAACCGAACCTGCTGTTGGGGCCTGACTATGCGCATCGGGCAGCCAACCATGCAAAGGAACCAGCGGCATTTTTACCGCAAAAGCGATGAAGAACCCAAGCATCAATAGATAAGCAACAGTACTATTTAAATGAGTCCCCAATAACTGCTCGTAGTTAAAGGTCCATACACCGGTTGCACTATGATGAGCAAATGCCAAGCCTAAAATGGCGACCAGCATAATTAACCCGCTAACCTGGGTATAGATGAAGAATTTGATAGCAGTGCGAATACGTGTTTGCCCGTCAGAACCTTTGTGTCCCCATAACGCGATGAGGAAATACATTGGAACCAGCATCATCTCCCAGAAGAAGAAAAATAAAAACAGGTCAATGGCAATAAACACGCCCATCACGGCGCCGATGATCCACAACAGATTCAGATGGAAAAAGCCTTCATAGCGCTCAATTTCACGCCACGAACAAACAACCGCGAGCAATCCCAAAAAGGCAGTCAAGACCACCATCAGCAACGACAATCCATCTAATGCTAAATGAATCGAGATGCCAAAACGTGGGATCCACGGTAATACATATTCAGCTTGCCACTGGGGAATTCCCTGCGGTACAGCTAAGCTATAATGTCCCTGCCCCCAAAGCAGCAACGACACCAGCAAAGTTAGCGCCATCGAAATCACCGCAATCCAACGCGGCAAAACACGACTAAAACGCTCGCTCTGCCAGCACAACAAACCACCGATAAAAGGCAGAAGAATGAGCCAAGGTAATAGCATGGCGTTATACGTTCCTCTTTATATGATAACTTTGCCAGCCTCACCAAGGAGGCTGACCCCAGCCTAGTGGACTAACTTAAGAGCAATAGACCTAACACACACACAGCACCAATTCCCATCGATGCTAAATACCAACGCACTTTCCCGTTTTCGGTTAACGTCAGCGTCAAGTTAGCGCCAAGTGCTAAATAACGAGAGCTATCGACCACGGTATTAATCGGATCAATACGCAGCAGTTTGGCGATTTTTAGATACGTCTGAACAAATACTTTGTCGTACAGCCAATCAAATCCCCAGGCACTAAACCAAAAGCGGCTTAACATTCGGCACGCAGAGCTATTAGACAAGCTCTCAACCCAGCGGCGGCTGCCCAGCCAGATCCAAGCGGCGAGTAGCACACCAATGATGGCGACCGCTGCTGAGGTTAACTGCACGGTAATTGACTCACCTTCCATTGAATGCGGTAACACATGACTAAGTGGCGGCGTAATAAACGCACCAATAAAGGTTGATAGAATCATGAGAATCAGCAAAGGCAGGTTGTGTGCCAGCCCTTTACCAGCATCAGCCTGAACATGGCTTTTGCCGAAAAAGACAATAAAGATCATGCGAAACGTATAAAGTGACGTTAACAGCGCACCAACTAAACCAGCGACTAACAAATTCAAATGACCACTGGCCAGCGCCCCAGATAAAATCGCATCTTTACTGTAGAAGCCCGCGGTAACCAAAGGTAGCGCAGAGAGCGCACTACCACCGATAATAAAGGCGGCAAATGCCATCGGCAATTGCTTGCGCAACCCACCCATTTTGAAGATATTCTGTTCGTGATGACACGACAAAATAACTGAGCCCGAGGCCAAAAACAGCAGTGCTTTAAAGAAGGCATGAATCATCAGATGGAAAATGGCCGCATCCCAAGCCTGTACCCCAAGCGCTAAGAACATATAACCAATCTGGCTCATGGTTGAATAGGCAAGCACCCTTTTAATATCGGTCTGAACCAGCGCCGAAAAGCCTGCAATTAGCAGCGTAATTGCACCGATAATGCCAACTAGGTGCAATACTTCAGGAGCCATTAAAAATAGCACATGAGTTCTTGCAATTAAGTACACACCAGCGGTTACCATGGTTGCCGCGTGAATCAATGCTGAAACAGGCGTTGGACCTGCCATCGCGTCAGCCAACCATGTTTGCAAAGGTAGCTGCGCTGATTTACCAACCGCACCACCAAGCAACATCAGAGTTGCCCAGAACATAACTGAGGAGCCAATAGCCGCCTGCGCGGGGGCGATTTGACTAAGCTGCGCGATGTTCAAAGTGCCAAACTGCGCATAAAGAATGAATAACGCAATCGCTAAGAAAACATCCCCAACACGGGTCACGATGAACGCTTTCATCGCTGCGGCCCCGTTCGCCGGATTTCGATAATAAAAACCGATTAACAGGTAACTACATAAACCAACACCTTCCCAACCGAGATATAACACTAACAAGTTGTCGGCTAACACCAACACCAGCATGCTAGCGATAAACAAGTTGGTATAGGCAAAAAATCTCGAATACCCTTCTTCACCGCGCATATACCAAGATGAAAACAAATGAATCAAAGTACCAACACCGGTGACAACCCCTAACATCGTCAATGACAAACCATCTAAGTGCAGGGTTATACCGATTTTAAAAGCCCCTTCACTCATCCAAGTCCACATCGGCAAGTCAAACGCCTGTCCTGATTGAGCAAAAAAACTAATTCCGGCATAAAGGCTAATCAGGGCTGCAATAAAGACTGAGCCAATCCCGATCGTTGCTGATGTATTTTCACTCCATCGACCACGGGAAAAGGCCAGCAGCACAAATCCCACAAGTGGCAGGAGTATCGTTAAATAAAGTAAACTCATCCGCGCATCTCACTGACTGAATCAATATTTAAAGACTGTTGACGACGATGCAGCTGCAATAACAATGCAAGTCCAATACTTGCCTCAGCAGCTGCCAGAGTGATTGCTAAGATATACATCACCTGACCATCAGCTTGGTGCCAATAACTCCCTGCACCGACAAAAGCAAGCGCAGCAGAATTGATCATCACTTCAAGACTAATCAACATAAACAATAAGTTACGACGAATTAAAAGCCCGACAAATCCCAAGACAAACAAAATAGCTGCCAGGATAAGAACATGCTGTAGCGCAATCATGCTTTTTTCCCCTCCGTGCGTGCTAAAGCTTCTTTATCTCGGCCAAGATGGAAAGCCACCACCAGCCCAGCAAGTAACAATAACGAAGCCAATTCCACAGCCAGAACGTATGGACCAAACAGCGCAATCCCGACCGCTTTAGCACCAATCATTTCAAATTGGATCATTGGTGAGTGCAAACCGACAATGGCATACAGCAGCGCAATCAATAAAAGTGCCGATAAAATGCCAGGTCCAATCCACAACCCAGGGCGCAACCACTGGCGTTCTTGATTAATCGTCTCAGCACCTAAGTTGAGCATCATGACGACAAATACAAACAGCACCATAATGGCCCCGGCATAGACAATTAGCTCCAAAGCACCCGCGAAATAAGCGCCAAGCGTGAAAAAGACAACCGACACAGCGAGCAGCGAGATCACCAGATAAAGCAACGCGTGAACCGGATTAGTGTGCGTAATCACCCGGATGGTTGCCAACACAGCGACAACTGCGGCAATATAAAAAACAATATCCATCTTACGAATCCTTAAGGCATTAAACCTTTCACATCGATAGGTTTGGCTTCATTTTCGCCAGCCCCTTTAGGTTTGCCGTCAATCGACATCCCCGCCATTCGATAGAAGTTATAATCGGGATATTTCCCCGGCCCAGAAATCAGCAGATCTTCTTTTTCATAAACAAGATCCTGACGATTAAACTCACCCAATTCAAAATCAGGAGTAAGCTGAATCGCGGTGGTCGGACAGGCTTCTTCGCACATTCCGCAGAAAATACAGCGAGAGAAGTTAATGCGGAAAAATTCCGGATACCAACGACCGTCCTCTTTTTCAGCTTTTTGCAAAGAGATGCAATCGACCGGACACACAGCGGCACACAAGTTACATGCAACACAGCGCTCATCACCATCTGGGTCGCGCGTTAAAACAATTCGCCCGCGATAACGAGGCGGAACCGCAACCGGAACCTCCGGATACATCTGAGTTTCCCGTTTGGCAAAGGCATGCATGCCAATCATCCACAAGCTGCGAACCTGGGTGCCGAAGCCAACCAGAATTTCTTTAATAGTCATGGTTGTCTCCTAATTAACTCTGTTGGAGCAAAATAATGGCGGCAGTAATCAATAAATTCACCAACGTAATCGGTAAACAAACCTTCCAACCAAATGCCATCACTTGGTCATAGCGAGGTCTGGGCAATGCCGCACGAACTAAAATAAACATGGTCATGAAAAAGGCGGTTTTAATCGCAAACCAGATAAATCCTGGAAGCCAAGGCCCTTGCCAGCCACCAAAGAACAGCGTCACGATTAACGCCGAAATTGTCACAATACCGATGTATTCACCGACAAAGAATAAGCCGAACTTCATACCTGAATATTCAATGTGATAACCATCGGCTAGCTCTTGTTCTGCTTCTGGTTGGTCAAAAGGATGGCGGTGACACACCGCAATCCCCGCAATCACAAACGTCACAAAACCGAAGAACTGCGGAATGATATTCCACAAATGTGCTTGGTTGGCGACGATATCAGTGAGCTTAAACGACCCGGCTTTTGCCACAACGCCCATCAGCGACAACCCTAAAAACACTTCATAACTAAGTGTTTGCGCTGAGGCACGCATCGCACCTAAGAGCGAGTATTTGTTATTGCTCGACCAGCCAGCAAATAACACCGCATAGACACCGAGGCCTGCCATCATTAAGAAAAACAAAATGCCAATGTTTAAATCAGAAACAATCCAAGTTGGCGAAACCGGCACAATCGCAAACGACAGCAATAAAGAGGTGAAAGCTATCATTGGCGCAAGGGTAAAAATAAACCGGTCAGCAAATGGTGGGATCCAGTCCTCTTTAAAGAACATTTTGAGCATATCTGAGACCAGCTGCAGCGAACCGCCCCAACCAACCCGGTTTGGCCCATAACGATTTTGGAACAAACCTAGCAAACGACGTTCACCAAAGCTCATCCATGCGCCACAAGCTACAACCACCAGCAAAATCACTAAGGCTTTCACGACAGCAATAATGCATGCGATGACTGTAGGGGTGAAAATACTCATAGATGCCCCTCCTGCAATTGGGTAATGGTTTGGCCGGCTAAGACACTTGGCAGAGTTTCACAGCCAAGCGGCAACCCAACTATTCCAGATGCCAGTGCTTTGCTAAGTTTTACCGATAATGACCAATTTGAACCATTAACTGAAAATTCAGCGACGGTCCCTTCGTTAAGCCCTAGCTGCTCGGCATCTGTCGGGTTTAGCGTTAGATAATGCTGCCCGGCTCGCTCGCGCATGACTTCGCTTTTAGCCGACAGTTCATCGCTACCAAACAGCCGATAGTTCGCAGCAATTAACCATTGTCCTGCTTGAGCGTGAAACGCTTGTGGAATATCCGCGAAATACTCTAATGAGCCCTGTTCACTAAATAACCGAACCCCAGGATCGCCATAGCGAAGGTGACCACCCACTTCGTCTTGGAATTTGTTCCATGCTTGTGGTGAGTTCCACCCTGGAGCCCAAGCAAAAGCGATTTCATTACGCACCGCATCAGGGCTATTGTTCCCTTCCATTGAGAAAGAAAACGGTGAATCGACATCCTGAGGCTGGCGCGGTTCATGAACACTAATGTTGGCACGCATCGCAGTGCGACCACTATAACGATGCGGCGCTCGCGCAAGTTTCTGGCCTTTAATTCGAAAATCGGCATTAGGTGCAGCATCGACAATTGGCGCTAATTGCGGAATATTGTCACAAAGCGAAGCAATCACATGATCCAAAGTGCTCCAGTCAGGACTTGCATCGCGAAGCGCTGTTTCAAGCCCATGCAACCACCGCCAGCTCTCTAAAATCACTGAGTCTGGATGATAGTAGCTTGGGTCAAATACTTGGAAAAAGCGCTGCGCACGGCCTTCCATATTAACGACTGTACCATCTGCTTCAGCAAACGAGGCGCTAGAGAAAACAAACTCAGCCTGATCTGCTAAACGATGATGCTGATGATCAACCACCACCAAGTGATCCAGCTGGTTAATCGCCGCTTCAACCTGTGTTGGAGCTAAGCGTTGATAGAGATCGTTTTCGAGTACAATCGCCGTATCAACATTGGTCCCCATTGCGCTAAGTGCATCATCAAGTGGTTTTGCGCCCATCATTACCAATCCCATGCTATTTACTTCACGGGCGACATAACTTAGGCCAACCTCTTTGTCCTGCTCTTTTAACGCTTTAGCGATATTGGCGGCGGCATCAATCAGCGCGATATCTCCAGCTTGAGAACCGCTAATAATCAGTGGTTTTTGGCTTTGCTTGAGCGCTGATGCGATAAATTGTGCTTTTTGAGTTAACTCATCATCTAAATCAGCAACCGCTGGCGCTTTTTCATCTAAGGCATGAGCGATGGCAAAACCAAGACGCGCTTGATCGCTTGCTGATGCGCTTAAACTCCACGCAGCAACATCATCTAAACGAGTGGTATCACTATGGGTAATAAACAGAGGATAACGAGCATGTTGACCAATATTTTGCACGGCCGCAATCTGCCAATCCGCAACGCGCTGGGCGCTCGCCATCTCGCGAGCTTTGCCTTTCACCGCTTGGCGAACCGCTAGTGCAACTCGAGCAGCTGTTTGCGTCACATCTTCGCCCAAAATGACCACCGCGTCATAATCTTCCATCTCACGCAATGTCGGAGTATGAATGCCAGCTTCATTAAGAATTTTGAGCATTCTTTCTAAGCGCTGTTGCTCACCCGCTTCAATCCCACTGTAGAAATTAGCCTGCCCCACTAACTCGCGCAGCGCATAGTTACTCTCTAAACTCGCACGCGGCGAACCAATACCAATGATCTGTTTGGCATGTTTAAGCACACCGCTAGCGGCAAGAGTTGCTTGTTCGGCGTTCAGTTCAATGCGGTCATTCCCACGCAGCTGCACAGGGCGCTGCGGGCGAGAATCTAAATTAACGTAGCCATAACCAAACCGGCCACGGTCACATAAAAAGTAGTGGTTTACTTCGCCATTAAAGCGGTTTTCAATGCGTCGCAACTCACCATAGCGCTCACCAGGGCTAATGTTACAACCGACACTACACTGCTGGCAGATACTCGGAGCGAACTGCATATCCCATTTACGGTTAAAACGGCTTGAATGAGTTTTATCGGTAAACACCCCAGTTGGACAGACTTCGGCTAAATTGCCAGAAAACTCACTTTGCAGCGTCCCTGATTCGGTGCGACCAAAATAAACATTGTTATGCGCACCATAAACACCGAAATCTTCACCATCGGCATAATCGTTGTAATAACGAACGCAGCGATAGCATGCGATACAGCGGTTCATTTCATGTGAAATAAATGGACCAAGATCCTGATTTTCATGAGTACGTTTGGTAAAACGATATTCACGCGAACTGTGCCCCGTCATCACCGTCATATCCTGCAGATGACAATTACCACCCTCTTCACAGACTGGGCAGTCATGCGGGTGATTGGACATCATCCACGACACAACGCTCTCACGAAATTCAGTTGCTTCTTCATCCTCAATCGAAATATACGTATCATCGGTGACTGGTGTCATACATGACATCACCAAACGACCCCGTTTATCATCGGCATCTTTATATTGTTTGACCGCGCACTGACGACACGATCCGACACTGCCTAAAGCAGGATGCCAGCAAAAGTAAGGCACATCGATACCCAACGACAAACAGGCCTGTAATAGGTTATCTGCGCCATCGACTTCATATTCTTTGCCATCTATATGAATGGTTGCCATATTTTGTATGCTTCCCAATGACCTGCGAATTTTCGCAGACATTTAACTGTTCAAATTAAGTACTATGAGTTACGCCAGATTAGGTTGGATCCCTTTAATAGCTCTGACATTGCCAACTTTTGAGCCAATACCAGCTTCAAACTCACTACGGAATAATTTAATTGCACTTTGCAACGGCTCTACCGCCCCTGGGGCATGGGCACAGAAGGTTTTACCCGGGCCTAATTGGCGACAAAGTTGTTCGAGTGTTTCGATATCGCCGACTTGCCCTTCACCTTTGACTAACGCCTGTAAAATTTTGACGCTCCACGGCAAACCATCGCGACATGGTGTACACCAGCCGCAAGATTCACGGGCAAAAAATTCTTCCAGATTTAAGACCAGCGAAACCATGTTAATCCGATTATCAATAGCTAAAGACAAAGCGGTGCCCATTCGGCTACCTGCTTTACCGATATGGTCGTAATCCATCGGTACATCAAGCTGCTCAGGCAATAGAAAATCAGTGCCAGCGCCACCGGGTTGCCACGCTTTAAGCGTTAATCCTTCTTGCATGCCACCGGCGTACTCTTCAAAAAGTTCACGAGCCGTGGTGCCAATCGGTAATTCCCAAACCCCTGGATTATTCACGCAACCAGAAAAACCCATCATTTTCGTGCCCGCATCATCGCTACCTGGAGCTGATAGCCCTTTGTACCAATCAGCCCCGCGATTTAAGATCCCCGGAACATTGCAGATAGATTCAACATTATTGACACAGGTTGGTTTTCCCCAAACACCGGACATTGCAGGAAAAGGTGGTTTCGCACGAGGGTTGGCGCGGCGCCCTTCTAAAGAGTTAATCAGAGCGGTTTCTTCCCCACAGATATAGCGGCCGGCTCCAGTGTGGACAAACAGATCGAAGTCCTTACCGCTGCCAAGAATGTTTTCGCCTAAAAAGCCAGCTTTGCGTGCTTCATCGATTGCTTTGCGAAGATTGTTTGCCGCTTCGACATATTCGCCACGAAGGAAAATATAACCACGATAGGCTTTAACCGCTTTAGCTGCGATAATCATCCCTTCGACGAGCAAATGTGGCATTTTTTCTAACAGGTAACGGTCTTTAAATGTGCCAGGCTCCATCTCGTCGGCGTTACAGATCATGTAACGGACATCCAGCGAGTCATCTTTTGGCATCAGACTCCACTTAATCCCGGTTGGGAAACCGGCCCCACCACGACCACGTAATCCTGCATCTTTGACCGTTGCAACCACTTCATCGGGTGACATTGCCAAAGCTTTTTCAGCACCGATATACCCTTCTTTGGCGCGATACTCATCAAACCAGACTGGCTGGCCATCATCACCAACACGCCATGTCAAAGGGTGTGTTTCAGCAGTTCGCTTGATAGTTAAACTCATTGATACTGCTCCAAAATAGTTGGAATATCAGAAGGCTTCAGATGCGAATGAAGATCTTCATCGATCATCATGGTCGGCCCCTTATCGCAATTACCAAGGCAACAGGTTGGTAGCAATGTAAAGCGACCATCTTCGCTGGTCTGGCCATTGGTAATGTGTAACTGTTTTTCCAGCGCTTCTAGAATTTGGCCAAACCCCGTGACATAGCAGGCCACGCTATCGCAATAGCGAATCACATGGCGCCCAACGCTCTGGCGGAAAATCTGACTGTAGAAAGTTGCGACACCTTCAACTTCACTGGCTCGGATCCCCAGGATGTCAGCGATAACGGCAATCGCCCCATCAGGCACCCAACCATGCGATCTTTGAACAATTTTTAACGCTTCAATGGATGCGGCGCGCGGGTCTTCATAATGATGCTTTTCTTGCTCAATCGCCTGAGCATCCGCTTCACTGAGCGTGAAATCATTGCCGTAATCGACTTTCACCGAAATAGTTTGATTGGCTTGTTTCATGATTAACGATCCACATCCGACATAACAAAATCGATACTTCCGAGATAAACGACTAAATCGGAAACTAAACTTCCCCGAATCACTGATGGGATCTGCTGCAAATGCGCAAAACTCGGTGTACGAACGCGAGTACGATAACTCACCGTACTGCCATCAGAGGTCAGGTAATAACTGTTAATGCCTTTGGTTGCTTCAATCATCTGGAATGATTCGTTAGCAGGCATCACCGGTCCCCAAGAAACTTGCAAAAAGTGCGTAATCAACGTTTCAATGTGCTGCAGAGCGCGCTCTTTTGGCGGCGGAGTCGTCAATGGGTGATCCGCTTTGAATGGTCCAGATGGCATGTTTTTCAAACACTGCTGTAAGATTTTCATGCTCTGGCGGATCTCTTCGACTTTAAGCATGACGCGGTTATAGCAATCGCTCACGCCACCACCGACAGGAACTTCAAAATCGAAGTTTTCATACCCTGAATAAGGTCGCCATTTACGTACATCAAATTCAATACCAGTGGCACGAAGTCCAGCCCCTGTAACTCCCCAATTCAGAGCATCTTGGGCGTTATATGCGGCGACCCCTTGAGAACGCCCTTTTAATACGCTGTTATGTAATGCAGCTTTCACATATTCATTCAGGCGTTTAGGCAACCATGACAGGAAATCTTGCAGCAGACGTTCCCAGCCTTTTGGTAAATCATGCGCAACACCACCAATGCGAAACCAAGCCGGATGCATACGAAAACCGGTTATAGCTTCAATCACATCGTAAATTTTCTGACGATCGGTAAAGGCAAAAAATACGGGGGTCATGGCCCCAACATCTTGAATAAATGTTGAGATATAAAGCAGATGGCTATTAATCCGAAATAGCTCGCTCAACATCACTCGAATAACTTCGGTGCGTTCAGGCACTTTAATGCCAGCGAGCTTTTCAACAGCCAATACATAAGGCATTTCGTTGACACACCCACCTAAATACTCGATTCGGTCAGTGTAAGGAATGTAACTGTGCCAAGACTGGCGCTCTGCCATCTTTTCGGCTCCACGATGGTGATAACCGATATCAGGCACACAATCTTTAATTTCTTCACCATCAAGTTGCAAAACAATGCGAAACGCACCATGGGCAGACGGATGGTTTGGCCCCAAGTTAAGGAACATGAAATCTTCGTTTTCATTGCCCCTCTGCATGCCCCACTCTTCAGGCTTAAATGTAAGCGCTTCCATTTCAAGCTCTTCTTTCTGTCGAGTTAGCTCAAAAGGGTCAAATTCAGTGGCGCGGGCTGGATAGTCTTTGCGCAGCGGATTTCCCTGCCAAGTCGAAGGCATTAAAATCCGTCGTAAATTGGGGTGACCTTTAAAGGTGATGCCGAACATCTCCCAAGTTTCACGTTCATACCAGTTCGCATTGGCAAACACACCAGTGGCCGTTGGAAGCTCTAAACTGTCTTCACTTAATGCAACTTTCAACATAATGTCGCGGTTGCGCTCAATCGAGAGCAACTGGTAAAAAACTGTGAAATCCGCCTCAGGTAAATTTTCACGGTGAGTTCGCTGGCGTTCATCAACGCCATGCAAGTCATACAGCATTGAGTATGGGCTAGGCATTTTTTTCAAAAAGCTCAGCACATCAATGATCTTTTCCCGAGCGACCCATACCACAGGCATACCGGTACGAGTTGGCTGCAGATAGAAACTTGCTTTACCAAATCGATTAATAAGCTCGCCAAGAACCGGATCTTCGTGATGGTCTAATGTTGGCCATGGCTCGCTTTGTTGTGTCGTTGTTTGTGTCATATTCATCACTATGTCGTTAACCGTAAATGCTCACGCCACGTTAAATTTCGTCTGGCGTGCGAAGATTTTTAACCGCAATCCGTTCACCGTGTTTGCGTTCTCTCTCCGATTGCATATTGGCGCGATAAACACCTTGATCACCAACGACCCAAGATAATGGACGACGCTCTTTACCAATTGATTCCTGAAGCAGGGTCAAAGCCTGAATGTAGGCTTCAGGTCGGGGTGGACATCCAGGAATATAAACATCGACAGGAAGGAACTTATCAACTCCCTGCACAACTGAATAAATATCGTACATACCGCCAGAGTTAGCGCATGACCCCATCGAAATGACCCACTTCGGCTCAAGCATTTGGTCATATAAGCGCTGAATAACCGGTGCCATTTTTGTAAAGCAAGTGCCGGCAACGACCATAAAATCAGCTTGACGCGGAGATGCACGCAGCACTTCAGAGCCAAATCGTGCAACATCATGCACCGCAGTGAAGGCCGTCGTCATTTCGACATAACAACATGAAAGGCCGAAATTATATGGCCAGAGGGAATTTTTGCGTCCCCAATTCACCATGTCGTGCATGGCTGTTTCCAGCTTGCCCATGTAGACACTGCGATGGACATGCTGTTCAAGCGGATCGGGAACAGTTTGCTTGCTTTGTAGCGGATAGCGATCATTCTCACCATCTGGCTCGGCGCGAGTAAGCGTATAATCCATGATGAACCTCTTATTTTTTCGGCGAACCGTCAACGAGTTTGATAATTTCAGATTGTTCGCTGTAACCTTTGGCGCGTTTTGGCGCCCACTCTAATGCTTTAGTACGAATTAGGTAGACTAGGCCAACCAGCAACACAACAATAAAAACAGTGGCTTCAACAAACCCTGTCCAGCCGTTTTCACGAATGCTGCTAGACCAGGCGTACAAATACAGAGCTTCGACATCAAAAATGACAAAGAACATTGCCACCAGATAAAACTTCGCGGACATTCTCAAGCGAGCAGTTCCCACCGACGAGATGCCTGATTCAAATGGGGTGTTTTTAGCGCGAGCTTTAGCCCGACCACCCAATAAGAATCCACCTACGAGCATGGCACCACACAAAGCTATCGCGACGACCAAAAACACTGTAAATGCCCAATGTTGAGCGATTACATCAATGGTTGTAGACATAATTTATGTGCTCTAATTTGGTTAATAAAAACACTCATCTGTACAACGTACAGTTGAAACGATTTTCAAGGCAGTAGTTCGAACTCCTTAAGGGAGGGACACTGCTCCTATGCACAAATATTTTTAGGCAGAACACCTAGGGAATAACATGAAGATAGAATTTAAGCGGCATTATTAATAGGTAATGCCTATTATTTTATAATTATTAAATATTATCCCCATTGGTTGAAATTCAGACAGCACAATAAGACTTGTTACTCTTTAAAAAAGAGTATCAACAAATCTTTGACACTGAATCCTTACAAACCACTCAAACACTTTACATCAATTTCACGATTCTTAACATACCGAAAAAGCAATGAAACCATCAAATACAAGCTTTTAAAATTTTATGTTTAGCAAATGTTAAATTTTTATTTTTGAAATTGATAAATCAGTAAAAACCTTTTAAATACTGGAAGTTTTTAAAAAAGACTTATAAAAATAGGTGCTTTAGTTAAAAAAACATAAAAAGACCTTATAAAAATAAGTATTTATTTGATAAAACATCCCTATCAAACCACTATTAAAATAAAACGTTATTTTGATAACTGTGTATTTAATCCTGAAAAGCAGCTGTAGCCTGGCTCTTTGTAGAATATTTCCATTTATTTAATAAAAACCGTTTCTAAATCAAAAAAATAGATGTATCAGGCAAATACATGAATTTTAAAAAACGAAAGTGGTTATGATTAAAATCGAAAATTTTTTTTTGGAAAGTGATAGTTTTTTGTTTTTTTGGCTATAATTTAACCGCTTGAATACCTTTTAACTCGGCGTTTCATGCGCAAATTGCTATGATAAGATCTGTTTATACACATTTTCTATTTTGTTACTTTTAATAATTAGACGTCGTATAACCGCTAAAATCGCTCCTTAGACAAAGAATTAGTTGTAAAGGCTAAATAAAGAGACAAAACCTGTTATAATGCAGCTAATCCAAAAGGTACGGAAAGCCTGAAGGTGTTTACATATCTTTGGCGTCGTCGCGATATACGCGTTAAAAATATGTGATTTATTGTTTTTGCATTTTATGGAATACGGGAGAGTATCGGTGGTAAGCGATAATAATCAGAAATATTCAATTGAGAAAATTGAATTTAATTTATCCTATTTAGCGCGTTGGTTAGAAGCAAATCATCGTCGGCGAACCTACCCGTTAGAAAGAGCTCACTACCTATTACTAAACCTTTTATGTGAAAAGTCACCGCAGTCATCAGGCGCTCTTGCCTCGCAACTGGGGTTGGATTCATCAACGGTAACGCGACAAATTAAGGCGATGATTGCATTGGATTTATTAAACCGACTGCCAGACCCATCAGATCGTCGCGGTTGCCTTATCCAAGTGACAGCATTAGGGATTGATAAGTACGAACAAATGCAGGCGATTCGGCGCAAAAATGTTGAGAAGATTTTTCAAGATTGGAGCGATGAAGAGAAACAACAGATAGGCGATACGCTGGAAAAATTAAACAATTCCATCTGCCGAAATCTGGAAAATAGTTAATAATTACAAGTTAATATAAGATATCGTGCTATTTTCATAGCGCGATATCTGATTCATCTGGTCAGCCTATATAGGCTTTTTATCTCATCAAGCGTTAAAACGACTACAGGCGCAGCTTAATACTGCGCCTGTATCACATCTCAGTTAACCTTTAACCAATAGTTCTTGTTCACTTGGCTGATGCAAGCTCACCAGTACCGCAATTGACTTAGAAGTCGGCGTAAAGCTTTCGTCACCATAGCTAGATAATGGGATTAACGCATTGGCTTCTGGAAAATATGCCGCAACGTTACCCTGTGGGATCTCATATGGAATCACTTTAAACCCAGTAATTTGGCGTTTCTGGCTATCAGTCCAAAGTGTTTGCACATCAATCAAATCACCTTCGGTTAAATTGAGTTTGTCCATATCCTGCGGGTTCATAAAGACAATCTCACGTTCACCAAAAATACCACGGTAACGGTCATCATAGCCATAAACCGTTGTATTGTACTGGTCGTGTGAGCGCAGCGTCTGCATAATAAATACGGGCGCTTTAGCTTTCTCTGTGGCCGCAACAGGGATAACCGCCTCTGGTAGAGGGTCTGCAAACATCTGTGCTTTTTTACTGGCTGTTTTCCAGTTCAAATCACGCGCTGAGTTGCCAAGATAAAATCCACCAGGCTGATCTAAGCGATCATTAAAATTATCAAACCCTGGGACCACCGCCTCAATTAAGTCGCGGATGCGATCATAGTTATCCACCAATGCTTGCCAATCTACCGGGTTAGTATCACCCAACAATGCTTTGGCGATACCCGCGATAATGGCAGGTTCTGAGCGCATCTGCTCATCTGAAACATCAACACGACCAGATGAAGCGTGAACCATTGAAAATGAATCTTCAACCGTCACTTTTTGTGAACCGGCAGCTTGCATATCAATATCCGTACGTCCCAGACATGGCAAAATAATCGATTCTTTACCAGGATTCACATGCGAGCGGTTTAACTTGGTGGCAATGTTGACGGTTAGCTCAGCACCACGCATCGCATCAGCGACCTTCTGAGTATCAGGCACTGCAGCGACAATGTTCCCGCCCAAACCAATAAACACTTTGCTCTGGCCATCCATCAGCGCTTGCATCGCTTGGACAACATTGTGTCCATGCTCACGTGGAGCTTTTGCGCCAAAGACTTCATCAAAACGCGCTAAAAATGACTCTGCTGGGCATTCGTTGATCCCAACCGTACGGTCACCTTGCACATTGGAATGGCCACGAACTGGGCATAAACCGGCGCCAGGTTTGCCAACTTGACCAAATAATAACTGCAGATTGACCAGCTCATGAATGGTTGCAACCGAGTGCTTATGCTGGGTAACACCCATTGCCCAAGTGACAATCACTCGTTTAGCATTCTGATAGATGTCAGCGGCACGAACTATCTGTTCATAACTTAAACCTGATTGCTCAGTGATTTTTTCCCAAGGAGTCTGCTCAACCAGCGCTAGATAATCATCCATGCCCTGAGTATGCTCGCTAATGAATTCTAAATCGAACAACGAGCCACCTTGAGCAACTGCCTCTTTATGGCGTTCATTAAACAGCTTAACCATACCCCGCACAGCCGCCATATCACCGCCAAGTTTAGGTGTGAAATAGTCGCTCGTGGTTGGCGTTGAACTGTAGGTTAACATTTCAACTGGATTTTGTGGGTTTGCAAATCTCTCTAGCCCGCGCTCTTTTAAGTTGTTAAAAGCAACAACTCGAGCACCGCGTTTAGTTGAATGGCTTAATGTTTCTAGCATTCGAGGATGGTTGGTACCCGGGTTTTGACCAAACAAGAAAATCGCATCGGCTTTTTCAAAGTCTTCAATGCGAACAGTCCCTTTACCAATCCCGATAGTTTTGGCCAAAGCGACACTGGTCGCTTCGTGGCACATATTTGAGCAATCAGGGAAGTTATTGGTTCCGAAGCTTCGAGCCAAAAGCTGATACATAAAAGCAGCTTCGTTGCTAGCGCGACCAGAGGTGTAAAATTCAGCTTGGTTTGGCGAATCAAGCTCTTTTAATTTAGTGGCGATAAGTTTAAACGCATCATCCCAACTTATCGGCTCATAATGATCGCTAGCACTGTTATAACGCACAGGCTCTGCCAAACGGCCTTGAAATTCAAGAAAGTAGTCAGTTTGTTGATTTAACCAGCTTACTGAATACTGGGCAAAAAATTCCTTATCAACACGTCGAGTTGTCGCTTCCCAGTTTACTGCTTTAGCACCGTTTTCACAGAATCGAAAACGCCCCGGGACACCTTTTTCCCCCCAGGCACAACCGGGACAGTCGAAACCGTGGTCCTGGTTGGTCCGCAATAAATTGCTGATGTTTTTCGCAACATTCTGACTTTTAAACAAATGGGTAGTTGTTGCTTTTAATGCGCCCCAACCACCAGCTGGGCCTTGATACTCTTTATGACTCATCTCTTAACATCTCATCGTGCGGCATCTTGGGTTAATCGCCAATGGCCGTGATATACATTAAATTGTCGTGTTTTGGTAAATCCGATTAGAGTCATATTAAATTGTTTAGCCATATCAACCGCCAGACTGGAAGGCGCGCCAACCGCAACGATCACAGGAATAGACGCCAACATAGCCTTTTGCACCAATTCAAAACTAACTCTGCCGCTCAACACCAAAACACTCTGCGGCTGCCAAAGACCTTGGTGATAAATTTGTCCAATCAGCTTATCAAGCGCATTGTGACGACCAACATCTTCGGCAATTTGAACTAAATTTTCACCCGTCCAGAGCCCTGCGCCATGCACAGCGCCTGTCTGAGCGAATAATTGTTGCTGATTGCGTAACTGTGAGGGCATTTGAAGAACAGCTTCGCTCTTAAGCCATCCGGCTGTTTCATCAATTGACACAGGTCGTGTTAAACACAATGACCGCATCGATGTCATCCCACAGATCCCACAGCTAGACTGACTGGCATAACTTCTCTCAAGTGTTGACCAATCAGGCTCAATTCCTTTTTTTAAACTCACTAATAGATGATTGTGAAAATGGCTCTGTTCGCTGTCAAACGGGGCTATGGATTCCACATCATCCAAGCTAGTAATGACTTGCTGAGTTAGGAGTAACCCACGAACCAGTGCTATATCGCTACCAGGAGTGCGCATCGTAAGACTCCATTCACGCTGAATGAAATCATTCTGCGCTGGGTCAAACCATTGCAAACTGATTTGCAGTGGTTCCTCAATCGCAACATCATCGGCTTCCAACTGCATTAAATGTTCATCATCTTTAATGCAACAGCGTTGTCGATAGATACGACTTACCCCTGACGCGATATCTTGCGTTGCCATAATGTTATCACCTTGTGTATTTATGTTAGCTGATTTTTGAGTGGTTATTAGCCAAAGATAAAAAAGAATTCGTTACAGGAGACCATCTTCGACTAGATAGCTAACTTATGAATTGATTATCAACAACATTACAGTAATTACTGCTCGCGCGGTAAAATACTCTTATCAAAATATTCAGTCAAGAACAATGTATTCACACCAATTTACCTTTTGATAACCTTTACGTAAAGCATAATGCAACAATTAAATACCTTTTACATCTAACTCCAAAGTGATAGCGTGAAAGACCATCCATACATGATAGCCATAACTAAGAGAGGTTTTGATGAGTAACGCGATAACACAAATCCCTTTTAACAAAATTGATGGCACCCCCACTTCACTAGAGGAGTTTTCAGGCTCAGTGGTGTTAATTGTTAACGTTGCATCTAAGTGTGGTCTGACCCCTCAATACGAGCAGCTTGTTGAGCTCTACCATCAATATAAAGACAAAGGTCTAGTTGTCTTAGGATTTCCGGCCAATAACTTTGCCGCCCAAGAACCAGGCAGTAATGGCGAAATCGCCACCTTCTGCAGTGCCACCTATGGCGTAGATTTTCCGATGGCTGAGAAAATCTCCGTTAACGGCGATGACCGTCATCCACTCTATCAAGCTTTAATCGATGCAAAACCACACGCCTTGCGCAACGCCGGCATGAGCTTTGAAAAACGCCTGAAAGAAAAAGGGCTTGGAGTAGAAAATGAAACGGATGTGACATGGAATTTTGAAAAATTCTTAGTCAGCCGCGATGGCGAGGTAATTGGCCGTTTTGCGCCAGACATTGTGCCTACTGATGAGCGGGTCACCAGTGAGATAGAAAAAGCACTGTAGGAATAGCATAAAGCTTAGCAACACAGCACAAAAGGCAGATGAGAAATCATCTGCCTTTGTTTTAATCAACTAAATCTTGCTCGATTAGCCAATCTAATACTTTTAAAGCGGCAACTGAGCATCTGTCACGCTCGTCACTGTTTAGCCATGCGAGCTCTTCTATCTCAGCGCTTGCTTGAGGTTGCTCTGCGCCAGCGATTGCCCAATAACATGTCAGTTGTACTTCTACACCAGCTGCTTTACCATCCGCCTGAGCTTTAAATACACCAGTAGGACGTAATGAAGAGGGCTCTAAATCAATAGAAAGTTCTTCTTTAATCTCCCGAATCAGCGCCTGAGAATCACTCTCCCCGACTTCTCGTTTGCCGCCGGGCAGATAGAAAAGCTCTTTCCCATATGAGCGAACGGCTAAAAATCGGCGATTATTCAAAGCTATCCAAGCTAATTTATCAATAACTTGCGCCATACCAAAATCCTAGATTGAAATATTATGCTGCTATTTTAAGGCCAACGAGCATCGATTCAACCCTATCGAATGCGTTGAGCCAATGTCTGCACAGGCATTGTTTTATACGCGATACAAATAACTCATAAATGCCTCGCGATTTAGTTAAAACACTAATTAAATTACAAAGGCTAAGAAAGAGCTTCACATAACAAAGATAAATACAGATAACACAAAATATACTGAAAAACGTGATAAAAATCACCAACACGACAATTTATACAAAAAAATCTATTTATTTTGGATTCTAGCTAGACATTAAAAATGTTTAGTGTACGATCCTTAACAAGCTAAACATTTGAAGCTATTTTTTAACGATAAATTTTAACTAACTCCATGATTTACAAGTTATCTTTGCTAGTAATTAATAAATAGCTCTCGAATAATTAAAGCACAAGGATTTTCAAATGAGCGACCAAGTCGTATTTAAAAAACCAACCATGAATGATGGATACGCGCTAAACCAGTTGGTAAAAAATTCGCCACCACTTGATACCAACTCAGCATACTGCAACCTGTTGCAGTGCAGTCACTTTGCAGATACCGCCATTGGCGCTTATCAGGCAGACCAGCTCGTTGGTTTTATTAGTGGCTATAAGTTGGTGCAACAGCCAGACACTTTATTTATCTGGCAAGTTGTAGTGAGTGAAAAAATGCGCTCACAAAAAATTGCCAAACGAATGCTTGAAGCATTGATTTCAAGGGTTAAACCAACCTTTATTCATACCACTATTACGCCGGATAACACCCCATCTCACGCTCTTTTTTCATCATTTGCCAAAGCTCATGACAGCGCAATTGACAGGCAACCCTATATGGATGAAGAGCGCCATTTTAACCATGAACATGCTAGCGAGGAGCTCATTATTATTGGGCCTCTGCGCTAATTTACACCAACCACATTCCCATCACTTATCTCAATCACACAAAAGGAGTCTTCATGACGATTTTTGACGAACTTGAATCATCCGTACAAAGCTATGCTCGTTCATTTCCTTGCACTTTTCACAAAGCCAAAGGCGAATATCTATTTGATGAACAAGGACGCGCTTATCTGGATTTTTTAAGTGGTGCCGGCACTCTAAATTACGGACATAATAACGAACGCTTTAAACAAGCATTGATCGAGTATATTCAAGATGATGGGATCACTCATGGTCTGGATATGCATACCCGTGCCAAAGAAGCCTTCTTGCAAAGCTTTAATCGTTACATTCTTAAACCACGCCATCTTGAATATCGGCTGCAATTTACAGGCCCAACCGGAACCAATACAGTCGAAGCAGCCATTAAGCTGGCACGCAAAGTAACCGGACGAAATAATATTATCTCCTTCACTAATGGCTTTCATGGCGTCACATTAGGGGCATTAAGTGCCACAGGTAATAGTCATCATCGTCAAGCGGCAGGCGTTTCTTTGTCTGGTAATACGCGCATGCCTTTTGATGGTTATATGGGAGATGGTATCGATACAACTCAGTATCTTGAAAAAGTACTCAATGATGCCAGCAGCGGTGTTGATCTGCCTGCGGCAGTGATTGTTGAAACAGTTCAAGGTGAAGGAGGAATTAATGCTGCAAGTTTTACCTGGCTCAAATCCTTAGAGAAGCTCTGTCATCAACACGACATCCTATTAATCGTGGATGATATTCAAGCAGGATGTGGTCGAACAGGCACTTTCTTTAGCTTTGAAAGCGCAGGGATTAAACCAGATATGGTGACGCTGTCTAAATCAATCTCTGGATATGGCCTGCCTTTTGCCCTTTTATTATTGCGCCCAGACTTAGATCAATGGTCGCCAGCTGAACACAATGGGACCTTCCGCGGCAATAACGTGGCATTTGTAACGGCCAAAGCAGCCATTGATTGCTATTGGCAAGACGAGCAATTTGCCCAAGGCATCCAGGATAAGAGCCATCTATTAAAAAATCGCTTAGAAAGCCTCGCCCAGCAATATGGCGATGGTCAGTTTCAAGCCAAAGGCCGCGGTATGTTTCAAGGCATCAGCTGCGTAACGGGTGAGTTAGCAGGCAAGATTAGTAAAAATGCATTTAGCAAAGGGCTCATCATTGAAACCAGCGGCGCCGACAGCGAAGTTCTTAAATGCCTATGCCCGCTGACAATCACAAAAGAATCACTCAATCGTGGGCTCGATATTCTTGAGCAAGCAATGCGTGAAGTACTTGCTAAAACAGAGCAAATCCCCGAGCAAAAACAATATCTTGACTATGACATAGCGAGCTAACGCAATGGCGCTGGCTCATTTTTCAACCAGCGTTATGAATACACCGATAAACCTAACCAAGAGGAAATCTGATGATTGTACGTACTTTGTCTCAGTGTGAAAAAACCGAACGTCGCATAGTCTCTCCCGATGGTAATTGGGAAAGTACCCGAATGCAGCTAAAAGAAGATAACACGGGTTTTTCATTTCACATCACCACGATTTATCAGGGTAAAGATTTTTTCATGCACTATAAAAACCATTTCGAATCGGTTTACTGTATTAGTGGAAAAGGTGAAATAGAAAGTTTAGCCGAAGGCAAAACCTACCCAATCGAACCCGGCACATTGTATGTTCTTGACCAACACGATGAGCATAAACTTCGAGCATTTGAAGAGTTAAAACTCGCTTGTGTATTCAATCCACCACTAACAGGTAGTGAAGTTCACGACCAAGATGGCTCATATACGTTAGAAACGGCCCCACTTACAAGCTAACTTTAGCTCCGGCGATAAGCCGCTAATTAGCTTATCGCCTTTTTTACCACTCATGGCCAATAAAAATGGAGAGAATTCGTGCAAAGTACCCAACAACTCAGCGTTGAAAAAATTGGTGGCACATCCATGAGCCAATATGAGAGTGTGCGAGATAACATTGTTTGCGCTCATGGCCAACATCAAGCGCCTGTACAACGGATCATTGTTGTTTCAGCCTACGCGGGTATTACCGACCAATTATTAGAATATAAAAAAAGTGGTCATCCAGGCATCTATGCGCTATTTGCCAATGGTCAACAAGATGACGATGAAAGTTGGCAAAATGCATTAAAAAATCTTGAGCGGCAAATGCATACCATCAATCGCGAGCTATTTTCGCTTGACGAGCATCGCCTTGGCCGAGCAAATGCATTTATTAGCAAACGGTTAAATCAGGCAAAAGATTGTCTACTCGATCTTGAAAATCTATGTCGCAATGGTCATTTTTCACTCGCAGAGCATCTAGCAAATGTTCGGGAAATGTTAGCCAGTCTAGGTGAATCCCATAGTGCTTGGAATCTAGCGGAACTATTAAAACGCGATGGCATTAATGCCCGCTTCGTTGACTTAACAGGTTGGCAAGATGGCAGTGCTGAAAATCTCGATGAGCGGATTGAATCAGCGTTTAAATCAATTGATCTGACAAATGATTTGGCTATTGCGACTGGCTATGCTCAGACCCGCAAAGGACTGATGTCAACCTTTGACAGAGGTTACAGTGAGATGACCTTTAGTCGCATTGCGGTTTATTTTAATGCTAACGAAGCAATTATTCACAAAGAGTACCATTTAAGCAGCGCCGACCCTAAACTTGTAGGCAAAAATAAAGCTGTTCCAATCGGTCGAACCAACTATGATGTGGCCGACCAGCTGGCAAATCTTGGCGTCGAAGCCATCCACCCGATGGCCGCGAAAGGACTGCGCCAGAGCGATATTCCACTGCGCGTTAAAAATACCTTTGAGCCTGAACATCCAGGAACCTTAATCACCAATGATTACATCAGTGATAAACCTTGCGCTGAAATTATCGCTGGCTGCGATCATCTATACAGCCTTGAGGTGTTTGACCAAAATATGACGGGCAATCAGGTGCATTATGAACGCTTCATATTAAATCTATTGGCGCGATTTAATATGACATTTATCGCCAAAGACTCAAATGCTAATACGGTGACCCACTATCTCAAAGCCAGCCTTAAACAGCTCAAACGGTTAACCAAAGCCATTGGCGAACAATATCCTGAGGCATTAGTGAATCAACAAAAAGTAGCGCTAGTTTGTGCAATAGGCTCTGATCTGCAAGCAACTGGGATTCTTGCTCAGACAACACGTTGCCTGATGCAAAATAACGTTGCAATCAAAGCGATTCATCAATCAACCAGAGAAGTCGATATTCAGTTTATTGTCCATCATGATGACTACCAAAAAGCGACCCAAAGTCTGCATCAATGTCTGGTCGAAGTTCATGATCATGGTCGAGCTATCTGTCTGGCTTCGTGATTAGAAAAACAGATAAATTGTCACACATCAATTTTTTGAGCAAAAAATAACCTGCACAGCTACGCTTGTTATAAGAAGTAGCGATCTGTGCGGGTGAAACTCATGTTTAAAAGACACTACGGAATTAATGCCTCTTTAATTGCTCAAGAACGGCGGTTAATGTTTGATGCCGCTGCACTGGTTACCGCTGAAGCAGTCAGTGATCAAACTGAAAGTAGCGACGCAACTGATACTGCCCAGTCATCTGATGCGGACCAACAACTATCCACCGAAGCATTAGTCGCAGCCCTTGCCACTGGTGAATCAAATCGTAATGAAATATACGTAATAGATGGCTCAGTTGAGAATCAAGAACAATTATTGGCCTCTATTCCAGCCTCTGCGAGCGTTTATATTCTCGTCCCCAATCAAGATGGCATTGAACAGCTAACCACACTTTTAGCCAGTAGTGACTCCATTGATGCCCTGCACCTTATTTCTCATGGCAGTGAAGGCACGGTTCAGCTCGGTTCAACGTTATTAACCAGTGATAACCTAGAGGATTACCAGGCGGAATTTGCTCAGCTAGCAACTCTTTTTGCCGATGACGCTGACATTTTGCTCTATGGCTGTGACGTGGGTGCCGAGGAAGGATTAGCCTTATTAAGTGGATTGGCCGCAGCGCTTGATGTTGATATTGCAAGCTCGGATGACATCACCGGTATCTCTGGCGACTGGGAACTTGAAGTTCAACTTGGTGCTATTCAAACCACCACTTTTACCGCAGAGCAGTGGCAATCTGATTTATTGCTTGGCGATCTCATTAATACAACACCGGTGGCGCTCCCCGACATTGCTATTGTTGATGAAGATGGCTCGACCATTATTAATGTGCTCGCCAATGACATCGATTTAGATGGCGATGCGATTCATGTCACCTCTGCGACAGCATTGTTTGGAACAGTGACCATCAATGCAAACAACACCCTCACCTATACGCCAACTTTTAATTTTTTCGGCGTGGACACCATCACTTACACCATCGCTGACGAGCATGGTTTACTTGGTGTGCCATCAACAGTGGTGGTTACCGTCAACCCGGTAAACGACATTATTATGGCGGTGCTTCCCACTATTGATGTCTTTGATGAAGATGAACCGCTTATTTTTGCCGAGGCGCTTGGCACAGCCATCAGCATTGGCGATATTGACGGCTCAATTGCCGAAGTCACGTTATCAGTACCCGTTGGAACTTTAACCCTTGCCCAAACCACCGGACTCACAATCAGTCAAGGTGATGGTGTGAATGATAGTAACTTAACCATGTCTGGCAGCATTGCTGATATTAACGCAGCCCTGGATGGTTTAGTCTATACCCCGGATGCCGATTACAACGGACCGGTGACATTAACGATTGGTTTAACCGACACGTTAATGGACTTGCCTATCACTCTTGAGTTACCACTGGGAATTAGTGCCGTAGCAGATATTGTTGATGATGTGATCACTGTCGATAAAGATGAACCGACCAGCTTCAATGTCCTTGCCAATGATACCTTTGAAAACGTCAATCGAGTAGTCGATAGCTACACCGCCCCGTCACACGGAACTGTCATCATTGATGCTGCTGGTAACGCGATTTATACCCCAGATGATGGATTTACCGGCACCGATGCATTTACCTATACCGTACTCTCAAATGGTACTTATGAAACCGCAACTGTCACCATTGATATTGAAAACCCACCAGATGCCAGCGATGACACAGCCACTACTGACGAAGATACGCCAGTAACCATCGATGTGCTTAGCAATGATAGTGATTTAGATGGTGACAGCCTGAGTGTCACGAGTGCAGTTGCTGCCAATGGCTCTGTTGTTATTAATGCCGATGGCACCCTTACTTACTCGCCCGACAACAACTTTAATGGCTCAGATACCATCACTTACACGATTACTGATGGCAACGGTAACACGGCCAGTGCCAGTGTTGTTGTAACCGTCAATCCAGTCAATGATGCCCCAACGGCTGTTGATCAAAGCGTGACAACAGATGAAGATACGCCCATTACAGTTGATGTGATTAGCAGTGCAACTGATGTGGATGGCAACAGTTTATCAACTATAAGTGCCATTGCCACAAACGGCACTGTCGCTATCAATGCCGATGGCACACTCACCTACACGCCAAACGCTAACTTTAATGGCTCGGATACGATCACTTACACAATAAGCGATGGTAACGGTGGCACCGCGTCTGCAACCGTTGCAGTCACCATCAATGCTGTAAACGATGCTCCAACCGCAACAGATTCCACCGCCAGTACCGATGAAGATACGCCGGTCACTTTGGCAGTTTTGGATAATGCCTCGGATGTCGAAGGCGACACGGTAACCGTCACCAATGCTTCAGCTACAAACGGCACGGTTACGATCAACGCTGATGGCACCATTACTTATACGCCAAATGTCAATTTTAATGGCACGGATACCATCACCTACACCATCAGTGATGGCAACGGCGGCACAACCACGGCAACAGTCACAGTTACGGTTAATGCTGTCAATGACGCGCCGCAAAGCGCTGATGAAACAGTCACTACAGATGAAGATACCCCGGTCACTATCAATGTACTTAGCAATGATAACGATGTCGATGGCGATGTCTTGTCAGTCACTTCAGCGAGTGCGACGCATGGTTCTGTTTTAATCAATGCCGATGGCACTCTTACCTACACGCCAGAACCAGATTTTAATGGCAGTGATACGATAACTTATACTGTGAGTGACACATCTGGCTTAACCAGCACGGCAGAAGTCTCTATTTCTGTCGCCGCCGTAAGTGATGCGGTTGATGATGACAGCACCACGCTTGAAGACCAACCAAGTATCTTCAACGTGTTTGATAACGATCTCTTTACCAGCACAGATTTAACACTTGATAGCTACACTCAACCAGCCAATGGCACATTGGTGATTGACAGCAACGGTCTGGCTACTTACACCCCAGATCTACATTTTGTGGGAACCGACAGTTTTACCTATACCGTTATCGCAAATGGTATTGCTGAAACCGCGACAGTCACCATTGATGTCACAGCCGATGAGCCTCCCGAAATTAGTGCTCAGCAAGAGACTCTCGCCCAAAGCAGCGGTCAAACTGAATTTAGTCTGGCCAATGGCAACGCAATCGTCATTACTGATGACAGCCCATTGGTTATTGTCACTCTTGATGCAGGCAGTGACACTATTACTTTGACCAATACCACTGATATTACCGTTATTTTGGGACAATCCAGTGGTGATAATCAGTTAATTATTACAGGTAGTGTCGATGCTATTAATCAAGCGTTAGAAGGATTGATAGTTAATCATGGCTCAACGCCAGCCTCCCTTACGATTGAAGTTTCCGATGGCCACAGTTTCGATGGTTGGCAAATCGATATCGTTGATAGCTTAACGGGAGACAACAATAGCCATAATTATTTTATTCCCGCTTCATTTAACCCATTGCTCACCGGCGAATACAGCGATTCAGCCTATGTCGTCTCCACTTCTACTCCTTCACACGGAGAAGTGGTTATCTCTGATAGTGGCGAAATTAGTTATATTCCCGATGTGAAATATCGTGGTAGCGATACCTTCACTTACACCATTAATGACAATGGTCAGCTCATAACCAAAGAAGTGGTCGTGTATGTCGGTAACAATAAAATGCCAGGCGAAGGCGGCGATATCGATTACGATGCACTGAATTTATGGATTCAAAGCCGCAATGCTAATTCCACTGCTTATGGCGCAACGGATATTGTGATTCCTGAAGATTTCTCCTTTTCACTCAGTGGATTACCCGATCTTAATGAAGCTGATTTTGAAGCACTAGACGTTGACTCATTTAGCGCTCTTCATGGCAACTTGACACTCAATGCCGATGGCTCCATTAGCTATGAAGCAGACCCTGACTATAATGGCCCTGAGACTCTCAGCTATACCTTAATAGCAACAACTGAACTTCAAGAGTCAGGCTCGATTTCCTCAATTATCAATCGCGGTAATGCACCTTTACCCAATGTCAGTGTTTCTTGGACACTAAGCGATACCGATACAGGCCATAGTGTGGTGCAATTAACTGGCTCAGCAACTAACTTAGATGCAGTTTTAGGCGGGTTGGTTAAACTTCCAGATTTGAACTCTAATATTCCCATAACCATTCAGTTAGAGCTAAATGAGCTGCTGCAATTAGAGTCTATTCTTGTTTCAGTGGATGTGACTGTCGGTGAGGTGACTGATGCAATTGATGATATTGCATCCACATCAGCCAATATCTCAACCACATTTAATATCTTAGCGAACGATACATTTAGCGACCCTGATGCAACTATTACTGCTGTTACCAGCCCCGCGAATGGTCAAATTAGCGTTGATAGTGATGGCAATGTGACCTATCAACCGGATCTTGGATTTTCTGGCACCGATTCATTTACCTACAGCATTAGTGCTGGCGGCAGTATTGAAACGGCTACAGTTGTCGTCACAGTCAGCGCGAACAGTGACCCCATCGCCGGAGTACTTGATTCACAAACCGCTTTTGACAATGCCTATGTGTTGATTAGTACCGCTCAAGCATTTGTTGATGCTGACATCTTTGATGTTTTAACCTATTCAACAACGGATCTGCCAGATGGCTTAACGATTGACCCAACAACAGGCGTAATAACAGGCCAACTCTCTAATGATGCATCCACTGCCGTGGCAAACGGCGAATATACCATCACCGTTACGGCAACTGATTTAAGTGGCGCGGCATCTTCAGCAAGCTTTACCCTAACAGCTCAAAATATTGCACCGGTTGCCAGCGCATCGGTTGTCTTAGGCCAAGAAGATCAATCGCTGACTATCGATGCGTTAGCCAACGTACTCGATGCAGATAACGACACATTAACCCTACAAAGTGCCAGCGCAGTTAATGGCACGATTTCAATCAACGTCGATGGCTCTATTACTTATACGCCAGATGCCAACTATTACGGCACAGACACAATTACTTACACGGTTAGCGATAGTGATGGTGACCAAACCACTGGAACAATCACTGTCACCTTAGCTCCGGTTACAGATCTTCCAACTATCACATTGCCAAGCATTGACCTGTTAGATGAAGATACTCCACTGATTTTTGCTAATCTGTTAGGCCAACAGATCTCCGTTGGAGATGTTGATGGTGCAGTTCTAGATATTCGGCTATCCGTCCCTGTTGGAGCGATTTCACTAACCCAAACAGCAGGCTTAGATATCAGTGAAGGCGATAGTAGCGGCGATTCAACACTGCGTTTTTCAGGTACTGTGGCTGATATCAATGCAGCTTTAAATAGCCTCATTTACACCCCTGGCGAAGATTACAATGGCAATGTTGACCTAAGTATTGAATTAGGCCAATTAAGCCAACTACTCTCAGTCAACGCCACATTACCAATTGGCATTGCAGCAGTGGTCGATATCACAGACGATAACGTCACTATCGACGAAGATCAAAGTGCTAGTTTTAACGTTTTAGATAATGACACTTTTGAAAACAGTGGCCGCTATGTCGATAGTTATACATCGGCATCATATGGAACAGTCACCATCAATGCTCAAGGCGATGTTATTTACACACCACTTAGTGATTATTCAGGGACAGATTCATTTACCTATACGGTCTACTCCAACGGCACATATGAAACAGCAACCGTCACTATCACAATTAACCCAGTAAACGATGCCCCGATAGGAGTCGATGACTCAGCCACAACGGATGAAGACACCCCAGTTACCATTGATGTTCTAGCAAATGACAGCGACCCTGAATCAGATAGTCTAACCGTCAATAGTGCCAGCGCTAGCAATGGTGTGGTTAGTTTTAATGCCGATGGCACCATCACCTACACACCGAACGCCAACTTTAATGGCTCGGATACCATCATCTATACGGTGAGCGATGGCAATGGCGGCAGCACTACAGCAACCGTGGCAGTGACTGTTAATGCGGTGAACGATGCTCCAACAGCAACGGATTCAACAGCGACTACCGATGAAGATACGCCAGTCACTTTGTCGGTTCTGGATAATGCCTCCGATGTCGAAGGTGACACTTTAAGCGTCACCACAGCATCCGCGACTAACGGCACAGTCACCATCAACGCCGATGGCACCATCACTTATACGCCGAACGCCAACTTTAATGGCAGTGATACCATTACTTACACCGTCAGTGATGGTAACGGCGGCACGACCACCGCAACCGTTGCGGTGACCGTCAATGCGGTGAACGATGCGCCAACTGCTGTGGATTCAACAGCGACTACCGATGAAGATACACCTATTACGTTGTCGGTTTTGGATAATGCCTCGGATGTCGAAGGTGACACTTTAAGCGTCACCACCGCATCCGCGACTAACGGCACAGTCACCATCAATGCCGATGGCACCATCACTTATACGCCAAATGCCAATTTTAATGGCTCAGATACCATCACTTACACGGTGAGTGATGGCAATGGCGGCACGACCACAGCAACGGTTGCAGTCACCGTCAATGCCGTGAATGATGCGCCAACAGCAACGGATTCAACGGCCAGCACCGATGAAGATACACCAGTTACGTTGTCGGTATTAGATAATGCCTCCGATGTCGAAGGTGACACTTTAAGCGTCACCACCGCATCCGCGACTAACGGCACAGTCACCATTAACGCCGATGGCACCATTACTTATACGCCAAATGCGAATTTCAATGGCTCGGATACCATCACCTACACGGTGAGTGATGGCAATAGCGGCAGCACCACAGCAACCGTGGCAGTGACTGTCAATGCGGTGAACGATGCGCCAACGGCCAATAACGACATAACGCAAACCGATGAAGATACGCCAGTCACCATTGATGTTCTTGCCAATGATGTGGATGTTGACGGCGATACATTAACAGTTACCAGCGCCACGGCATCCTCAGGAGTGATCACAATAAATGCTGATAATACAATCACCTATACACCAAACCCTAATTTTAATGGCACCGATACAGTAATTTATACCATAAGCGATGGCAATGGCGGGACAGCACAGGCCACTTTGCAAATTGATGTTGAGCCAGTCAATGACAGCCCTATCGTCACCTCAAGCTCAGCACAAACAGACGAAGATACCGCAATTACGATTGATGCTTTAGCTAATGCAAGTGATGTTGAAGGCGATTCGCTATCAATTAGTGCAGCTAGTGCGAGTAATGGCACAGTTAGCGTTAATCCAGACGGAACACTGACCTATACACCTAACGCTAACTTTTATGGCTCTGACACCATCAATTACACCGTCACAGACACTCAAGGAGCCACAACTACAGCAACGATAGCCATCACTGTAAATGCCGTAAATGATGCACCGATTGCCGCTGATGACATCGCAACAACAAATGAAGATACAGCGGTGACAATGAATGTACTCGACAATGACACAGACCCAGATGGCGATTCATTGACGATTACTCAGGCAACCGCTTCTTCAGGAACTGTCCAGATCAATGCTGATGGCACATTAACATATACCCCAAACAACAATTTTTATGGCTCCGATACCATCAATTACACCATCACAGATGCTAACGGAGCGACAAGCACAGCAACGGTTGCAATCACAGTTAATCCAGTTAACGATACGCCTGACGGCATCGATGACAGTGCAATAACAGCTGAAGACACTCCCGTTACGATTGATGTTTTAGCCAATGATACAGATGTAGAAAACGACGAACTAAGTGTCACTCATGTAAGCGCCGCTAATGGCAATGTAGTGATCAATGCCGATGGCACCATCACTTATACGCCGAATACCAATTTTAATGGCAACGACACCATCAGCTATACGCTAACTGACGCTAATGGTGCCAGTAGCACTGCGATTGTGGCTGTGACCGTCACTGCGCTAAATGATGAGCCGTCTGCCGTGGATGATACGGCGATAACCGACGAAGACGTGCCCGTTAACATTGATGTGTTAGCCAATGACAGTGATGTAGACGGCGATGATCTCGTCATCATCCAAGCTGATGCCGATAATGGCTCGATTGTCATTGAAACCGATGGAACGCTTACTTACACACCAGATGCTAATTTTAATGGCTTCGACACCATCACTTACACCATAAGTGATGGCCAAGGGGGCACGAGTACAGCAAGTGTTAGTGTTGTCGTAAATGCCGTCAATGATGGCCCCGGAGCCAATAATGATATTGCCACGACAACTGAAGATACAGCCGTTACCATTGATGTCCTAACCAATGATACCAGCGATGATGGAGGTCCATTATCCATCACGTCTGCTAGCGCTGATAATGGTGATGTAGTGATTAATGCTGATGGCACCATCACCTATACGCCATACATTAACTTTAACGGCTCAGATACCATTACTTATTCGGTTTCTGACAGCAGTAATAACACCAGCCCTGCAGTTGTTATGGTTAATGTAACACCTGTAAATGACGCGCCTATCGCAGGTGATGATAGTGCAACGACCGACGAAGATACTCCAGTCACCATCAATGTGTTAGCCAATGATTCTGATGTAGAAAACGACGAACTAAGCATCATTGGAGCAGATGCACTAAATGGTAGTGTACAAATTAGTGCCGATGGCACCATTACTTATACGCCAAATGCTAACTTTAATGGCTCGGACACCATCACTTACACCATCAGTGATGGTAATGGTGGTACCACCACAGCAACCGTTGCAGTGACTGTCAATGCCGTAAATGATGCGCCAACCGCGGTGGATTCAACAGCGACTACCGATGAAGATACACCAGTTACTTTGTCGGTATTGGATAACGCAACGGATGTCGAAGGCGACACCTTAACCGTCACTACCGCTTCGGCCACTAATGGCACAGTGACAATTAACGCCGATGGCACTATTACTTATACGCCAAATGCCAATTTTAATGGCAGTGATACCATCACCTACACGGTCAGTGATGGCAATGACGGAACAACAACGGCCACGGTCGCTGTGACCGTCAATGCCGTGAATGATGCTCCCACAGCTAACGATGACACGGCAATAACAGATGAAGATACACCGATTGTTATCAACGTACTTGATAATGATAGCGATACGGATGGTGATCCTCTTAGCGTAACCCAAGCGAGTGCGACCAACGGCAACGTTATTATCAATGCGGATGGCACCCTTACTTACACACCGAATGCCAATTTTAACGGCACTGATACCATTAGTTATACAATTCGTGACAGCAGTGGCGCTACTAGTTCAGCCACAGTTGCTGTGACTGTCAATGCAATAAACGATGCTCCAATTACGCATCATGATACGGCAGTCACTCAAGAAGATACGTCCATCAGCTTAGATGTTTTGGCAAATGATAGCGATATAGAAGGTGATACGCTGGCCGTCACCACCGTCTCGGCGACTAACGGCACAGTCACCATTAATGCCGATGGAACGATCACCTACACACCGAATGCGAATTTTAATGGCAGTGATACCATCACTTACACGGTGAGCGATGGCAATGGTGGATCAACAACTGCTACGGTCGCAGTGACCGTCAATGCGGTAAACGATGCACCAACTGCTGTGGATTCAACGGCGAGTACGGACGAAGATGTCCCGGTTACTTTGTCGGTCCTCGATAATGCAACGGATATCGAAGGTGACACGTTAACCGTGACCACCGCTTCGGCGACTAATGGCGCGGTTACGATCAATGCCGATGGCACCATTACTTATACGCCGAATGCGAACTTTAATGGCTCGGATACCATTACTTACACGGTGAGCGATGGCAATGGGGGCACCACCACAGCAACCGTGGCTGTGACTGTCAATGCCGTGAATGATGCGCCAACGGCGACAGATTCAACCGCCAGCACAGATGAAGATACACCTGTCACTTTAGCGGTGTTGGATAATGCCTCCGATGTCGAAGGCGATACGTTAACGGTAACCACCGCTTCGGCGACTAATGGCACAGTCACGATCAACGCCGATGGCACCCTTACTTATACACCGAACGCCAATTTTAGTGACAGTGATACGATCACCTACACGGTGAGCGATGGCAATGGCGGTATCACCACAGCCACGGTAGCAGTCACCGTCAATGCGGTGAATGATGCACCAACCGCTGTGGATTCAACGGCTAGCACGGATGAAGATACACCGATCACGTTGTCGGTATTAGATAATGCCTCCGATGTTGAAGGCGATACGTTAACGGTGACCACCGCCTCGGCCACTAATGGCACTGTTACTATCAATGCCGATGGCACCATCACCTACACTCCGGACGCCAACTTTAATGGCTCAGATACCATCACTTACACAGTCAGCGATGGTAATGGTGGTACCACCACAGTTACAGTTGCGGTCAGCGTCAATGCGGTGAACGATGCGCCAACCGCTGTGGATTCAACGGCCAGCACTGATGAAGACACGCCGGTCACGTTGTCGGTATTGGATAATGCAACGGACGTCGAAGGCGATACCTTAACCGTGACCACCGTTTCGGCGACTAATGGTACAGTGACGATTAATGCCGATGGCACTATTACTTATACACCAAATACTAACTTTAATGGCTCGGATACCATCACTTACACCGTCAGTGATGGTAATGGCGGTACCACCACCGCAACCGTTGCAGTCACCGTCAATGCCATAAACGATGCGCCAACAGCAACGGATTCAATGGCAAGCACGGATGAAGATACGCCGGTTACTTTAGCAGTCCTCAATAATGCAACGGACGTCGAAGGCGATACCTTAACGATCACGGCTGCATCCGCGACTAACGGCACTGTTGCTATCAATGCTGATGGCACGATCACCTACACACCGAACACCAACTTTAATGGCAGTGATACCATTACCTATACCGTCAGTGATGGCAATGGCAGCACCACCACAGCAACCGTTGCAGTCAGCGTCAATGCGGTGAACGATGCCCCAACCGCGACGGATTCAACGGCCAGCACGGATGAAGACACGCCAGTTACTTTGTCGGTCCTCGATAATGCAACGGGTGTCGAAGATGACACATTAACCGTCACCACCGCATCCGCGACTAACGGCACAGTATCGATCAACGCTGATGGCACTATCACCTACATACCGAACGCCAACTTTAATGGTAGTGACACAATCATCTACACAGTCAGTGATGGCAACGGCAGCAGCACTACAGCAACCGTTGCGGTCACTGTTACTGCGGTGAATGATGCCCCAACCGCGACGGATTCAACGGCCAGTACGGATGAAGATACGCCCGTCACTTTGTCGGTATTAGATAATGCCTCCGATGTCGAAGATGATACCTTAACCGTCACCACCGCCTCGGCCACTAATGGCGCGGTTACGATCAATGCCGATGGCACTATTACTTATACGCCGAATGCAAACTTTAATGGTTCGGACACCATTACTTACACCGTCAGTGATGGTAACGGCGGCACCACCACATCCACGGTCGCGGTCACCGTCAATGCAATAAACAATGCGCCCGAGCTCACGAGTGCACTCGATCTAGTCAGTACCGAGCAAGGAAGCTCTATCAATATTGATGTGCTTAGCCAAGTAACGGATGCTGATGGAGATTCATTGAATGTGGCTCAGGTGAGCGCTGAAAATGGCACCGTGACAATCAATGCCGATGGCACCATCACCTATACACCAGATCCATTGTTTAATGGCACAGAAACGATAACAGTTACAGTAACCGATACAAATGGTGGCGAACTCGTATTTACTCAAACAATCACGGTATTGCCCGTCGATCTGCCGACTCAAACAATCAGTGCAACCATTATTTCTGGTGGAACACTGAGTGTAAATGTACCAGCCAATGCAGTTGGGATGGACACCTCAAACCTAAGTGTTGTCAATCTGCAATCCGAGCAAGGTAGCGTACAGTTATCCGATTCTGTGATCATTTTTACTCACAACAGTAACTTAACCAGCAATCAAGCAGTTATCAGCTACACTGTAACTGATGGGGTGAATGCAAGAAATGTCAATGTATTGATTAATGTTCTACCGGTGCAATCGCAAAATACTGAACTTAATAATTTGTTGGCCAATATTGACCAGAATCGATTGTTAAGTGGGTTTAACAATGCATTTGCTGAGCTGTCTCAATCGTCTGATATCAATACATTTGAGCCAGTCTTACTTGATGCAATTAATGCCATTAAACGCTTAGGTGGTACCACCAGCCTAGAGCAAAGCTTACTGGATGCAGGATTTGCCGCAAGTACATCGGCATTGAATACTCAGGAAAATGTGGTCAATCAGTCTATTGGTAACCTGTATGACCAACAACAACAGCAATTTCGGATTGAACAATTAGGCGAACAAACTAGCACACCTAACACGATACAATTAGAACAAGGACTTCAGGGATTGTCGTTAAATGAACAGTCTACAGGGGCTCCCTTAACGCTGGCACAGCAATTTGAACAATTAGATCAACAGCAGCAAAGGGAGATAATCGAACTGATAAAAGCATTAAGTTGATGATGAGAAACCATTGTTGGATTATTTTGATGGCCGGATTATTAACCAGTTGCGCGGTAAAAATCAAACCTATCGATTTTGATAGAAATGCTTTTGTAGAGAACCATCATATCGACGAGATTATTAAAAATCAGGCACCTGTTGAGGGCCCGATATCACTTTATGATGCCATGGCTCGGGCGCTTAAATATAACTTGGATCAGAAAATTGAATATGCCCAGCAAGAGTATCGAGAAAAACAAGTTGCCCTTGACCGCATCGGCATGTTCCCTAACGCCATTATTAACATTGCCCGCACCAGTCGCAATAATGACTCAGGCTCCAGTAGCCGCTCTTTAATCACTGGCGAGCAATCGCTGCAAACATCCACCTCTAGTGAACGCCAAACTAATACGGGCGATCTTAGCGTAAGCTGGGATATTTTGGATTTTGGTTTTGCTTACATTCAAAGTAAACAAGATTTAGATGAACAGATGATCGCCGAAGAACGTCGGCGTAAAGTCACCACCCGAATCTTAGAAGATGTGCGCACTGCCTATTGGCGAGCAGTAAGTGCAGACCGCACCCATCGCAAACTAGCAAAGCTTGAAGCGCTGGCACAGAAATCCTTATACCAAGCAGAACAACTCGAAAATCGCCGCCAAGTTTCTCCGATTAAAGTTCTCAATTTCCAGCGAGACTTACTGCGAATTCAATCGAATGTACAACGGATGCAGCGGGAATTAATTTTAGCCAAAAACCAGCTGGCAGCACTGATGAATATGCGCCCCAATACTCGTTTCTCTTTGCAACTACCAGATCGAACAGACATTGTTCCAGAACTTCCAGGTTCGGCTGAACAGATGATTTTACTTGGGCTTAAATATCGACCAGAGCTGCGTGAATCGACCTATCGGGAGCGAATCAATCGAGAAGAAATAAACAAACAACTCGTTGCCTCACTGCCCAGCGTAAAGGCCATATTAGGTCTTAATTATGACTCAAACAATTATTTATATAATAATCAGTGGGTCACAGGGTCAGCACAAATCAGCTGGAATTTGATGAATGTGTTTCGCTATCCCAGACAAAAAGCCGTTCTAAAAGCTGAAGGCAAAGTAATTAAAGCTCAGGAACATGCGCTGTCGATGGCAATCATGACTCAGGTTTATATCGCTCGAGCTCGCTTTATTCGTCTCTCACACGAACTTAATACCATTCGCCGCGGCTACGATGTGCAAGAGCGTATTTTGCAACTGACAGAAGCAGGTTACCAAGTCAAACAAATTAGCCAACAAGAGCTAATTCGTGAACGAATGAACTCCATATTAGAAGAGGTTCGCTATGACACTGCTTATGCAGATTTACAAAATGCTTATGCAAACCTCTATGCATCAATGGGCATTGATAGCTTCTCATTAAAAATCACGCCCAAAACAAAACTCAGCAACATATCGCGAGCTCTTAAACAATATTGGACCGAGGACATGCTAGTCTTACCCAATATGAAGCCTCCTAAAATAATTGAAACAGATGAATATCATGATCATAACCAAACAGGGCAAGAGGAAGATAACTAATGAATCGATATCAATGCTCTGTTGGCGCTATGTTAATCGCTCTATTGGCCTTGCCCGTTCAAAGCCAGACATTACAGGCGCGTGGGATATTGCGCTCTTTGCACCAAGCGACCTTATCTTCAGAGTTGGCAGCACAAATCCAGGCTATTCCTTACAAAGAAGGGATGAAATTTAAACGCGGTAATACTCTCATTCAGTTTGACTGTTCACTGCCCCGCTCTGAGCTTACAGCGGCTCAAGAACAGGTTAAAATTAAACAAAGTGTACTTCAGGCAAATCAAGAGCTAAGCCAGTTTGAATCGATTGGTCAGCTTGATTTACTGCGCTCTCAAGCTGAATTTGACCAAGCTAAGGCCGAGGCAAATAGCCAATCGATTCGTGTTCAACACTGTCAAATTACCGCCCCATTTACCGGAATGGTACAAAAGCTGTTTGTCGCACCATTTGAAGTTGCCTCTGCAGGTCAAGAGTTAGTCTCTATCGTCGACCCACAATCATTACAGATTAACTTACTCGTTCCTTCTGATTGGCTTAATTGGGTGAAGTTAAACCAAAGCTTTGCATTTAGTGTTGATGAAACAAAAACTACCATTCATGCCAAAATCCAACGAATTTTGCCGCAGGTCGATGCAGTGAGTAAAACCGTTCACTTAATTGGTGCTATCGATAACCAACAATCGCTGGAGAAACTGCGCCCCGGGATGAGCGGACTTGCCTCATTTGAAATAAATGAGAAAAAATGACGACAGTCTCTTTTTGGGTAGTTCTTCACGCTGAATTTGCTCACTCATCTATACTTTTGAAATATCAAGTATTAGGGAGAATGAATTATGGCTTTAACTCGCCGGGAATTTAATATTGCATCACTAATTTTGGGCTCTAATTTACTGCTTCCCCGGCATGTTAGCGCTGCTGAAAATGGCCATATTCTCACAGGGTATAAAAATCTAGATAAAAGCCCAATTGAACAAGTAGTCAATAAATCAATTGAACTGGTTGGGCAATCATATACAAAATATCAATATAAATTTGAAGAAGAACTTGGAAATAACTCAATTAATGCAGTCGTTAAAGTTAAAGATGGTCCAACTGACGGCAGTTGTATTTTATTTACCGCTTCCCCCCAAATGTCTATTTTTCCAGAGTTATACAGACAACTGCCCTACAATCCACTCAATGATTTTAAACCTCTGGTATTACTTGCTGGTTATTCATTTTTATTTACCGTTGGACCTACCGTTGATAAATCAGTGAAGACACTCGATGATTACATTAAGTGGGTCGAAAACACCCCTGAATATCGTAACGTTGGCTTTACCCAATATGGGTCATCCGGTCATATGGCAATGCAAATTCTAGCCAGAGCTAAAAATGTCGCCATCCGCCCACAAGCCTATAGTGATATTAACCAGGTCGCAGTGGACCTAAAAGATGGCAATTTAGCAGCAGCAATTATTTTAACTGGTTTTTCGATGCCAGAATTTAAAGATGGAACCTTTCGAGCACTCGCAGCGACCAGCCAATTTCGTCACCCAGGGTTTCATGACGTTCCAACCTGCCGAGAATTAGGGATTAAAGATATGGATATCTCCGGGTGGTTTGGTTTATTTGTGCCGAAAACAACACCTGATAATGTCTACTTACCTCTGATGTATGGATTTCAAAACACGATTATCCGAGGGGAATTTATTAACACCCTGCAAAAAAATTACTTTAAACCAATGTTTGACTCTCCCGAGCAGATCACCATTCGTTTAAAACAACACCAAGCTTATTATCGAAACTTGATTGAACAATACAAAATGACTCGATTGTAACTTGACTGATTAAAATATTTACCGCAAATGGATGAATATTTATCAGTGATAATCAGTTACTCAAACATAAATTAAGCAATTTCTTACTTGCCCAGCAATCAAGCCGTTATTAGCTACACTTAAATTTAAGCTCAGTTGTTAGTACATCGTCAGCCATTTTAAATTCTCAATGGAGTATCCGTAATGGCCCCTCGAAGTGGACAATCAGCATCAAATCATCTGGCCAGTTCGGCATTGAGACTATTGCAATTTGAAGCGCAAATTCGCAACCAAACCAATGAGTCCCAGCTCAAAGCTCATATGAGCGCCGCCCCAAGAGAGCTGGTTAGTTTTGAACAAGGTTTTTTCTGGCAAAAACACTACCCTCAAAACCGCTTCGAACTTTCCCAGATTTCAGATTTAGACGCGATTGAGACCCAATCACCACTGATAAAAGCGCTGGCAGAGCTAGTCAATCAACTGCCTTTAGACGGCGTTCAGAAAATCGATTTAAGCCAATACCCACAACCAGCACTCAAAAGCTATCCTTATCAGCACCTTATTTGGCTTCCTCTTTACGAAAAAGCTCAGATACAAGCAGGCTTACTATATGCCCGCCACAAAGAACCATTTACAGACCAAGAACGTTCACTTTTAGAGCGCTTAGCAACCACCTATCAACACGCTTGGCTGGCTGTTAGTCGTCATCGCCATCTCAGTATCGGGAAAAAAATTCGCAAGCGTTGGTTATACATCGTCCCCGCATTGGTATTGCTCGCAGGTTTTTTCCCGGTACAGATGAATATCTTAGCCCCTGTTAGCGTTCAGGCAAGTAACCCTTACCGCTTAACCGCGCCGATGGATGGCGTGATTAAAGAGATCTTGGTCGAGCCAAATATGACCATCAAAAGCGGAACTTTATTAGTACAGTTTGAAGATTTAGAACTGCGCAACGCAATGGTCATCGCTAAACAACAACTGGCTGTGGCTAAAGCAAAATTGACCCAAACCAATGCCCACGCATTTGATGATATGCAGGCAAACCATGACCTGCCCATTCGTGAAGCTGAGTTTAAGCTTGCACAAGCACAATATAATTACGCCCAAGATCAACTTGCTCATAGCCAAATACACTCCCCTCAAAATGGCGTAGTGATCTATAGCGATAAGCGCGATTGGCAAGGTCGAGCGGTTCAAGTGGGGGAACAAATTCTAGAAGTTGCTAATCCCAAACATATTCAGTTTAAAATTAACCTCGCGATTGGCGATGATTTTCCTCTAAAAGTAGGACAAGAAGTGAAAGTTTATCTGGTGAGTTCGCCATTGGGTGGATTTGCCGCCAAGCTCAAATCATTTAGTTACACCCCCCAAAGTGAAGAAGGTCAAAGCTTTTATACCCTTATTGCAACGCCTGAAGATATAACCTACCCGCCCCGTATCGGCGCTCAAGGAACCGCTCGAATCTACGGCGAATACGTGAGCTTGTGGTATCAGTTGTTACGCCGACCTTTGAGCATGCTTCGCCAATGGTTGGGGGTATAATATGAAAGACGAACGCTTGATCCCAAGACTACGCCAAGAAATTCGACTCCACCAAAAAGTTGCGCTAGACGGGCTTCCGGTATGGCAACTTTATGACCCAATCCAGCACCGCTATTTTATGGTTCCTAATGACATTTTAGTGTGGTTAAGAAGCAGTAAAGTTGGCGCGACGGTGGCCGACCTTAAAGAACAATTACAAAAGCAACAACGCAGCATTGATGATGCACTGATTCACGAAACAATTGATTTTATCGAGCAACAACAATTGTGTTATGCCCCCGCAAAACACCATAAGCGTCAGGGAATTAAAGAGCTATTTAAACACCCTAAACTTTGGCAACTTCCTCTTTGGGACCCCAACCCACTGCTGACTCGAGCGAGCCCTGTTTTGCACAGTTACCGTTGGATTTGGACAGTTTGGCTCGTGTTTACGCTATTGGGCCTTTATCTAGTTTCCAGACAATGGGATCAATTTACCCATACTTTTGCCCAATACCTGACCTGGAGTCATTCTCTTATCTTCATCATCACGTTAATCGCTCTTAAAGCGTTTCACGAACTGGGGCACGCTTATATGGGTTATCGACAAGGCTGTCACGTAGGTAAAGTGGGTGTTGCTCTATTCATGGGACTGCCCCTGTTTTATACCGAGCTCAGTGATGCTGCGCGTATTACCAATGGTCATAAACGTATGTGGATTGCCTCTGGCGGCATCATTGCTGAGTCGTTAATCGCTGGATTGGCTACTTTTTTATGGGCTATATTACCAGATGGTAGTGCCCGCGCCTTATGCTTTGTCATCGCAACAACCAGTTGGATCACAACCATTGCGATTAATATGAATCCGTTTGCTCGCTTTGATGGTTACTACTTTTTATCTGATGCGTTAAATACACTTAACTTACAACCTCGCTCTTTGGCTCTGAGCCGTTATCTTATTCGGCGAATTCTCTGGGGGCCACATGTCGATAGTCCGGAAGCGATTAGCTCAGCGAAAGCCAAATTGATGATAGCTTACGGGATTGGCGTATGGATTTATCAGACCTTGTTATTACTGGGGATTGGTTATATTGCTTACCGGTGGCTAACACCTAGTTTAGGCATCATCATCTTAGCCTATATGGCCCTGCATTCACTGCTTAACCCTCTATTGCGCTTAGTTCGCGACAGCCGAAAACTGCGAGTTGGCGCAAGTAAACGACGCCAGTTTACTCTACTTGGCATTACCATCGTGCTACTGGCTTTATTAATACTGCCACTAAATCACTCAGTGCAAATTCCTGCGATGATGAGTTGGCAGGGCCAACAGATCATTGCTCCACCTGCCGATGCTCGATTAAGTGCAATTTACGTTCATGATGGCGAACATGTGAATGCAGGTCAAACGATTGCCACATTTGAATCGCCTGAGCTTACACAACAAATTCGCGAAACAGAACTCACCATTGGTTTGCTGCAAAAACGCCTTAATCGTATTGCTGATTCTGCTGAAGATAGAGTGTTAAGTTTGCAATTAAATCAACAGCTCGAACAAGCTAATGCCGATTTAGCAGGCTTACGCTCCAGAGAAAAACAGCTCACTTGGCAGGCACCACAATCAGGGCGAGTGGTTGATCTTGTGCCTGATTTAGCACCGGGGCAATGGTTTCGGCCAGATCAAAGTATTGGTCGAATACTCATAAATCACCAACAGGTCATTATTGGCTATATTGATGAAGCACTCGTAAAGCGTACATTAAGTGATCGCCAACTGCGTTTTATTCCTAACAATCTTTCGCTAAGCTCAATTAACGCGACCTGGCAAGGACTTGACTCGACAGCCGCAACCCAAATTTTCCCCTATGAATTAGCGAGCAGTTTTGCCGGCCCAATCGCAACAGAGCTTAATAATGAAAATCAACCAACCCCGATTATTGCGATGTATCGGCTACGCGCCAAACCAATTAACGCTGATGAAAACATTCATCAGAGTGTTTATGGACAGCTCACGGTGCAACTTACTCCGCGCAGCCTACTCGGGCTTGCAGGAGAAAAACTGTGGCGACTAACTATTGCTGAATTAGGGCAATAAGGAGAGCAATTATGGTCGATATCATCCGTAGGCGACTCATCAAGGCGGGCTTATTAACACTGGCCAGCGGCCTTATGCCTCGCGCTCTTTATGCCCACAATCACCAGCGAAAAATAATTTTTGGCTATGGAACAACCGGCATAGGCACACCGCTTGGCAAAGGTGTCTGTGAGTGTCTGGATGAACATACCCAAACCAACTATGAATTTGGCAACTATCCGGGCCAGCACAGTGAGCTCGCTTGTAATTTAGTTCGCGATGCCGCGCCTGATGGTAGTATGTTGCTCCTTGCAAAATCGCCATCATTTAACTTATTTCCAAGTGTTTACAAACACCTAACTTATAAGCTTTCCGATTTTAAGCCTTTGGCACAACTTGGCCGTTACACACTGGTTCTCGTGGTTGGGCCATTGGTCCCGAAAAACGTTACGAACATTGATCAACTCAGCGAATGGATTAGTGACAACCCACAATATCGGGGCATTGGATTTACGTTTTATCAGTCGCCAGGGCACATTGCCGAGCTTATCTTTGCAAGAGCCAAAACGCTCGCTCTGCAGCCTGTTGCATATGTCGGGACCTCGATGATTATCCGCGATTTAATCGATCAAAATTTAGCCGTGGCATTGGTCGTGTCGGGAAACGGTAGTGATTTCTATCAGTCAAAACTTTTACGCCCGCTAGCGGTGACCACCCACGATCGTTTTGAATCATTACCCAAAGTCGAGACATTTGCTGAACGCGGTGTTGAACAGATGGATTTATCGGGCTGGTATGGGCTGATGGCTTCATATAAAACACCAGATGAAACCAGTACACAAATGGTCAATCAGCTTCAGAAATTATCTCGTCAGAATGACTTCAAAAATCTGATTGCTGGCCTAAATTTAGCTAAAGGCACATTTGATCCGGATGAATTTACCGAACAGATAAAAGCTGAAACGCAGTACATGAGCTATCTGGTCAAAGAATACAAAATTCAATCGACATCATCAACTTAAGGAGCTTTTATGACGTTGACGCGGCGAAAATTTTTGTCTTCTTCAGTCATTCTTGGCTCATCCATCATGTTGCCTAAAATAACCCAGGCAGCCGCCGCTCAAGGACGCGTTATTGTTGGTTACGAAAACTTAGCAATTGGCCCCATCGGACAGGTTTTGAACCAAATCAATACGATTCTTGGTGATTATTATAAAGCCTATCAATATAGCTTTGATGAGGTCATTGGTAACAACACGATTAAGTCAATGGTTGAAGCAAAAGAAGGGCCGGCTGATGGCAGTCAGCTACTTTTTGCTTTTGCCCCACAGATTGACATCTTTCCCGAAATCTATCGCAAACTCCCCTATGATCCACTCACCGACTTTAAGCCTCTGGTTCTATTAGGCGGTTATACATTTTTAATCACCGTTGGCCCGGCGGTTGATAAATCCGTTAAAAATATTGATGACTATGCAAAATGGGTTGATGCTAACCCAGAATATCGCAATATTGGCTTTGCCCAATATGGTTCATCCGGGCATGTCACAATGCTGATGTTAGCGCGTGGGAAAAACATAGCGCTTCGTCCACAATCTTACCGTTCGCTCACCCAGTTAGGAGCTGACTTAGCAGATGGTAATCTTGCAGCAGGGATTGTTTTAACCGGGTTTAACCGCAAACTTTACGAAAACGGAACCTTGCGAGCGATTGGCACGACCAGCCAATTTCGCCACCCGGGCTACCATGATATACCGACCTGTCGCGAACAAGGCCTCAATGACATTGATATCTCTGGTTGGTTTGGACTGTTTATCAATGCCCAAACACCTGAAGATCGCTACAACAAATTAATGTATGCCTATCAAAATAGTGTCACCCGAGGCGATTATTTAAAAGTGCTTCAGCAAAATCTGTTTAAACCCATCTTTGATAACCCAGAACAAATAACGGCTCGCATTCAAAAAGAGCAGCAATTTTATCGAAATGTCATTGAAGAATATCGGATTAGTCGTCTTTAAAACTAAAACCCATTTAGATTGCTCTGTTATCGGCTCAAGAGCTATGATAAATCTTCCATTTATAAATCAACGGAAGATTCCATGGACAACATTCGTATAGCTAAAATGCAATCATCTGATTGGCCACAGGTCAGCGCTATCTATCAACAAGGGTTAGACTCAGGGCTTGCCACCTTTCAAACTGAAGTTCCAAGCTATGAGCAATGGAATCAAAGCCACTTAGAACAGCTTCGCTATGTTGCGCTCAACGCGCACGATTCAATTTTAGGCTGGGTTGCGGTGAGTGCAGTTTCCTCCCGAGAGGTTTATCGTGGCGTCTTAGAACACAGTATCTACATTGCCAACGAAGTAAAACATCAAGGTGTCGGGCATGCACTGATGAGCCATTTGATTAGTGAGTCAGAACGCCAAGGATATTGGACGCTGATGGCTAGTGTATTTCCTGAAAATACCGCTAGTACCCATCTGCACGAGAAGTTAGGGTTTCGCAAAATTGGTCGCCGAGAAAAAATTGCCTGCCATCAAGGTATTTGGCGAGATACTTGGTTATATGAACGCCGCAGTAAAATAGCCGGCTAAAGAATCCGGCCCCTTACCCTTAAGGGGCCGCGCCTAAAAAACAGGCCAATATATCGGATCACTTCCTGTCTAATGGAAGTATCTTTAACTTAAAATCTCCGTAGCATTATTGATAGAGGAATTACTTATATTTACAATAATACCAACATCTTTTTTATTGCTTTAACTTAGCGCTAATAAGACAGTGATCACTTAAATTAAAATGCTGTGTTGCAAAGCGGCTCGCGGCGACCTCTTTGAATGAGTTAGAGATATATGCTGCAGCCGATAATTTATTCATCAATATAAAATCAATAAATTGTTTATGCTCACTCATCCACACTTTTTGATGTTTGTTTATATTCTTACTCCAACAATGACTCGCACCATGATTGATAATAATTAAATGATTTTTCATCTGATGTTCATTCGCTTGTAACATATGAAAAAACCATTGGTTTTCAACATTGAGCATGCGGCGATTAAAATCACCTAGAATAACGAACCGTTGTTTTTGTTTATTTCGTTTAACTATCCATCGATGTAATAGCCTCGCCTGACGAGCAAGCGTTTGACAGGAAAATGATGATGATTTGGATTGCGTGAAACAGCCACTTTTTAAATGAACAGCTAACAACCGTAGCTGTTTGCCTGAAGCCGTTGTTAATTCGATATCGACGGCATTGCGTAGCCGATTATTATGATTAACGTTTAAATTCAGATCAGGATGACGCTGATAAACGAGCCCTTTTCGTATAGCAAACCCCGTATATTGACGCCATTTTCCCTCGCTGAGTTTATCAAAAGCGCGATGAGACAGTTCAATATCATAGCCATTGCCGATTACCTGTCGAATCGCGTTAACGGACCCAACTTCAGCAAATGCAAGAATATCTATTTGGCTTTGGCGAATATAGTCGTTGAACTGATGATAATCTTGAGCATCGCGTTTAGGCCCCATTTGAGAGGGCTCAGCGGTTAGCCATTGAAAATTCCAGCTACCGATAGTTAAAGGCTCTAAACAAAAGCCACAGGTTGAATAAAAAATGGCTAATAACAGAAGGTATCGCAATCAATGAATCCATAAACAAGTGCAGTGGATCAAACTATCACCTAATCCAATATAAAAAAAGCCAGTCAAACCGACTGGCTAAAATTTATATCTCATGACTTCAGTTAAAGGGTACTCAATCAGTATAGATATTCGGCGCAATGAAACAACACGATTCATAATTAAATTAGTTGATTGTGTTATCTATCAAATTTCATTTGTGAAATAGATCTGCTCTGGGGAAAAACTATTAATTTTAAAATTTAATTCTGTGATGTATAGCGATAAATAACAAAAATAAAACTTAAAACAGATAAAAAGAAAAGATAAAAAAAACCGGCTCAATGAGCCGGGTCTAATAAGACTATATGGAATATATCAACTTTAGTGATTGACATTATGAATGCCAAACCATGCTATCGGGTTACCCATTGAAATTCATATAAAATTACTTATATTTACATTGTAACAGGATGTGACATTAGCTATGACAATCTCTGTAACAACCCATCGCATTTACTCATAAAGCCAGCTAGTGAGCCAGCTTTACCATCAAATTTAAGGATGCCCTGGATGCGGTGCATCGGGATAAGGTTGAGGATGCGGTTCAGGTTTAGGATGATGAACAGGCACTGGTGGACGATGCTCAAAATCGAGTACTTCATTAAGCGTTAAAGCACCATCATGATTTTCATCCATCGAAATGGCAAAACGAGTATGTTCCAGCTCTCGCATGGTAATAATATGATCATGGTTATGATCGGCTAAGCGCATAAACTGATGGGATAATCCTGCTTGAGCCACTTCTTGGCCATCGATGATCCCATCGCGATTACTATCTAACTGGCGAAACAATGTGTGAACATGAAACTCTCGGACTGGCTCATGACCACGAGCATAGACGCCGAAAGAGCCAAGCATGCTTATCCCAAGGACAAACGACATCGCAAGCAAATTTTTCATTTTTGCCCCAGTTAATATTTAAATAAATGATTCAATAAGACGTAAAAAATAAAAAACAGGGCAAGAATTCTCTTACAGATAAATTACTGTGAAGATCTTCCCTAACCCTGTTTTGTTTGATTAATGCTGAGCAGGTGCAAAGTGGGCTGGGCCACCGCCTCCGCCACCGCCGCCAGGACCACCGCCTCCGCCACCGTGTGGAGGAAAGAGAACACAGCCGCTAACGCTCAAACATAGCAACATACATGCTATCAGTTTCATAGTTATACCTCTTACTTTAGTTGCTGACACAAGGCCAACTATCGTAACTATTTACATTAAACTAAAATGCTGAAGTTGTATGTAATCATAAGTAAAAGACTGTTTAAATAATATAAAGGAATTCCAATAACAGATTTATGGATTAACTATAACGCTCATGATGACACCAGCGAATTCAAATAGCCTTTTTTACAGACGCCTAATTATGACTTTGACATAACAATTTTACCCGCTAATCCAACCAGTAAAACACCCGATAGGCCTTCCATAACCCGGCTAATTTTGGCAGCCTTAGCACCATGCAATACAACGCTTCCAGCAAAAGCATATGATAGATTAACTATTGTTGCCAAAGCACTAAATGCTGTTCCCAATAATAAAAATTGACCGCTAATATGCGCACTATCTAAGCTAATAAACTGCGGTAAAAACGATAAGAAAAATAACGCAACTTTAGGATTAAGCACGCTGACCACAACCCCTTGATAAAAGACATTGCCAGCTTTACTGGAATGTTCAAAATTCAAACGAGATTGCCCCTTATACATTGCCTTAAGTGATTTAATGCCGAGCCATAATAAATAGGCAGCACCGAGCCACTTAATCACACTAAATGCCACAGCAGAACTGACAATGATTGCCGACAGACCAATACAAGCGGCCAAAGTATGAACCAAGTACCCGCAACCCAGCCCACATGCGGCTTTCACGGCCTGCTTGCGGGAGCCTTTGAGCATATTTGATACAATATAAATGACATCAGGCCCGGGAATTAAATTAAGCGACAAACTCGCCAACATAAATAAAGCAAAGGTATGAAGAGACATATTTAATCCTTTAAATCATGAATAAGGTAGAAAAGTTAGCCATTCATTTAAGCACATACATTGCCCATGGCTAAATACTTATCAAATAGTACCCAAAATGCATTAGGGGCTGTTGACCTTTTGTGATTAGTTTTGCAGCAATCTGAGAGGAATTTAGGCAGATAAACGTTGTGCCATGTAGTTCTGCACAAAAAACGTTTAACGCTGGATAAATCCTCTCAGATACGGCCCCTAGCTATTTGTATAAAAATTAATAAGTAACTACCTTTTCTAAGCTTATTAGCTGCGCAATGAATCCTCGCAATGACTAACGATTGGTAAAGCGAGCAAATTCTTTGGTATAGCGCTCCCCTTTCACCTGCTCACCCAAAGCATTCAATAACGTTAGTTCATGCTCAGTGAGCGTTAACGCATCAGCTTTAGCATTATCTTCTAAGTGCGTGGCTTTGCGACACCCTGGAATCGGAACAATTTGCTCTGACTGAGCCAATAACCAAGCTAATGCAATCTGAGCGGAGGTAGCCGATTTTTGCTCAGCAAGCTTAGCGACTGCCAGAGCAATTTTCTGATTGCTCGTAAAATTATCTGCCGATAGACGAGGGTCGCCCCATGAGCGAAAATCATCTTTACCATAGTCGCTAGCAGGTTTCGCGCCTCCAGCTAAAAAACCTCGCCCCAGTGGACTAAATGGGACCAACGCAATCTGTAAGCGCTTAAGTAGCGGCAAAATATCGTTTTCAATATTACGCTCCCACAACGAGTATTCACTCTGCAATGCCGATACAGGACAAACTTGATGAGCGCGCTCAATCACTTCTACACCGGCCTCAGATAAACCAAAGTGGCGAACTTTCCCTTCTTTTATCAAATCACTAACGCATTGGGCGACCTCTTCGATTGGTACATCTGGGTCAACTCGGTGCTGATACAATATATCGATGTGATCGCTTTGCAGCCGGGTAAGGCTCTCATCGACTACCTTTTTGATATGCTCAGGACGACTATCTAAACCACTTGAGCGCGCTCCTGATATATCAAAACCAAACTTAGTGGCAATCACTAGCTTATCGCGCTGAACAGCGCTTTGCTTGAGCCATCGCCCTAGCAGTTTTTCATTTTCATATGGGCCATAAAACTCAGCGGTATCAAGAAAATTTATGCCAAGTTCAACCGCTTTATCTAACGTTTGAAACGATTCTTGCTCAAGCGCTTTACCATAGCCATGGCTCATTCCCATGCAACCTAAGCCAATGGATGAAACCTGAGGTCCGTGTTTTGCTAACTGTCGACGTTTTAACATTGCATTCCCCTTTATCAAGATGATTTCAGAGTTTTAGTATGCATAACTCGAAACTATGTTTTAATAACTCATAATATTCATGAATTATTAATATTTAGGAACATAATTAATGATGAATCGTGATTTTACCCAGCTGCAAGCTTTTATCGCTATCGCAGAGCAAGGCAGCTTTGTCAAAGCCGCCCATCAACTGCGGATCACCCCACCAGCGTTGAGCCAAATGCTTAAACGACTTGAAGAGCAGCTTGGGGCTCGCCTGTTTAATCGCACCACTCGCAGTGTGGCACTAACAAACAGTGGTGAACAGTTGCTATTGCGACTACGCCCCGCGATGAATCAATTAACTCAAGCACTCAATGAGACCAAAATGCAGGCGGGCCAGCTATCAGGAACACTCAAAATCCATAGCTCCAACATCGCTGCAGATTCATTATTAACCCCATTATTAAGTGAGTTTTACGCGCATTATCCTGATATTAAACTTGATATTACTCTGGAAGATAATGTCATTGATATTGTGCAAGCAGGATTCGATGTCGGGATTACTCTGGCAGAACATATTCAGCGGGATATGATAGCCTATCCATTAAGTGAGCCACTGAAGATGGTGGTTGCAGCAACGCCCACTTACCTTGAGAAGTATGGAACTCCCACCCACCCGAATGATTTGATGCATCATCATTGTCTCAATTGGCGCTATCGACAAGACAAAATTATTTATCGCTGGGAATTTTTTGAGCAAAACCATTGGTTTTCACTTCCCGTCAAGGGGCCTTTAATTACCACTAGCCGACAAATGACGCTGCAAGCGGCACTGCAACATTTAGGGATTGTCTTTTGGACTCATGATCAGTTATCAAAATGGTTAAAAAGTGGTGAATTGGTTCCTTTACTTGAAGATTATTGTCCAGAGTTTCCAGGTTGGCAGCTTTATTATCCCCATCAACATAGCACCTCAAGCGCGCTTAGAGCTTTTATTAATTTTATGCGCACATCCTACCCACTTCAGGCAAAGCAATGACACGGTTGTTTTATCGCAAGAACCTCGCTAGAGTGCTTAAAACCATGTTCAAGGAGCTATCTCATGACAGATATCAAACAAGCTGGAACATTTAAACTCGGAGATCGAGAAGTTTGCCGAATGGGATACGGCGCGATGCAGCTCGCAGGTCCTGGTGTTTTGGGTGCCCCCAAAGACCCAGCGATGGCCGAAAAAGTGCTGCAAGAGGTAATAGCCAGTGGCGTTAATCACATTGACACCTCTGATTTTTACGGTCCACACATTACTAATCAAATCATAGCCAAAGCACTTAAACCTTATCCATCAGAGCTCACGATTGCCACCAAAATTGGTGCTCGGCGTGATGCCAAAGGCAATTGGCTGCCTGCATTTGCCAAGGAAGAGTTAATTCAAGCGGTACATGACAATTTACAAAATTTAGGCGTGGAACAGTTAGACGTGGTCAATCTAAGAGCCATGTTTGATGCACAAAAACCAGTGGAAGGCTCGATTGGCGAATCGTTTCAAGTCCTTTCTGATTTAAAAAAACAAGGCCTGATTCGCCACCTTGGCGTCTCGCACGTCACTTATAACCAAGTGCAAGAAGCACAAAGTATTGATGATATTGTCTGCGTGCAAAACTGCTATAACATTGCATTGCGCACCGACGATGCGCTCATTGATAAACTTGCTCAAGAAAATATCGCTTACGTGCCATTTTTTCCACTCGGTGGTTTCACCCCACTACAATCAGACACGCTTAATGAAGTTGCCAAAGCAGAAAACGCAACGCCAATGCAAGTGGCATTAGCTTGGCTATTGCAACGCAGCCCGAATATCTTATTGATCCCGGGGACGTCCAGCGTTGCTCATCTGCACGACAACTTAGCAGCAAGCGAACTTAGCTTATCAGCTGATTCAATCACTAAATTAAATCAGATTGGTTAAAATATTTATAGAGCTCAGACAGATGTAAAACTCTAGCTGCGCTCTATCAATTTAAGGACTTGTTCGCGATGGGGAATCGAAGGCTGAGCGCCTTTACCCCCAACACACAAAGCCGCTGCGCCATGAGCATAACGCAAAGCGTTATCAAGCGAGCTTGCACGCAGTAGTTCACTGGCAAAAGCGCCATTGAAAGTATCTCCAGCAGCAGTGGTATCGATTGCCTTTACCTTAAAACCTGCGGATAAATACCCTTCACCATTTTCACTAACCCAAGCTCCTCGTGCACCTAAGGTAATGATAACTGTGGTTATGCCTTTAGCATGAAACCATTGGGCAGCTTTATTTGCGCTATCATCATCACACACCTTAATACCGGTAAGTTGCTGCGCTTCGGTTTCATTCGGGGTAATGATATCAACGAGGCTTAGCAGCTCATCATCTAAACGCTGCGCAGGCGCCGGATTGAGCATCACCCGAGTATTGGCTTGTTTGGCAATTTTCGCCGCTTGCAATACGCCAGCTAGTGGTGTTTCTAGCTGCATCAACACTATTTCGGCATTTTCAATCGTGCTTTGATAGCGCTTAACATAAGCGCTCGACACATAACGATTCGCCTGCGGCGCAACGCAGATGGTATTCTCACCAGCATCACTTACTTGGATCATAGCAAGGCCCGTTGCATTGCCCTCTTGGATAGAAATGCTCTGGGTATCAATCCCATCAGCGGCAAATTGTTTAAGCGCCTGTTGCCCCCAATCATCGTTGCCAACACAGGCAATAAATCCGCAATTGCAGCCACTTCGTGCTGCCGCAACTGCTTGATTTGCGCCTTTACCGCCAAAATGAGTTTGATAATCCTCACTGAGGCAAGTTTCGCCAGGCTGAGGAAATTGATGAACTCTAAGCACGTGATCAATATTGATACTGCCGAGTACAACAAGTGGAAGTTGATTCATCGAAAATGTTCTTATTTGTGCATTCAATAGCACTACTTTACAACATCTACTCACTTGTTTTTAAGCGCAATCGGTCATTTCAACTGATTGTATTCTTCATCACTGACAACTCGAACCCACTCATTGCTCGCATCAGCTGCAGGGATCTCGATGGCAACATGAGAAAACCAACTATCTTTTGCGGCACCATGCCAATGTTGCGTTTCAGGGGCGATGTAAACAATGTCACCAGGAGTCAGCTCTCTGGCCGCTTCGCCAGATTGTTGATACCAACCGCGTCCGCCTGTCGCAAGCAGGATTTGCCCACCTTTATGGTGAATATGCCAAAAATTCCGGCATCCTGGCTCAAAGGTAACATTGGCAACTACGACGCCTTGGGTATTTAACAGAGCTAGAAAACTTTTACCGGTAAAATAATCGGCATAAGCCGTGTTCTCTTCCCCTTTGGCAAAAATACCAACCCCATTAAATAACGTGCTCAATTGCTCTGGTACATATGTTTGTTCAGATTGACTCATAAGGTTATCCTCTTAGCTAAAATAAATTTAGATATGCTTTAATCAGTTAAAATCTCATCAAGAGCAGCGCTGATATTCTCCCCGGCAGTTTGTAAACCATCCATAGCAAACAACTTAACCAGCTGTCTGAGTTGTTGCTTACTGACTGCGTTATGCATCGCGATATTAAGATGAGCGAGAAGCTGGCTATTCACACCACTAATATTGGCAAGAGCCGCTACCGTTGCGAGCTCTCGATCTGTCCAACTGAGCAAGTCCCGGCTAAAAATATCGCCAAATAGATGAGCCTTTAGGTATTCATCAATCTGCGGTGCAAATTCAAACAGCCGACCGGACACTCGCTGACCAACTAAGCGCGTTTGATTAACGCTGCCAATCTCATAACTATTTGCTGCGCGGTTCACAGCATTGCTAGTATCACCCTGCGCATCATTAAGTCCCTGAGCTTTACGCTCATCAAGCAGCGTCATAAACGTTCCCAGAGCATTTAAGCTGCGAGGAAATCCCGCATAAGCATAGAGCTGACAAAGGATCTCTTTGATTTCATTGGTGGTTAATCCAGCATCTAATCCATCCGCTAGGCACTCTTGTAATTGCTTAAGATTGCCGCTAGCGCAATTGGCTGCAATAAGCGCCATTGAACATTGTTTGGCAGACAAAGTCGCTGTCATCATTGCCTCATTTTAGTTTTGGGTTTTAGAGTGCAGTAAATGTAATGGATAAATTAGGCTCATCGTTAGCCTGATGATGGCTATTTATTGCCTAATCGTCTGAATGATAAGTGAGGGATATTTTTTAAATCACTTGATAGGTATTTATTTAGCTGATTTATATAAATAATTTTTGATATTTAAAATTTATCTAAAGTACACACAGAACAATATTGTCTGATCATCCAAATTGATAATAACAACGACAGTGAAGAGAGCAGCCTTGTGAGTTAAATCGTGGGGCCGTTCAGTTACAAAGAAAAAGCTACCTTATTCATCACTTATAGCTCGAAAACTGCCTCGGCAAGCATCAACATCTAATGACAAGACAAACGTTTGACCACACTCTGGACACTGAAACTTCCCATAAACGCAAAGAGATGGCCAATTTTCGCAAGAAGCATTAGCACCAACAAAGTTATGATTGGACCAAAGGACCAATGTAGAATCCTGAACCGCTTGTTCAAGTTTACTGGAAGTCGCAGCATAATCGGACGGGCGCTGGAAACCTCTCGGAATTTTCCAGATTTCACAGTTATTACAATTTTTCATAGGCATCTATTAAGGGCTATTGGAGGCTGTCCTAAAATTGGTGAAAGCTCTTTTTCTGCAATAAAAGCCAATTTATCCATACCGTTACAGATTAAAATAAATCTTCCACTCATCGCTGTTTTGGACGGTAATTTTTTGGTGGCTTGAATAGGACTTATCAAAGCCTACCCATTTATATAACTTTTAAATTCTGCAGTTATAGAAGCACAATTAAGCTGTGCGACCCACTCTAATTCCATTTCTGGATCTTCAAAGTCACTCACCGAGAAAAGCAAAGCGATTTGCTCTCTTTCTTTCGGCGTACCGAATAGTCCTTCAATAGCAAGTTGCTTGAGCGCCTTTACGCAGCATGCATAAACACATAAGCGAAAATTATAAAAGTCGCTCTCACTATCGAAGCGATCAGCTGCACTGATTATCGAATTTGATTGGCGAAATTGGCTAGTCCCTTCATATTCATAGGACCACTCGGCAGTGGCAAATTTTAGATAAAGAGCTTCATCAGGCATCTCTGCTAGCTGATTGTGCAAATGACTCCTTGAGTTCACACTAGGACAGATAGTCATCGCTGATTCATCCGAGTATAGCGCAAAGCCGCAGAATTTTTCTCCCTCGTGATTTTGCATAACTTCACGAAAAGCACTTCTTGCCTCATTCACAATGATATTTTGAAGCTCAGTAAAATCTACATTAATCGTCATAACGCTCCACTTATGCATTCATTGTTCTTATAAAGTTGCGGGCCTTAAGCATGTTGCATATTGAAATCTGCGCTGGCTCAATCTCAAAAGCGCAGGTTGTATTAAACGCAGTTAAATATTCCTTGTCTTAGACAACGAGCAACAGCCATATAATTGGCTATCATTTAAGGAACTTATCAGCTTTTATCAAGACAAACTATCAGGGAAAATACACACTCATATTTTCTTAACATAACAATTAGTTATTTCTCAAACTCATACTCTGTTAAACACCACTGTGTTGATGTTTTCCAACTTATTTCTTTAAATGATGTTCTCAGCTTTCCTTCTTCAAGAAGTTGCTTCATAAAATAACTCGGGGATATATACGCCTTATAATCATATGCAAAAGCATATCCAAGCTCGTTTAACTTTAACATTAACTGCTTAGTATCCTCTGATTCAATACCAGCATGATGAATGGTTTTATCGGTATAACCGCTATTTTTGATATAACTGGGACTGCCTGACAGCTGTATTGTCGTTTCACTAATAGAGACAACATGAGCTGGAATGTTATCTTCGCGCCGACCAAATGCTACGTTGTATGGTGGTTTTTTGATCATCTACGCTACCCTGATGGAAATAATTTTTAAAAGTTATGATTTACTTTAGCTATAAATATTCACTCAGATAATAAGCAAAATAGTATACACCGTCTCATTTACAGTTTTCTAACTCATCGTTTTTAGTGATGATAAAAGCTGCCGAAGAATTCGGCAGCTTTATCTTACACATTAAATAACGAATCGGTCGGCGTTCATCACTTTGCTCCATGCAGCAATAAAATCACGAGCCATTTTTTCTTTGTTATCATCTTGCGCATAAAATTCTGCGTAGTTGCGCAAGATGGAGTTCGAGCCAAACACAAGATCCACACGTGTTGCGCTCCATTTAACATCGCCACTGGCTCGGTCGCAGATATCGTAACTATTTCGCCCAGTTGGTACCCAACGATTGTTCATATCGGTTAGATTAACGAAGAAATCGTTAGACAAAGCCCCGACGTTATCAGTAAACACACCATGTTTACTGCCCGCGTGGTTAACCCCCAGCACACGTAAACCACCAATAAGAACCGTCATCTCTGACGCTGTTAAGCCCATCAACTGAGCGCGATCGAGCAACAACTCTTCTGGTTTTACCGAATAATGCTCTTTTTGCCAATTACGAAAACCATCGGCAAGCGGCTCTAATACCTCAAACGATTGCACATCTGTCATCTCTTGAGTTGCATCGCCACGACCTGCTGTAAAGGGAACAGACAGTGATAAACCGCCCGCGGCAATCGCTTGTTCAAGCCCAACATTACCCGCTAGAACAATCACATCCGCCACACTAATGCCAAAACCAACCGCAATCGGCTCTAATACAGCCAATACTTTAGCCAGCCGTTCTGGCTCATTACCTGCCCAGCCATTTTGCGGCGCTAAGCGGATGCGCGCCCCATTGGCACCGCCTCGATAATCAGACTGGCGGAAGGTTCTTGCACTATCCCATGCGGTTGCAATTAATTCAGCCACACTTAAACCGCTCGCTGCAATTTTCGCTTTCACCGCATCCACGTCGTAATCACGATTCCCTTCAGGGATAGGATCTTGCCAAATAAGATCTTCGCTTGGCACATCTGGGCCGATATAACGCTGTTTTGGCCCTAAATCGCGGTGAGTTAATTTAAACCATGCACGAGAAAATGCATCGGCAAACAGTGCTGGATCGTGGTAATAACGCTCAGCAATAGCGCGATAATCAGGGTCCATTTTCAGAGCCATATCCGCATCCGTCATAATAGGGTTATGGCGAATAGTGGGGTCTTGTACATCCACTGCTTTATCTTCTTCAGAGATATCAATAGGTTCCCATTGCCATGCACCTGCTGGGCTTTTCTTCAATTCCCAATCGTATTTAAATAACAGCTCAAAATAGCCGTTATCCCATTGCGTTGGGTTGGTTGTCCAAGCGCCTTCAATCCCGCTGGTGACGGTATCTCGGCCAACGCCGCGCGCTTGATGATTCATCCAACCAAAGCCTTGATCTTCAATAGCCGCGCCTTCTGGCTCTGGTGACAGTTTAGCGGCATCACCGTTACCATGACATTTACCCACTGTGTGGCCACCTGCGGTTAACGCAACGGTCTCTTCATCATTCATCGCCATGCGTGCAAACGTCACGCGCATATCTTGCGCGGTTTTTAATGGGTCAGGATTGCCATCCACACCTTCTGGATTCACATAAATCAACCCCATCATGACCGATGCCAATGGGTTTTCTAAATTCCGCTCCCCACTGTAACGGGAATGTTCAGCATCACTGGTTGCGAGCCACTGCGTTTCTGCGCCCCAGTATGTATCTTTTTCAGGGTGCCAAATATCTTCACGACCAAACGCAAAACCAAAGGTTTTTAGCCCCATCGATTCATACGCCATATTGCCGGCTAGAATCATCAAATCCGCCCAACTGATCGCATTGCCGTATTTCTTCTTAATTGGCCACAACAAACGACGCGCTTTATCTAAGTTGGCGTTATCTGGCCATGAGTTCAGTGGTGCAAATCGTTGGTTACCAGTTGAACCGCCTCCGCGACCATCAGCGCTGCGATAGCTCCCCGCCGAGTGCCAAGCCATGCGAATCATTAAACCGCCATAGTGTCCCCAATCAGCAGGCCACCAAGCTTGGCTATCAGTCATTAAGTTTTTTAAATCTGTTTTAAGTGCATTAACATCGAGCTGTTTCACCGCATGGCGATAATCAAACCCATCGTCAAGTGGGTTGGTTTTTCGATCATGCTGATGCAAGATGTCTAAATTTAAGCTCTTCGGCCACCACTCTTTCGCCATATTAGGCGACGTTAGGCTACCGTGCATTACAGGGCATTGCCCTTTTGGCGTATTCGATTGCTGCGTCATTGGTGCTTCCCTTAGTATTAACGATGGTGAATGACATCTCGATTTTTAAGAAATCGCACTCACTGTGAGTTTTTGTTGATGTCCATACTCTACTCAAGGGAATGGCTGCAGGATAATATTGATTTACGATGAGTTTAATAGGTAAAACGGATTAACATTATTTAATGACTCTAGCTGAGTTTAAAAGCTATTTAACCACCCAATAATACTCTCTGTGCTCGGTACGCCACCAGCATGAACAACCTTTTCATCCATCACCACAGCGGGAGTCGACATAATCCCATAATTCATAATAGTTTCAGGATCGCTAACCTTTTCAACCAAGACATCAATGCCCTGCTCTAGAGCTAATTTTTCAATCAATTTAGCCGTGTTTACACAGTTAACACACCCAGAACCTAGCACTTTAAAAACTTTCATAGTTATCTCCTAATATTGCCAAAACGATAAATTAAATATCCATCCCATCAGCGTAAACGCACACAAAAGTAGACCAAATAACGCGCCCAGCAATTGCCATTGCATGACTTGTTTTAACATGACAAATTCTGGAATACTTGCCGCGACCGTACTCATACAAAAAGCCAACGTTGTGCCAATGGGCAGGCCGTTGTTCAATAAGCCTTCCATAATTGGGATAACACCTGTTGCATTAGAATATAAAGGAATACCGATAAAAACCGCAGCTGGAACACTCCACCACTGAGCCGCCCCTAAATGCATTTCTATCCAACCGTCAGGCACAAACCCATGTAATCCAGCGCCAATACCGACACCGATAAACACCCATTTCCAGGCTCGAGAGACGATTTCAAACATTTGCTGTTTGGCGAATTGATGACGGTACAACAATGTTATACCGCCATCAGGAACAACGAGATTGCACTTGCCATCTTGATGCTCAATTAGAGCCTTTTGCATAGCCCTAGCAGCAAAGGGTTGCAACCAACGCTGTGCGCCCATCATATCCAGTAGCCAACCGCTGAATATCCCGATAGCCATTCCTATCAATGTGTACATAATGGTGAACTTCCAACCTAAAAGACTAAACAGTAAGACAACAGCTATCTCATTGATAAGTGGTGAAGTAATCAAAAATGCCATAGTCATTCCTAAGGGAATACCAACCGATGTAAATCCAAGAAATATAGGAATACTAGAGCATGAACAAAATGGGGTAATCGCCCCGAAAATACTACCGGTGACATAGCCAAAAAGACGGCGTTTACCAGCAAGGTAATATCGAACCTTTTCTAGATTTAAGGATGCTCGAAGTAAAGCGATGACGTAAATCATGACAACTAATAACACCATGATTTTACTCGTATCTTCGATGAAAAAGTGGATACTATCGGCAAGTTTAGTCCCATGTTGCATGGCAAATAGCCGATAAGTCACCCAATCTGCAAGATACGTAAACCCTTCAAACATAGCCATTCCTTCAAATAACTTCATCTTCTCATGCTAATAAGACGAAGTTGAAGTCAAAAGGATGCAAAGAGATTTATAAATATTTGCGGGGAATATTTTGATAAGTAAATCAGGTGTTATCTCGGTAAAAACAACACACCCGGTTTTGTTCATCAAAACGGATATGACACTGCTTTTGTAAAATGCTCTTAAGCTTTTGCCGAGCTCTCTGGATCCGAGATTTGGTTGCAACTAATGTGAGTTTATTTTGCTGCGCAAACTGCTGTTGACTCAGGCCTTGTAAGTCACACTGAGTGATAATATTTCTCTGTGATGGGCTCAGATTTTCAAGAGCTCGAGGCAGGCATTGCGCGAGGCTATCTATGGCGGCTAATTCAAGTTCATCCCATGATGGGTCGTAATGACTCAAATCTAGTTCTTGCTCTTTGCTCGCTCGGCGCTGCTTATCAATAAGCATATTGCGTGCAACGCGGTACAACCATGCTCTTTGATTTTGAATGTCACAAAACGCTTTTTGCTGCTGTAGTGCCTTTAAAAAGGTATCTTGCAAAAGGTCAAAGCTCAAGTCTTCATCATTGGTCTGTTTGAAAAGCCAATAGTAAAGTTCAGACTCAAAAAGATGCCATGTCGTCATCAGACACGGCACCGCTGATGTTTCACTCGTTAAGTTATAATTGGCCATAGTAGCTACTTTTCAGTCTTAATTAGAGTCTACATCACACTTCAAAAGAAACTGCGATATCTGGTTAAAAACTTATAACCAGATACTTTATCGTTTATGGGGATCAGCAAGCGCATTCAGTACAGCATTTAGCAAATACACAGGAATTGCGCCTAATCGATATCGAAGCCAACAAAATTATTCATCTGATTGATTCTTAAATATTTCTATCCATTTAGAAAATTGCGAAATAGTCGTCTCATGCCTACGTTTCAATGCAAACTCATCACACATAAAGCCTACGGGGTCAGTTGGCGCTTTTTGTAATGCATAACGAACTAATCCCATAGCCTCTTGATAAGATATTTCAGACCAAGTACGCTCATAACCGAATGGATTCAATCCTCTCCATGCCACCTCCTGCGAGATCTGTTCTGAGCTAGCCCAAAGAGTTGGCTCCCATTCAGGTGTTTCAACAATTCCGGCCCAATTTGAGACCAATGACATCAAGTAATCTCGTTGCTTTTTACTCGTTCTTGTCAAACCGTGAAGATTAGCGATATCAAGAGCCAACGTATGCAAGGTAATTCCTGGCTTTTCCTCAAGGATTTCCTTCGCTACATGATTGATAGTCTCAGCATGATTTTCTTTGAAATAGTCCGATGCAGAAAAGTTATATTCAGGCCTATTTTGGCTTTGCCCTATTTCTAAGCTGGATTCAGTTAACTCATCAATCGATGCAGCTTTAGCATAAGTTCCTGTCATCATATCTTCTGGAGTTTTTTTCTCAGAAGTTGGAAACTCGAGAACATTATCCTCAATATTTAGCTGACTATCTAAATTCTCTTGTTTTCTATCGTCCTCGAGCAATTGTTGTAGCTGGTTATGAATTTTTGATATAGCCGCATCAGCATCAATAAAATAGTCAGTAGACCAGAGCCTAATGATATTCCACCCTAGATTTTCCAGGACATTTTGCCTAACTCTATCGCGGTCACGAGCCGTTGGTAAACTATGATAAGTTGCGCCATCGCACTCAATTCCCGCGAGATATCGCCCTGCTTGATCAGGATGGAAGACCCCTAAATCGATACGGAATTTACTAACACCGACTTGAGTTTGTACTTTCCAACCTTTTGCTCTAAGCGATGTTGCAACAGCTTGTTCAAAATCACTATCAAATTGATCAACGCCATAATTTGCAAAAGACTGTTCTGCCAGAGCTATTGGGCCCCTTTCAGCAAACTCTAAATAATGTTTTAAATCTTCAATAGCTTTAGAAGAGGTACGACTTAAATCAATCATTGATGAATCAAAACTACTAAATACAATAATTTCCGATGTCGCGCGCGTAATTGCGACATTGAGTCGTCTTTCACCACCGCTTTTGTTTAGCGGCCCAAAATTCATACTCATTGTTTTAGCTTCAGGTTCAGTCGGACCATATGCCAGACTTAAAATTATAATATCCCGTTCATCACCCTGAACAGATTCAAGGTTTTTCACAAATAACGGATCTTGTCCGTCGCTATCATGAAAATATTTCTCAATCTCCGGATATTGACGCCTTGCATCATCGAGCAAATCTTCAATAGTGCGCTGTTGTTCAGTATTGAGAGTAACGATTCCAATGGATAAATTTTGCAGTATTGGATCATTTAGTCGCCTAATAACCTCATCAACTACAGCCTTAGCTTCAATAGGATTATTTCGACCTTTACCTTTGGCATATATGCCATTGACTCTGCGGCAACTCACGACAGATTCTTTAGTATCAGAAGATGGGTAAGTTACCAAAGAATTCTCATAATACTGGCTATTTGAAAATGCGATTAATGTTTCATGTTTGCTTCGGTAATGCCCCATCAACCGCTTAAGCGGAAGCCTTGCGGCTAGAGCCTGGTCAAGAATTGATTCCAAATCTTCTTCATCGGCATCGTCATTAGCAGTTTGAGCATTAAAGAAATTAGTCGGCGGCATTTGCTTAGGATCACCAACAATGACAACGTTTTTCCCTCTCGCTATTGCACCAACCGAGTCCCAAGTCGTCATCTGAGACGCTTCATCAAACACGACGAGATCTACACCATGAAAGTCACTCGGTAGGAATTGAGCAACCGATAGAGGTGACATCATTAAACAAGGACATAGCTCCAATAATGATTCTCCCATTTGTTCGATCAATGTTCGAATAGGGATATGGCGAGTTTTTTTCTGTAACTCCCTTGCAAGAATACCAAATTGAGCCGACTGATTAGCACCACCTTGCTTAGGGATTTTTTGTGAAGCAAGCGTAATGATGTACTCACTTGTAATATTGGCAACTTCTTCATCTAACTCTCTAAATCTATTAATAGTTTCTTCATGTGAAGACGCTTTAAATTTTCTAAGAGCTGGGTTTTGGTCAATGAGTAATGGTGCTAACCATTTACAATATGCAACATAGAATTGATGACTCGCATCCTTAGGAGAAACTAATCCCGCTTCAATAGCATTTACCAAAGACTGGAGACCAATTGCTTGAGCAGTCTCTTTTGCTGATTGCCATTCACACCAATATTTAAGTTTCGTCCTATTACTCAAGATGTGATTTGATTTTCTAACTACTTCTTGAAGTGTGTCAGTATTAGAAACAGTAACGCCTGATTGCTCTAACTGATTGATAAGTCCGTTATATTCATTTAAAGCCTCATCCGTATGACACCATTGAATATAGACTTTTGAATCCTCGAGATAATCCCTTCCATCAACAAACCACTTTTTAATCTGTATTAATACAGACACAGGATCATCAGAAAGCGAAAGGACGTTAGACTGCAGCTGACTTGCTTGCACTCCGGTATAGTATAACTTTTCTAGTTCCGCACTAGTTGTATCCCAACCACTCCAAAGCTTATAGTCATTTAAACTAGGAAGCGTTTGTTCAATTTCTGCAATGAGCGCGACGGCTTCTTTGAAAACATCAACTAAATCTAAATTTGATAACGGTTCTATTCCAATTTTCTTACAAGAAGCCTTAAGTTTCCATTTACTAATGATTGACTTAAACCACCCTGTATTGGCTTGTTCGGCAAGTTCAATCCAATCATTTATTGGAACGTTTTTAAGTTTGTCGACCGATATGGGTTGTCCCAATTTACTAATCGTTGTATCTAATACTGCTTTTTGTTCAGAAACTTTTTTAAGCGCACTTAAACGTTCCTTTGCCCCTTTTTCGATTGCATAGCCAATAGGGTTTTGTATGGCAATACGAATCAAATCACCTAAGCTGGAAAGTTTTTGTAGTTCTGACAATGAAACGTTATCTAATGCAAGATCAAACTGCCCAGCAAAGCTAATCGCATTTGATTGAACTGGCTCTGATTTGTCTATCAACTGCTCGAATAAGCGAGCTGTCTGCGTCTGCCAAACATTTGACCAATTGATAGTTTTTATTATCTCGAAAGATATCGGTTCTATACCTGACAGATCTTCAAAAGCAATGGCCAAATTTTTGGCCCTAGTCTGCGCATCTTTTAAGTCATTTTCATTTTTAAAAGGACAAGCATTGAGAGCAAGAGGCCAATCCAATTCAAAGGCCAGTTCATCTGAATGTTTTGCTAAAGTCGCAATCGTATCTCGAACCGACAGACCATAGATAGTATGGGCATGAAGAGCCTCAACATAAGTATTTAATTGTGTTCTTTTTTGTCCAAGCTCTGATAAATTCATCTCCCATGTTTGTTGGCTAAGCCCATTTCTCTTTGTCCACGCTTTTTCAAGCTGATCAAGCACCATTCTTTTATTGGTTTTATTACTATGTATCTCTAAGCACAGATGCTGCAAACCAACTTTCTGCATCCGACGGTAAACAACATTTAACGCCGCCATTTTCTCTGCGACAAATAACACAGTTCTGCCCATACCAATATTATGAGCAATAATATTAGCAATCGTTTCTGACTTACCTGTTCCTGGGGGACCTTCTAAAACAAAATCTTGAGAATGAGCTGAGGCCTCAACAGCTACCAGCTGGGAGCTATCACAGTTCAAAGGAGTGAAAATTTTTGAAAAATCTACTTTGTGATCAATATCATAACGTTCAATAAAATTTGACTTCTGTGGATATGGTTCTCTTGGGTTATCAACCAGATGCTCTACAAAAAGGTTTTCTTTAAGATCTCCAATACGATCTCGTAAATCTTTCCACATTAGATATTTTGAGAATGAAAACGAAGCCAGGACCAATTCTTCAGATACTTCAAATCCTCGATGCTCACTAATTTCATCACGAACTCTACGCCAGATACCAGCGACATCAATACCACTGTCATCTTTTGGTAAATCATCCTTAAACTCAGCGAGATTAATGTTTTGTTCTACTTGAAGAAACTCAATAAGCGTGAGGTTAAAGATAGGCTCTTCATCAGCTAACTGTTCCAAATAAACTGGAGAACGTGCGCTCTTTCTGGATAAAGTGATGGGCAATAAAATCAATGGTGCTCGATAACTGCGATCATCCTCGGGATTTTCTTTCCATTTCAGCATACCGAGCGCGAGATATAGAGTATTTGAGCCACCTTCTTCGAGATCGTTCTTAGCTTTACGATAAAGAGAAACCGCACTACTATCCATGCGTTTTGTACTTTGGTTAGCAATAAGAACTTGATTTTCCAATTGATCTAATGCATATGCCCGGTGCAAATCACGACCATTTTGCATTCTAAAACCATCTAAATCTCGATTTCTATCATTTAAAGGACTATCTTGTGCCGATATAAATTGGAACTTTTGACCATCTGCTAACATATCTTCCAGTGAAGCGATATTAGGGCAAAAAATTCTAATAGAAATCGCTCTATCACTAAAATTCAGTAGGCTATTACGTTTGGATAAGTCGAGAAGTTTTCTAGACCAGGTGTCGATTCTTGTCTCAGGAGTTTCTTGTTCAACTCGTTCATCGAACCTTACCGGAGGTAACGGCGGAATGACTGGCTCAGGCAAGCCTTCGGTTGATTCAGCAGAAACCTCGCGTCGAGCTTCTTCCACTGTTGATAAGGGTTTTATCTGTCGAGCTCTTGCCTGCGCGATATCTATAACATAAACAAAATCGTCTTCATTTTCTTCGGAAATAAGTGATCGAGCATATTCAGCAGATTGAGCGAAAGTAACAGGATTACTATTTGTAATCATTGTTGTTTCAAAGAAAACGATATCACGATTATCAACCCTCTTTCTGACATCCATAGGGTCATCGTTGGTTAAAACGGGTAATCTCTCATTAATTAACCAAGCACCAGCAAATGCATGCTCTTTAGTTAGTGCAATAATCGCATTAAGTCCCATTGCTTCGATACAACTTGCGAAAAGCAACGATGTATCTAAACATGCTGCAATCTTAGAGCTACTGATCTCATTGGCAAGCCTAATCCTTTGTCCATACTTAGCAAAACTCGGCGGTGGGCTTACATAGGCTAGTTTCTGTTCAAAGAGCACATTCCAAAGTGTAGCGACCATCAAATATGGCTTCTCTCTCGTATTATTTTGATAGCCGTCTAAGCTCCTTGAGTGACTATGTTTCTCCAGTGAGTTGGCGACTTGACGTAAAAGAGATTCAACATAAATACCATTGGGTTTGACAAAAGCAGCGAGCAAATCTGGCTGGCGATTCTCCCCTCCCCAGTAATTAGCTGGCAATATATCGACATTTTTAACTACTGATGAAATAACTTCATCCAAGTCGTTATATAGATTGAAGGTAAGTTGAATACTAAGCTCTTCAGTCAAACCAAATAGTTTTTCAAATGGTAATTTGAAATCAGCCATTACTAAATCAATACGCTGACGAGGTCTCAACTCATCAATTAACCACTCGTACTCAGCAAGCCACCCTGGAATCTCTTCTAGCTTGAGCTTAAGAGACTTCAGTACCTGATCAGGCGAAGCCGAATCATCAACATTTCCACTGTATTCAACTTTGATATTTTTAATCAGTGGATATGAATTTTGTTGAGCAGCCAATGAAAATGTGGAAATTGAATAGATTTGAACAGATACAATGTCGATCATAGCAACGCTCGAGTTGTCCGTAACATATAAGCAATTAAGACGAAGTATTACTTTTAGCAGCCTTGAGCACAAGTCTCCAGCTTTTTGTTGAGTACTAAGTACTGGCTTATTAATACGAATAATAGCTCTACATCTATTTAATCGCTTAAGCCACCGATTTTAGTGTTCGGCCCATTCATAGTATAAAATGCTCTAAACGAACTATCGTCGAGGTACAACGGTGAGCATATCAATGAGTTTTTCAAACAGTTTACGACAGCTGGCAAAATGTATCAGTGATTGTGCAGGTGTACAAAACCAAGTCGATTTGCCGATTGAAGGGATGCTCATCAGCCGTTGGGAGCACCTGACTAACCCCGCAAGTTATACATTAAACGCAAGTATTTGCCTGATTGCTCAAGGTCAAAAGCAAGTCATTCTCGGCGAGCAAAATTATAACTATGATCCTCAAAAGTTCTTAGTTTCCTCTGTTGACCTGCCGGTAATGGCACACATCACACGCGCATCAACGCAAGAGCCTTTTCTAGGGGTTGTCATGCAGTTGGACTTACAAGAAATTGCGCAGCTTATTACAGAATCTAAAATGAGCTTTGCTCAATCTGCACAAGCGCAACCAGGCATTGGTATAGGCGAGCTATCTGAGCCGCTATTAAATGCCTTTGTCAGGCTTTTTGAACTGCTCGATGAACCAGAACATATTGATATTTTAGCGCCAGTGATTAAACGTGAGATTTTCTATCGTTTATTGATGACCAATCAGGGTCAACGACTCTACCAATTGACAGTTGCCAATAGCCATTCACAACAGGTGGCTAAAGCGATTGACTGGCTCAAAAGCAATTACACTCAGCCATTAAGTATTGGCGAATTATCGGATTATGTTGGAATGAGCAAGTCGGCATTTCATCAACATTTTCGCCTAGTAACCGCGATGACGCCTTTACAGTTTCAGAAGAAACTGCGGCTAAACGAAGCGCGCCGGCTAATGCTAATTGAAAATCTAGGTGCCAGCGAAGCCACCTTTAAAGTAGGTTATGAAAGTCCATCTCAGTTTAGTCGCGAATATAGCCGCCTATTTGGCCGCTCACCAGTGAAAGATATCCGATTTCTCACCCATCAAGACGCATCATAACCATTTTATAAAACTAAAAACCCGCACATTAGCGCGGGCTTAGTCCAATAACTGGCAGTGGTATTTTACGATGCAACTCGCAACTCGAGGACACGAGCCTGGTTAGTCCAAGTTTCGATCCCCAGAACTTTCAGCTCCAGTGAACCATCAATGACTTCACCAATATAAGAGATAGGTAACGGCTCTTCGGCAGTGTCATCACCATAAACAACACAAAATTGCTGACGAGGGCTGTAAAAACAAACTGAACCAGCGCTAGAACCATATTTAGCTTTACGCTCTGCACCGACTTCTTGAGTCAGATATTTATTTTCCCAAGGAGCCACAATTGGCAATGTGAAGAAAACCATATCACCAATTAATTTACCGTGTTGCAGCATGGTTTTCATTGGCAATTTATCTTTCAATTCTTTTGCCAACATAGGAACTTTGTCTTCCCAAACTTTAATACTACAAATATCTACGCCTTCGACTGACATTGTTAAAATCATTTTTTACTTCATATTCTATTTACGACGAAAACCATCACCCAGACCCCAAGGGAAAACAAAGTCTACCCACATATGAAGTCGGTTAGCGTAACTAATCATTGCCTTCGTCAATAAACATAACTCTTCAGTGTTTTTACATTCCAAAGCTGTTTCTACATATATTTTGGTAAGACGAGCTGCTTCTGGTAAATTTACAAAATCAAAGAAATCCGCTTTATAGCCAATAATCTGATTAATAATAGCTTGAAGAGTTTTTAACTCTGCATCGGTATCTTCACAAACGCGAATAATACCCCATAACATTTCATCAGCTAATGTCCGGGTTTCACCTTCGGCAAATATAATTGTACTTAAATATTGGCCTCGTGAACCGGTACCACGTTCGATTTTGCCTTCGCCTAAATCTTTTACGTCATCTGGACTATTTAGCCAAATTCTTTCTCGTTCTTCTTCAAATAATTTAATAGCGTCTGTGACTTGCATAAGTATCCTCCATACTTGGCTAGGTAGAGCTGGATAAAATTTTTTTTATCCGTTCTGACTGTGAGTTCTTAAGTACATGATCTGGACTTGAGCACTCTAATATTTCTCCTTTATCCATAAAGGCAATCCGATCGCATACTGAATCGCCACTGATTTCCTAGACACCTTTTAGTTAGATAAACTAGCTAAAAAAAGAGGTGTCCATGAGCCATAAAC
>NZ_JBEQCS010000005.1:0-235596 GCF_046054195.1 Celerinatantimonas sediminis
AGTCGATGATTAAATCTTTTTGCAAATCATCTTCTGCGAGTGCCCACACAGATTGCTTGATTAATTGTTAAAGAACGGTTGCTTCTCAGCTCATTTGCCGTTGAAGCGGATGCGCATCTTACGCATCAGGGGAAAGCCTGTCAACGATTATTTTCGTTTTTTGCTTTCCGTTTCGAGCCAGCCAAACCGGCTTGAAACCTTGAACTGCAACCTCGTGTGAGGTGTGCCGCGTCAGTGGTGGTGCATTATAGGGATACGGCATTTTTACGCAAGTGCTTTTTGCAATTTTTCGCTATTTTCTAACTGTTTGTAGAGATTTCATCCAACAGTGTACACAAAGTGAGTTATTTGGTGACAAATCATGCAAATCTGGCACCTCTTATTCATTTATTGGGAGGTAAAAATCACAATTGCTCACGGATATGACATCAATCAAGAGATATTAGGATCGGCCAAGCGACAACTACCCATTATGGTAAAGTATAGCCACTCTCAGCAATGAATGAGGATAGTAATGGTTTTAAGGATATATAAAAATAAATCACCAACATTGGGAAAGCAGGTTTATGTTGACGATAGCGCGGTACTGATTGGCGACGTCCAGCTTGGAGATGACAGCAGTATTTGGCCTCAAGTGACCGCTCGAGGCGATGTAAATCACATTCAAATCGGCCAGCGTTCTAATATTCAAGATGGTAGCGTATTACACGTCGCCCGCCACAGTGATAAGAACCCTGCTGGATACCCGCTGTATATTGGCGATGATGTTACCGTTGGGCACAATGCCACGTTACATGGCTGCTGCATTGGCAATCGAGTGTTAGTCGGAATGAGCGCAGTTGTGCTTGATGGCGCTATCATTGAAGACAATGTCATGGTTGGAGCTGGCAGCCTTGTGCCTCCAGGCAAACGTCTACAATCAGGCTATTTATATTTAGGTAGCCCCGTGACTCGAGCGCGAGAACTCTCTGATAACGAAATGAAATTTTTAAAACAATCTGCTGAAAACTATCGAATTTTAAAAAACGAATATCTTGACGAAGAACAAGTCAGATAACCTATCGGCTATCTGACTTGGAAGTTAAAAATCTATAAATTATGTAACAGTGTTAGCAAACGTTGCCCTTCTTGTGACGTTTGCTCGTGTTCAGGCGCATTGAGTCTAGGTATCTCGGTTCTTGGCAAATCAGCTAACGCTTGCATCAATGCTGGCGTATTTTGTACTCGGGCTTGCTCTTTGGCATTCAAAAAGCTGACCGCCTGTTCAATACTGTGGGCATCTGCAATTTTAATCGCCGCCGTTGCATCAATCTCCTCAACATCTCCCGCGACTCTTGGCTCATAGCTATCCATCAATTGCATATGAATATTAAACCAGTCTTTATCACTGGCAATATCGGCCAGTGATGGCGTCTGAGCCAGTTGCTGCTCATAACGTTTCAGTGATTGTTCCATCTCTTGCCAGATAGAAGGTAACTGCGCTTCTTCAGGTATTTTTAAAATGCCCCAACGTTTGAGCACTCGACCTATCTTATTCGAGCCAGTCCAAGATGAGAGAGGGACAGCCAATACCATGCCGATAATTGCAGGCGATAACCAAGCCAGTACATCTAATGAAATCACATACGATGATACTGCCAGCACAATGCCACCAATCACGTGCCAACGATGGCGATACCAAAGAGCTTTCCAAGGGATACGACCATCATCTCGGCGCTGTGGATTCCAGCCACTATCTTGACCCAAAACGATTGAGGTCACAGCCCCTGAGTGAATCAACATCATAATCGGCGCGATAAGAGCCGAAACAATCATCTCAACAATAAAGCTAACAAAGATTTTAAAGAAACCACCGGCCTCACGACGGCATTTTTTATCCCAAAGAAATGAGATAAGACCAAGCACTTTCGGACCAAATAGAATTCCCATTGTCACAACAAACAACCGCAATGCTCGCTCCGGGTCCATCAACGGCCAAGTAGGAAACAATGAATACCCTTGCGGGAAATACTCGGGACGCACAAACTGATATTGCAGCGCTAACAAAAGGCCGGCAATAATGAGCATTAACCACAGCGGTGACGACAGATAAGACATGATGCCAGTCATAATGTGCATACGACTTACCCAATGGATGCGTTTGCCACCAATCACCCGCGTATGCTGCAAGTTGCCCTGACACCAACGCCTATCACGTACCGCTAAATCCACAATGGACGGCGGTGACTCTTCATAGGATTCATTGAGATCGTGCGCAATCTCAACGCTCCAACCACTACGACGCAGTAGCGCAGCCTCAACAAAATCATGGCTTAAGATATAGCCACCAAATGGTGGTTTACCCGGCAATTTAGGTAACCCAGCTGCCTGCATAAACGCTTTGGTGCGAATAATCGCGTTATGCCCCCAGAAGTTACCCTCTTTTTGGGTCCACCAAGACAAGCCTGAACCGACAATCGGTCCATACACGCGTCCGGCAAATTGCTGCAGACGAGCGACAATGGTTGTACCATTAATCAATCGTGGAATCGTTTGAAGTAATCCTAAATCAGGGTTCTTCTGCATGCGACGCGCCATTTCGACCATCACTCGGCCACTCATCAAGCTATCAGCGTCCAGCACTAAAAGATGATCATACAAGCTGCCCCAACGTACACAAAAGTCTTCTACATTACCTGATTTACGGGCGATATTTTTGCGGCGCCGACGATAATAAATTTTAACTTTATCGCCCATATTCTGACGCATCAAGGTTACAGCTTGCTCTTCTTTGCGCGCCATATTCGCATCAGTCGTATCACTGATAATGCACCAGTCGAAATGATTTTCGCCACCAGCTTCAACCACTTGCCGAGCCATCGCTTCAAGACCTGCGAATAGTCGCGCAGGGTCTTCATTATAGGTCGGCATTAAAACAGCGGTACGAGTCGTGAGTGGCTCGTCAGACCACTCAACCTCTTTATTGGAGCGGGCCAGAACTGAGAAAAACCCAGCAATAGAGCCTGTAAAAGCGACCGTGATCCAGCAGAAAGTCAGAGCGAATAATACGAGAACCACATATTCCAGTGGGGTTAAGCCACCAATTCCCAACACGGCTCGCATTTCATTAATAGCCAACGCAGAGATCACTAATGCGCCACCGAGCACTAAAATCCGTCGCCAAGGCGATGAACGAACCGCACTCGGGTTAATCGGCTGACGCACCTGATCTGCGCTAAAATGATGCAGATCCTGTGCTGGCATATCGGCTCGATGCTCGTTAGGCATTCCTGGCTCACATGAGTTAGGCGTTACTTGCATCATTACCTCGATTAATTGGCAGTCCAACGATCAAGCCAAGTTTCGGCTCTGCGATTATCAGAAAATGTCAGCTCAGCGCGCAGCTCAGAAGCCTGCGCATCATCAGCATCAAGGACAAATTGCACTCGATATCCAGGGTTATGCGGATTTTTCACAATCGTGACATTTGAAACTTTGCCAGCTGATGCCGACACATTAACCGTTGGCATCGTTGCATTGGCCACTGACTTACCATCAACAACAGAGTAATCAATCACAAAGACCCGTTTGGTTGCATCGGAACTTCCCGGAGCTTGACCACTATAGGTACCACTGACCACATATGTGGTCTGACTTGGTGGATGAGGCGACTGGCCCCAATGCAAGCGGTAAGAAAAGTCATATTCACCACCGGCTTTGAGTGGCTCTTGCGGCTGCCAATACGCCACAATGTTGTCGTGAATTTCGCTATCAGATGGGATCTCAATTAAAGTGACGCTCCCTTTGCCCCAGTTACCAATGGGTTCAACCCACAGGCTCGGACGATCTTGGAAGTTAGCCTGAAGATCTTGATAATCGGAAAATTTGCGATCGCGCTGCATCAACCCAAAGCCAATCGGCGCTTCATCAACAAAGCTGCTCATCTGCAATGTTTTTGGATTATTCAATGGCCGCCACAGACGCTCACCCTTGCCATTGACCATTAACAAACCATCAGAGTTATGAACTTCAGGGCGATAATCATCGATATTCTGGCGATCATTCGTTGAGAACATATACATGCTGTTCATCGGCGCTAAACCGACTTTGCTAATGTCTTTACGTGGGAAAAGCGATGCTTCAACATCAACCGCGGTGTCATCATTGGGTCGAATAGTGAAACGATAAGCCCCAGTGACACTTGGGCTGTCAAGCAAGGCATTCACAACAATGCTGTTGCTGCTCGAACTTGGTTTTTCAACCCAGAACGCGCGAAATACCGGGATCTCCTCGCCTTTTGGATCTGCTGTATCAATGGCTAAACCACGCGCTGAAGCGCCCCAATTTTCACCTTTGCCAATCGCTTTAAAATAGCTAGCGCCCTGAAACTGCATCACTTTATTATATGTTTCAGGCTGGTTAAGACGGTAATATAAACTGATGCCAGAAAAGCCAATATCCTGCTCTGGTAATGACAGCGCTTGGCCGGCGGTGTTGGTGAAATATTTAGGTGAAAATGCAATATGCTGCGATTTATCACCATCAACAGTTGCGATTTCAACAGGCATCTTAAAATAAGAGCCGCGCATCAGCAGTTGCATTTTAAATGGTAAATTATCTTTTCCCCAGATAGCCTGAGTGGGTTGGAAAAGAATATTTTGATAATCCGCCAATGACATATCGACGAGTTTTTGCGGCAGCGGTTCCTGCGGCGCTTGGTATGGCGATTTGGCCAGTTTTTTAGCCAGCTGCAAAACCTGATTGCGGTCATATGAACCGTTATTGGTATATTGAACATAAGGCTGTGGAGGTTGGTCGCCACTGGCCGTATCATCAGCATATGCATAACTGGCAGTCACTGAAACCAGTGAAAAGGCAACGGCAATTTGCTGCGTTTTCTGCCAAAAGTTACTCATCTGGTGATTCTGAGTTCTCTTCATGAAATCTACCTTTACTGGTACGTTATTTAGACTCAAATTAGGCAATCGTCTTATTATTTTGTCATTACCCTGTTATTTCAAAATATCTGTTGTGGTTATTTATTCACCGTGTTCTTTCCAAAATAGCCGTTAAAGCCGTTTTTTGGGAGTTTTTAGCTTTCAAATAGACAACAAGATACGAATATGGCGACTAATATAATTGAGCTTAGTTAAAAAAAACATCCATAAATATAGATATCGACTCACGCTTAGAGTAGTTATTAACCCATTTTATTGGCTTAAGTGCGCATATTTCGGCGTAATTCATTGATCACAGAGCGAACACCGGGTCGTAAACCTCGCCAAATAGCAAAGCTTTCCGCCGCCTGAGCCACTAACATTCCCACGCCATCAAGAACTTGACGAGCCCCAAGATTTTTAGCCCATTGATTAAAAGGCGTCAATCCGGGCATATACATCATGTCATAACAACAAATTTTGTGATGAATAAGATGCTCTGGCAAAGCTAATGCACTACCGCCCAAACTTGCCGAGGTGGCATTAATAATTAGATCGAATGGTTCATCAAGCGCTTCAATCAACGAAAAGCTCACGTTACCCAAACTGCTAAATTGTTCGCCAAGCGCTTTTGCTTTGGCAGGTGTGCGGTTACAAATCACAACTTTATTCGGATTGGCTTCAAGCAGCGGCCCTAACACACCACGCGATGCGCCACCGGCCCCAACCAACAAAATTTTCTGATTTTCAAGCGAACCAAACTCTAATTTTAAATCCGCTAACAAACCTGCCCCATCGGTATTATCCCCAAGAATAATGCCATCATCGGTCACTTTAAGGGTATTAACGGCCTGAGCAAGTTTCGCCCGTTCGGTCAGTTGCTGGGCATAATTGTAGGCTTCTTGCTTAAACGGCACGGTGACATTACAACCACGTAGTCCATTAGCAAATAAGACATTAACCCCTTCAACAAAACGGTCTTCAGGAAGCTCTAGCGCCTCATAAGTCATCTGCTGAAAAGTTTGACGAGCAAAGAGTGTGTGAATAAAAGGAGATTTGGAATGGCTAACCGGATGACCGATCACTGCATAACGATCCACAATACGCCTCGGGCAGAAAATAAGTAAATGATTATTCCACCTTAGCGACTTTTCGGGGTAATTTCGAGGATCAATTATAATACAGTGGCTGATGCCACTGTATTTATCATATTAATCTTCCAGAGCTATATCGTCATCATCATTGCTTACATCATCATCAGAGCCGGCAATTACTTTCGGCGATCCGACAAGTGCGTGAAAACGACGACGCCCGGTACGCTGTTTAAATTTAAGCCAAGCTTTTTCTTCGAGCGACTCTGGGTTTTGTTCACCACGGCAGACAGCGACAAAATGCTGCTCAACCACATCATTTGGCTGGCGAAGTTGTTCATCCAGCTCTTTAAATGCATGGCCAAAGCTTTCTAGCACTTGTGCTTCTTTGATAGTAAAAACTCCAGAGCGTGAGAACCCTCTTGGAAAATGCTTGTCGTCATAAAAACGACGATTCGTTGCAAAAGATCCACTCATAACTGGCTTCATCTCTTCTAAAACGATGCATTGCATCACGACCAACTTTCAAAGTGAGTAAATAATCTAAACTGAGCCAACATGCAAGAAAAAAATGATGAATTTTTTGTCTTAATCAAACGATGGTTATAATTCAGCTAACCAATTGCGAGATTTGAGATATTCGCCAAGCCGAGACTCGTCAGAGTCAGCCTGTGGCTGATAGCCATATTGCCAACGCACCAACGGCGGCATCGACATCAAAATAGACTCCGTTCGACCACCGCTTTGCAGGCCAAATAAAGTGCCGCGATCGTACACTAAATTAAATTCCACATAACGGCCCCGCCGATACAGTTGAAATGCTCTTTGTTGCTCGTCATAGGGGTGATTCATTCGTTTGTGAACGATGGGCAGATAGCCATCGAGAAATCCGTGCCCAACCGCTTTTAGATAGGCAAAACAACTTGCAAAATCAGGGCTATTCAGGTCATCAAAAAATAATCCACCGACACCTCGGGCCTCTTGACGATGCGGCAGATAAAAATATTGGTCGCACCATTTTTTATGCTCTTGATAGCGATTTTCACCAAATGGCGCACACAAGTCATGAGCCACCTGATGCCAATGGCGAACATCTTCATCAACGGGATAAAACGGCGTTAAATCAAACCCGCCACCAAACCACCAAATAGGTTCTTGGCCCGGTTTATCGGCCACAAAAAAACGCACATTAGCATGGCTGGTTGGCACAAACGGATTGCGCGGATGCGCAACCACTGAAACGCCCATGGCTTCAAATTGGCATCCGGTTAGCTCAGGACGATTGGCTGTCGCTGAAGGTGGCAGCGTATCACCTTGCACATGAGAGAGATTAACGCCCACTTGTTCAAACACGCAATTGTTTAAAACCCGGCTCTGTCCGCCGCCTTTTAAACCACGTTCACCAGGTTCTTTGCGCCAGCTATCGATGGTAAAGGCTTTATCATCAAATGCCGAAAATGCCGCGCAGATATCATCTTGAAGCGTGTTTAAATAAGCAAACACTTGCTCTGGATTCACCGTGGCCATTTAAAACCTCTTTTTATCCTTCGCGAAAAACTCGGCCACTACGGCCATCAATAATTTTACTCGGTTTTTGTCGGCCACTGGTCTGACCTTGCAAAATTGTTTCAAGCCGCTCGCCCAGTTGCGCCACAACGTCTTCATAGCAAAGCGCCGCTGGCTGACCCGATAAATTAGCACTGGTTGAAATAATGGGTTTACCCAGCGCCTGACAAAGCGCAATAACCTGAGGGTGATCCGTCACTCGCACCGCGACGGTATCAAATTGACCACTGACCCAATCGCTGGTTTTCTCAGAAGTTGGCAACACCCAAGTCACAGCTCCTGGCCAACTGGCAAAAATCTGTTGGCGGCGCTGCTCACTCAACGTGTGCAAATCAACGTAAGGCGAAAGCTGTTCAAAACTGCCAGCAATCAGGATTAAACCCTTTTCTTTGGCTCGCTGTTTAATTGCCAGTAACTGTTGAATTGCCTGAGGATTATCCGGATCGCAACCTAAACCAAAAACACCCTCCGTCGGATAGGCAATAACCTCTCCACGTTGCAGCGCGCTCACCGCCTGATCAAGATTACTCAACGTTATTCCTCCACTTTTTGATGATAATTCACAATTAACGCAGCCCATGAAGAGGCTCTTTAAGCGATAAAATCACAAATAATTAACATTTCTAACTGCCGCTACCATACGCGATTTCTCTTTGCCACGACAGTATTTACACGCATAGAACATGCGTCTTTTCACACCGCGGGTTATTTTGCACTCGATAGCAAATGTGAACAAGCCTGCATAGGTGGACATTTGTGTATATAATGCCAGTCGTTTCGATATAAGCAGCAACTCACAGGAGTCGGAAATGAAAGTCGGAATTATTATGGGCTCTAAGTCCGACTGGCCAACTATGTCGCATGCCGCCGCCATGTTGGACCAGTTTAATATTGAATATGAAACTAAAGTGGTCTCGGCTCATCGCACCCCCCAATTGTTAGCCGACTACGCCCAAAGCGCCAGTGAACGTGGTATTAAAGTAATTATTGCCGGAGCTGGCGGAGCTGCACATTTACCAGGCATGTGTGCAGCTTTTACCTCGTTACCTGTTTTAGGTGTTCCGGTAAAATCGCGAGCGCTGAAAGGGGTGGATTCGCTGTTGTCGATTGTCCAGATGCCCAAAGGCGTTGCCGTTGGTACATTGGCTATCGGTGAGTCAGGCGCTGCGAATGCTGGGCTTTTAGCCGCACAGATTTTAGCAACTAGCGATACGGAACTCACCAAAAAAATTGATGCGTTCCGTCAACAGCAGACTCAGCAAGTTTTATCTCATCCGGATCCAAGCGAGGAATAATCATGAAGATTTTAGTGTTAGGGGCAGGCCAGCTGGCGCGGATGATGGCGCTTGATGGATTACCACTTAACCTTGAGCTCAGAGCATTTGATGTGGGCCCTGGCAAAGTTGTTCACCCGCTTTCAGGCGATAGTTATGAGCAGTCTCTGGCACAGGCAATTGACTGGGCCGATGTAATCACGAGCGAGTTTGAACACATCCCTTACGATGTTCTTGATACCTGCGAGCAAAGCGGCAAAATGTACCCTGATGCCAAAGCGATTAAAGCAGGCGGGGACCGGCGCAAAGAAAAACAACTGCTCGAGCAAGCCAACGTTGCCAATGCACCGCATGTGATTATCACCGATAAAGCAAGTTTTGAAAAAGCGCTCAGTGAACTTGCTACACCCATGGTCTTAAAAAGCGCGCTGGCAGGCTATGACGGCAAAGGTCAATGGCGCTTAAAAGCCAACGACGATGCCAATGCGCTCTACAATGAGCTGGAAGCATTTTTAAATGCCAATCCCAGCCAAGCGATTGTTGGCGAAAAAATGATCCCCTTTGATCGCGAAGTATCACTAATTGGTGCTCGCGCTCACGATGGCTCAGTCAAAGTCTATCCGTTGGCTGTCAACCACCACTATCAGGGTGTTCTTAACTTATCGATTGTTGATGGCAAACAAAGCGATGCTCTGCAGCAACAAGCGCAGCAGATGTTTGAAGCGATTGCAAACACTCTCAATTATGTCGGTGTGCTCGCCATTGAGTTTTTTGTTGTCGGTGAAAAACTGTTGGTCAACGAAATTGCTCCGCGCGTGCATAATTCAGGGCACTGGAGTCAGCAAGGCGCATTTGTCAGCCAGTTTGATAACCATCTGCGGGCAGTTGCTAATTTGCCGCTTGGTGATACCGAGCTTAGAACGCCAACTGCCATGATCAACATCTTAGGTCAGGACGAGGTAGCTCCAGCTATCTACTCAGCGCCCGGCACTCGGGTTCATTGGTATGGCAAAGACAAACGTCCAGGTCGCAAAATGGGCCACATTAATGTCAGCGCCGACGATGCAACGCAGTTAATCGCCCGCATCAAGGATATCGCTAAACTGTTACCTTCGGATCAATTCCCGGGTTTACATGAATATCTAGAGAATCATTAAGAGCTCTTGCCGGAGTCATCTTCAGGCTCCGGCTGTATTTTCCCGCATTTTTTGCTGGCGCAATATAACCGCTCATGGCCACCTTTTGAGCGTTTGACCAAAAGCTCAAAACCACAGAACTGACACATTCCTACAACCGGCTGATAATTTACGGCAAACTTACACTTAGGATAGCAATTACACGCGTAAAACGTTTTGCCATAGCGCGATTGACGTCGGACGATTTTCCCCTCATGGCAGCTAGGACAAGGAATATCTTCTTCGGCCTGTTGCGCATTCAGCGGCTCGATATGGTTACATTCAGGAAAACCACTGCAACCGACAAATAAGCCATAACGGCCACTGCGCAGCACCAGTTCTCGACCACATTCAGGACACACTGTCCCTGGCAGCGGCTTTTCGATTTTCGCGCTGTCATCATGCAAAGGACGGGAATAGCTACATTCAGGATAACGGCTACAACCTATAAAGGAGCCGTTTTTACGATGGTGATACACAAGTGGCGCGCCACACTCTGGACAAGGGTCATCAGGCCCTTCCAGCGCATGTTTGTGCGCAGAAAACAATTTGGGGTCTATCTTAGCCATAAATCTCTTAACAAAAACCTGTCAATGATGATGGGTGAGGCCCATCATAACAGATTACTGTTAATGCAAGATGCCATCACCCACTTCGAAAAGAAGCTCTTCCATTTGCTGGTAAGCTGATTCACTTCCGGGAACATTAAACAGCACCATCAGAATGATCCACTTAAGATCTTCAAGTTCAATCTCAGGGCTATCCAGTTCCATAACACGGTCAATGACCATCTCACGAGTTTCGGCTGTCAACACTTTAATCTGTTCTAAGAACATTAAAAAGCCGCGACATTCCACATCTAACTTCGCCATTTCTGGGGCAGTAAAGATACGAATTGCGGGTGTTGCAGACGGATTCAGATAAGGATGGGTATCACTTTCCTGAAGTGCAGCAAGCTGCTCCAGCCAATCCAAGGCTTTATAGATCTCCTCTTTTCGAAAACCTGCACGAGTAAGCTCATCGGTAAGCTCATCATGATCCATTAACAATTCAACATCGCTATGGATGTATGTTTCGAAAAGATACATGAGGATATCAAACATCACGGGTTCCTCCTCAATCGGACATAACCGCCGGGTACAACGCCAATAAAACCAGACATTTCCAGTTCAATCAGTTTTCCGACGACTTGTTCTACGGGCAGTAAGCTGCGTTCGACAATTTCATCAATCGATGTCGTCTCATAACCTACGTTATCCAACAATCCACCCGTTGGCAATTGTTGTTGGCAACTATTATCTGATGGTAACGCCTTTTTGTCCAAAATATCTGGCGCAATCGGAATTACCTCTTCTAAAATATCGGCTGCTGACGTGATGAGTTTAGCCCCATGCTGAATTAATCGATGTGGCCCCTCGGTTAAAGGGTTGTCTATATTTCCGGGAATAGCAAATATTTCGCGATTTTGTTCAAGGGCATAATGAGCGGTGATGAGCGAGCCGCTTTTGAGCGCCGCTTCAGAGACCATAACCCCAATGCTTAACGCGCTAATCACGCGATTGCGACGCGGGAAGTGTTGTGCATTCGCCGCGGTTCCGGGGAAAAATTCACTCACCAACGCCCCTTGGCAGCTAATTTGCTGGGCGAGCTGGCGATGCCGAGCCGGATAAATGCGATCGCATCCCGTGCCCATCACCGCAATGGTTTGCCCTTTTTCAAGCGCGCCTTGATGAGCTGCGCCATCGATTCCCAAAGCCAAGCCGCTGGTAATCACAATGCCACATTCAGCAAGCTGAGCCGCAATATGGCTCACTTGCCGCTTGGCAACGATTCCCGCCTGACGGCTACCTACAATGGCTATTTGCCTCTTTGCTAGAGCGCTCACCGAGCCCACCACAAACAACACCGGTGGCGGCGCGACAATTTGCTTTAAGCGCTCAGGGTAAGCGGCATCAGCCAGTGTCACAATATGATGGTTAGTTGAAGCTTGTCGCCAGAGGCGTGCTTTATCAAGCTGCGCGCATCCAGATAAATACGCTTGAATTTGCGAAGAATTGAAACCATATTCACTAAGAGTTGTGCGATTAAGCTTGTCTAGTTCATCGCCGCTTAGATGCAAGAGTAGCTTTGCCAGCTTTTTCGGACCGATGCCAGGCACGGCATAAAGGCGCAAAATAACATCAGAAATATTTGAATCACTCATATTTATCTTTAATTGATTATTTTATCAATTATTGTACACAACCCTGCACCAATGGCGAAACATCGCTGTGACCAATGAGACAGATTGGCAAAAGCAATGCGCCAATCACTGGGTAAAGCTGTTTTTTACCGACAGATATGACTAAAATAGCCGGATATATAAGCACGTAACATGAACAAAGAAGAAGGTGACCTGTTCCAATGGCAGTTCTGAATGTATTACGATTTCCCGATGAGCGGCTACGCACCATTGCCAAGCCGGTCGCTGAGGTAACCCCAAAAATTCAACAAATCGTTGATGACATGTTTGACACGATGTATGCCGAAGACGGTGTAGGTCTGGCTGCAACTCAGGTTGATATTCATCAGCGAATTATTGTGATGGATTGTTCCGAAACTCGGGACGAGCGTATCGTTTTGATTAATCCAGAGATCATTGAGCGCTCAGCGAGTTGTGCTATGAACGAAGAAGGCTGCCTGAGTGTTCCTGAATATCGCGCTGAAGTTGAGCGCTCAACTGAAGTTACAGTCAAAGCACTCGATCGCGACGGCAATTCATTTCAGCTGGACGCCACCGGCCTGCTTGCTATCTGTATTCAGCATGAAATGGATCATCTCAAAGGGAAGCTGTTCATCGATTATCTTTCGCCGCTGAAACGTCAACGAGTGAAACAGAAAATGGAAAAACTAGCTAAACGCGAAGCTCGCACACGAGCTTAAATGATATTTGCAGGAGTTTAGTTTGAAGCCATTACGTATTGTTTTTGCCGGAACCCCAGATTTTGCGGCACGTCACCTTAGTGCTTTAATTGACAGCCCTTTTGAGGTTGTCGCTGTATATACCCAACCGGATCGCCCAGCTGGACGCGGAAAAAAATTAACCGCCAGCGCCGTTAAGCAACTCGCCCAAGAGCATCAATTAACGGTATATCAACCACAGTCACTGCGCAGCGAAGATGCCCAGCAGCAGCTTCGCGAGTTAAATGCAGACCTAATGGTTGTCGTTGCTTATGGCGTTATTCTGCCCAAAGCAGTTCTTGAGACGCCTAAATATGGCTGTATTAATGTGCATGGCTCACTTTTGCCGCGCTGGCGCGGAGCCGCCCCGATTCAACGCGCAATTTGGGCAGGAGATGCGAAAACGGGTGTCACCATCATGCAGATGGATGAAGGCCTTGATACTGGTGACATGCTCCACCAAGCCAGTTTAGAGATTGAACCTTCAGATACTAGCGCATCCCTTTATGAAAAATTAGCGCAAATCGGCCCACAAGCACTGTTAGAAGCCCTTGATAAATTGGCCGCGGGAAGTCTTATCGCAGAGCCTCAGGATGAAGCTCAAACCTGCTATGCCAAAAAGTTATCTAAAGCTGAAGCACAAATTAATTGGCAAGATAGTGCCGCTCATATTGAACGTTGCACCCGGGCATTTAACCCTTGGCCAATGAGCTATTTTCATCACCACGATGTCGATATCAAAGTGCACAAAGCAAGCGTCGTTGCATTAGACGAAGCTGCAGCACCTGGTACGATTGTCAGTGCCGATAAACATGGCATTGTCGTTGCCACCCAAGAGCAAGCGCTCAAATTAGAAGTCCTGCAACTGCCGGGGAAAAAAGCACTCGGCGTCGTTGATCTATTAAATGCTCGCAAAGACTGGTTTACAGTTGGTAGCCAGTTGGAATTATTATCATGAAGCCACTTTGTGCGCGTTCTTTAGCAGCCACGATTAGCTACCAAGTTATCGAAAAAAACCAATCGCTCAGCGCTCAGCTTGATCAACAATTGGAGCGCTGCGCCGCCAAAGACAGACCACTGGTTCAAGAACTTTGTTATGGCGTGATCCGCTTATTACCACGGTTAGATTTTTGGACTCGGCAGTTGATGGATAAGCCACTCAAAGGCAAATATCGCTGCGGACATTTTCTGATTTTGGTCGGTCTTTATCAGCTCTTTTACACGCGCATTCCACCTCATGCGGCGGTCAGCGAAACCGTTCAGGCCAGTCGCGAACTCAAACTGAACAGTTTTAGCAAAGTTATTAATGGCGTATTACGCTCAGCGCTGCGCAAACGAGATGAGCTAATGGATGCCATCATCAATCAGCCAAGCTTGCAGTTTTGCCATCCTAAATGGCTAAGCGAAGCCATTGAAAATGCCTACCCAGATAGCTGGCAAGCCGTTTTATCTGCAAACAACGAACGTGCGCCGATGTGGCTGCGAGTCAATCAGCGCCACCAGAATACGACCGATTATTTAGCTCGTCTGAACCAAGAGCAACTGAACGCTTATCCCAGTCCATTAAGCGTCGATGCGTTGCGCCTTGAACATCCTGTAAGCGTGCATAAACTCCCTGGCTTTGAGCAAGGGGATGTGTCCGTACAAGATGGCGCTGCGCAAATGGCGGCCCGTCTACTCGACCCACAACCGGGCGAAAAGATTTTAGATGCGTGTGCAGCCCCCGGCGGTAAAACCGGCCATCTGTTAGAGCTTGCAGACAATCTTGACGTATTGGCGATTGATGTTGATGAACTTAGATTAAGCCGTGTACAAGAAAATCTCACTCGGCTTAAATTAAAAGCCCGTCTGCAAGTGGCTGATGCATCTCAGCCACAGAGTTTCTCCGATGGCCCTTACGATCGCATTTTATTAGATGCCCCCTGCTCTGCAACGGGCGTAATTCGACGTCATCCAGATATCAAATGGCTGCGTCGTAAAGATGATATTGATGCTCTAGCCACATTACAGCGCTCGATTCTTGATGCGCTTTGGCAAGAGCTGAAACCGGGCGGGACACTGTTATACGCAACCTGTTCCATTTTACCGGATGAGAACCGAGCACAAATTGCGAACTTTTTAGCTCAGCAAGAAGATGCACAGCTTATCGCAATTAATGAGATGGACACTAAAGAGCAACCGGGCTGGCAAATCCTGCCAGGCGAGCAACACATGGATGGATTCTATTATGCGCGGTTGCATAAACGGTGCTGAGCTTGCCAATCAAGCAGCAGCAGTTCAAACTATGCCTAGTTACAGGCTAATCACCTTGTTAAATCTATGAAAATTATTATTCTTGGGGCTGGCCAAGTCGGCGGCACCTTAGCTGAAAATTTAGTGGGCGAGAAGTCTGATATTACCGTGGTCGATACGGATAATGAACGGCTACGGGATCTACAGGACAAATTTGATCTGCGAGTCGTACAAGGTTACGGCTCAGATCCAGATGTATTGCGCGAAGCCGGTGCCCATGATGCCGATATGCTGGTTGCTGTCACCAACAGTGATGAAACCAACATGATTGCGTGTCAGATTGCCTATACGCTCTTTAATACCCCCAACAAAGTGGCTCGAATTCGCTCCCAGGCCATTTTAGCGGAGCAGGAAAAACTGTTCCGCCCTGAAGCCATTCCATTGGATCACCTCATTGCTCCGGAACAATTAGTCACTGACTATATCAGTCGCCTTATTGATTATCCTGGTGCGTTGCAAGTGATGAACTTTGCCAACGGTCAGGTCGGGTTAGTTGCTGTAAAAGCCTATTATGGTGGGCCATTGGTAGGCAATGCCTTATCAGTTTTACGCGATCATATCCCTAATACCGAAACGCGAGTTGCAGCTATTTTTCGCCGGGATCACGCCATTCGTCCGCAAGGGACTACGGTTATCGAAGCTGATGATGAGGTCTTTTTCGTTGCGCCAAGTATGCACATTCGTTCTGTCATGAGTGAGCTGCAGCGCCTTGAAGAACCCTATCGGCGAATTATGATTGTCGGCGGTGGTAACATTGGTGCGGCTTTAGCACAACGGCTTGAAAATCAGTACAGCGTCAAGCTGATTGAACAGACGCTCGAGCGGGCCGAATACCTCTCTGAAATGTTAAACAACACCATTGTGTTTTGTGGTGATGCATCCGATCAAGAGCTGTTAAGCGAAGAGCATATTGAGCAGGTGGATGTCTTTATCGCCGTCACCAATGACGATGAAGCGAACATTATGTCAGCGATGCTGGCGAAAAAACTCGGCGCGAAAAAAGCGATGGTGCTGATTCAGCGCTCCGCCTATGTTGATTTGGTCCAAGGCGGCGTCATTGATGTGGCAATATCGCCACAACAAGCCACCTTATCGGCTCTGTTAACCCATGTGCGCAAAGGCGATATCGTCAACGTTTATTCCCTTCGTCGAGGCGCGGCAGAGGCGATTGAAGCCATTGCCCATGGTGACGAACACACCTCAAAAGTGGTGGGCCGAACCGTTGGAGAACTTAGTTTGCCAACAGGCACAACCATTGGGGCAGTTGTTCGCGGCGAAGAGGTGATCATCGCCCATGACGACACCCGGATTGAACAAAATGACCATGTGGTGATGTTCTTAGTCGATAAGAAATACATTCCGGACGTTGAAAAGCTCTTCCAACCGAGCCCGTTCTTCCTGTGATCCTCCCGGTTAAGCTACGCCCTATCATCTTCGTCAATGGATTAGTGCTGTCTAAACTGGCCCTGTTTATGTACATCCCGGCTGCTGTTGCCTTTTTCACCAACACGCCGGGCGTTGTGAACTTCATTCAGGCAATTGTGATTACTCATCTGTTTTCATTTTTACTATTGCGCTTAGGAAAGATGACGCAATCGAGAATGAAAGCACGCGAGATGTTCCTTCTGACCAGTTCGGTGTGGGTGATTTGCTGCGCTTTTGGCGCGCTACCCATCATGTTTTTGGGCCACACCAGTTACACCGATGCCTATTTTGAAACCATGTCAGGGCTGACGACAACCGGTTCAACTATTTTATCTGGCTTAGATAAGTTGCCTCCGGCACTGCTTTTGTGGCGCTCATTATTACAATGGCTAGGCGGCATTGGATTTATTGTATTAGCCGTGGCGATTCTGCCGTTTCTAAATGTCGGCGGGATGCGGCTGTTCCAAACCGAATCTTCTGATTGGTCGGAAAAAAGTGCCCCACGCACGAAATATGTCGCGGGTAATATTCTCGCGGTGTACAGCATTTTAAGTATTTTATGCGCCATCGGCTATCGCTTGTCTGGAATGAGCTGGTTTGATGCCATCAACCACTCCATGACCACGTTATCCACGGGGGGATATTCCACCTCCGATCAATCGATGGCGCACTTTAGTAAAATCGCTCACTGGAACGGTATTCTATTTATGTTCTTGGGCGGCTTACCGTTTTTACTTTTTGTCCAAGCACTTCGACAAAAACGGCTCAGTCAGTTAACTCATGACGCCCAAGTACGCGGTTTCTTGCTCATTATCGTCATCATCGGCGCTATTATGAGTCTTTGGCTGTGGCAGCATTCCGCTTTGCATTTTACCGATGCGCTGCGTATCAGCCTGTTTAATATCTTATCTATTATTACCACAACCGGTTACGGCCTGACGGACTTTAGCCAGTGGGGACATTTCACCACCACACTATTCATCTTTTTGATGTTAGTTGGAGCCTGCTCTGGCTCAACGGCTGGAGGGCTGAAAATCTTCCGTCTGCAGATAGCTGGAACGCTCTTTCACAAGCAAATTCGCCAACTATTGTATCCACGAGGAATTTTCCCACAACGTTATAATGACCGCCCAGTCTCGGATGAAATTATCCGCTCGATGGTGGCATTCACTGTCGCTTATATTTTAACAATCATTGTTCTATCCGCTGCATTAAGCTTTTTAGGCAGTGGCCCAATCACAGCCATCAGCGGCGCGATTACAGCCGTCGCCAACGTTGGACCAGGTATTGGCTCAGTGATTGGCCCAAGCAGCAACTTTGCTTCGTTATCAGATATGGCTAAGTGGTTACTAAGTTTAGGAATGTTGATGGGGCGGCTCGAAATTCTAACGGTTGCAGTTTTGTTCTTCCCCGCTTACTGGCGAGATATTTAATTTATACTCCTTAACTAAAACTATTAATGTGTGATTCTAGACTATGCAAACAACACAAAAGATAAATGTTCTAAATGTCAAACGAAACCTAGACAAAATGTACTCAGGGGCAACTCGAGTTGTTTTTGATATTCTGAATACTCTTGAAGGAGATAAATTTAATAATAATCTATTTTCTTTAAATATTGACAAAAAATATGCTAATAAAAATCACTTAAATTTCAAAATATGTCGAAAAAAATTATTTGGCAATAGTTTCAGCAAACGTGTTCACTTTGATAACAAGGCATCTGATTTTATAAACAAGGGCAATTTTGATTTAGTTATTGGGCATGGGGATAACCTTTATCAAGATATATTATACTTACACAATTGTGTACATCTAGCCCATGAGCTTATTCATAATGAACCTCTACCTGAAGATAATCAGTTAAATCTATTTCATACTAAGTTATTAAATAGCAGAAATTTTAAGCGGATTATCGCTAATTCAAATTTAATGAAATCTGATCTAATAGCTAGGTTTAACATATCTGAAGATATAATAGATGTGATATATCCATCATTTAACCCAAATACATTCTATGTTCAAAATGCAACATCCATTAAAAATAATAAAAATATTTTAGGCATCAAAGAAAATGAGATAGTTATTGGTTTTGTAACTTCAGGAGACTTCCAAAAACGAGGGTTAGACAACTTCATCAAGATAATAGAAGATCTACCTGATTCCATTATCAAAAATGTTAAAATTTTAATTGTGGGAAAAGGAGATTTACCTGAAATAAAAAAATAAAGAAGTCAATGAAAAATTAGTAAAGCTTCCAATTACAAATAAGATTGAAGATATCTATAATATTATTGATATATTTTTATATCCAGCTCGAATAGAAGAATTTGGATTAGTAGTCAGTGAAGCTATGGCTTGTGGATGCGCTATCATAACAACTGAACATGTAGGTGCAAACGAACTATTTACCGGATTATCTAAAGAGTGTATTTGTAATAGTAACCAAATGATGCGAGAAAAGATTGAACAGTTAGTTACAGATGCACCTTTAAGAAAAGAAATATCCATTACAAATGCTTTAGATGTTCAAAAAACCTCTTTAGAAAACTTCTCAAGTCTTTTTTTAAAGACATTATCTAAAATTGATATTGAGTAATTTCAATGTCGATTTATGAACAAACTAATAGACTAGGTTTGTCATTACAGTATTATTCGATAACAATGTGATTTAGATACTCATAAAAAATAACCCGATGTTCAAACATCGGGTTATTTAATAGCAAGCCAGTAAACCTCAATACTCGGCGGCTGATTAATGAGAGCTATAAGCGATGACGGCGATCGCCGCAAAAACAATAATCGCCAAAATACCGCAAAGCATGCGCTGCCGATTGTTTTTAGCTCGTTTAATCGCAACCGTTCCCAAACCGATATAAACAATCAATAAAACAAGTTTGGCGGTCAACCAAGCTTCTACAAATGGATATTCTTCAATCAGAACGCATAACCAAATGCCACTGACTAACAAAATCGTATCGATAATATGCGGTAAAATCTTCACTGCTTTGTTTTGCAGTACCGCAGAAGAGCGCAGCGCCAGCTGCCAGCGCCAAACGAAACCAACGATACTCACAATCGCGCTGGCAATATGAATGTTAACTAAACTATGAAAAGTACTCATCATCAATATTTAAGATCTCATAAACTTCTTCTGGTTCTTTGATGATATCGGCTAGGGTATAGCGGTCAAGTTCGTTGTAAAACAAATGTATGGCTTTACTTAGAATAGATTTCATTCGGCACTGGTGACTCAAACAGCAATGTGGTGCGCTGCAGTTCATCAGTGAGTGATGCGGTTCAACATCACGAATGAGTGTTCCGATATAAATGTCTGTTGCCGGGCGAGCCAACTTAACGCCGCCATTTTTCCCTCGCTGAGTGTGCAAATAACCCAGCTGTCCCAAACGATGTACAACTTTTACCACATGGTTACGAGACAATTCATATTTATCAGCAATTTCAGTGATCGTCGTCAGCTGATCAGGTGATCGCGTCGACACTAAAATTAGTGAGCGAATACAGTAATCAGTAAAAAGTGTAAGTTGCATCGAGGCTCCCCCAGTTCATTTGGCTATCCTAGGCGTGAACATTCACAACCTTGTGCCACACTTTCCAGTACTCAATGAAAATACCAGAACCAATTTGACGAAGTCTGAATCTGCATCAATTTTAAATCGCTATTTTCAAGACATCTTTAGCGAACCGTGATTTGAGCAGCAGTAAAAGTGATAGTTTTGTTAATTGATTGAAAATGCTTTGTATCGCTTTCGCAAGACGCAGTAAAAGCAAAGGAACTCTTATCATCTGAAATCATTTTAAAACATCCCTAGTATTGATTTATCAGATTAAGGACCCATTTAAACAGTATTGAGATAACAACGAGTCGTTTATTTGGCAGCCGCAGCAGAGCCAGATACAATGGCCCAACTTTAGAGCTGATTCACGAAAGAAGTAACGCAAAGATCTTAACTATGAAAGAACAACCTTTATACCGCATCCAGTTTATTAGTAACGGCAAACAGTACGAACTGTATGCTAAACAGGTCGGCCAGGGCAATCTGTTCGGATTTGTCGAAATTCGTGATTTTGTATTCAATACCAACTCAAGCGTGGTCGTCGACCCGAGCGAAGAAAAGCTCAAATCAGAATTCGCCGATGTCGAATGCTCGTTTATTCCGATGCATAACGTCTTACGCATCGATCAGGTGAATAAACCAGGAACGGTGAAATTAACCGATGCCAGCGATAAAGTCAGACCATTCCCAGGCCCAATTTATACGCGCAAACCAGAGTAGGCCTGATGATTGACTGGCAAAAGCTCATCCTACTATTTGGTCATCAACAAAAGCTTTGCTTCTGGCTCGATGAAATTATTCAACACAGTGATGAAGAGCTGGCGTTACTTGACAGAGCACGTAGCCAAAGCGAGCTCAAGACACAGGTTAGCGCCATTTTTAGCGGCATTGCCAGCTTGGTAAGCTTTAAGCCACTTGAAATAGCTTGCCAAAAATTGGCAAATGCCGAAGTTATGGACGCTGTCATCGTCGATGAAATTACCAATCAATATCAGCAACTACTTGCACTAATCAAGCAATATCAGCATGATAACCAATAATTGCAACAACATGCTCCAGCCCTTTTAAGCTATCATTCGCTAAGGATTTTTTGGCGAAGGGAATATTGCCAATGTCATTATTTAGCGCACTGAACGCTAGTTTACATATCATTGCGATTATTTTGTTATCCGGTTCTTTGTGCTCGGAAAATTTTCTATTTCGCAAAGGCATGACGTCTGCCGATGTGCGTAAATTACTCATTGCCGATTTAGTCCATGCCGGAGCACTTTTATTAATTCTAATTTCGGGTGTAATTTTCTTGCATAGTTTAGATAAAGACACCTGCCAAGCACTTGTCCATAACCGCTTTTTTATTGCTAAAATTACCTTATTTATTGTGATATTAATCAGCTCGTTTTATCCATCGCTAACGTTTCATCGCTGGCGGCGCGCCGCACGAGCCAAGCGCCCTTCGCTGATTAGTTATTCACAGCGGCGTTGGGTCAGTTATTGCATTCATTTTGAGTTAACAGCCCTGATTATTATTCCAATATTACTGGAGTTAGCAAAAGCGGAGATATCCTAATGAAAGCCATCGAGCTACCTGCTCCATTTGCGCATTATGACTGGCTTGATGGTGTAAATCAGCGCAAAGTCTTTTACTGTTACACCCCGTTAACCCATGCTCGCCACGTTCTGCTCATCTGCGTTGGCCGACGTGAAACCGGATTAAAATACGCCCAGCTGGCGCAACATTTTGTCAATAGTGGTTGGGCAGTGGTGGCAATTGACCATCGCGGACAAGGCTTTTCTGAACGCTTATGTGATGACCCAGAATTAGGCCACGTTGAAGATTTCTCATTTTATATCGACGATGTTAAACGCCTATTTGAGCAATTAAATCTTGACCAATTTTCACACCGCGCACTACTGGGGCACTCTCTTGGCGGGGCTATCGGAACACTTTATCTAAACCAATTTCCGCAAGATTTTCATCGAGCTCTGTTACTAAGTCCTATGTTTGGCATTATCACCGAGCCGGTACCACTGTGGCAGGCGAAGATATGGGTCATGCGGCTATGTCGCAAAGACAAGCGCCTTGGCATCCCCTCTTATGCGCCAGGCCAACGAGGCTACGAAGCAACGCCTTTTAGTGAAAACCTGCTGACCCAAGACCATAGTCATTACCAACAGCAACTTGAGCAATTTGAGTATTATCCAGCACTAAAACTGGGCGGGCCAAGTAACTGCTGGATAGCTGAATGCTTCAAAGCGATGAGAGCCATTGCTCACTTAAAGGCTCTGCCGATACCCGTTAAAATTATCGCCGCAGAACTTGATCACATCGTTGATAATCGCTCACAGCTGAAATTTATCAAGCGTCAGAAAAACCTCGGAGCAAAAATTAGTTATCACCTACAAACAGGTGCGTTTCATGAGCTGCTTCAAGAGCAAGAACCCATTTGCCAAGAGGTCATAGAACAAATCGAGCAGTTCTTCGGCCTTCTACAAATCGCTGGGTAAAAAACAGGTGATCACAGCTAATATAGCTTGATCATTTTTGACGTTTTATGATGATTATGTCTGAGTCGTTTGTGACCCTTTTCTACTTAGCTTTATTCTTCACAGTACTCTTTTGTATCAATATTTGACCAAATTATCCTAATGCTTAAACATGTGTTCAATTAAATATGGCGTGTCCACTTCCCCATTAAAAAGACAGTTCTAAAGTAGAGTTTTCCAGTTGTTTTCGGTGAGCCGCCGGTGGCAGATAACCAAGACTTTCATGCGTCTCGTTCTTCGTTGTAATCCTGTTGTCACACCCATGCCATTTCTCTTATTTGCCAAACGATTCAAATAAATAGGCATCTAGAAATCCTGAATGAAATGAGCTATTAAATCGTTCGATAAAACCGTTTTGTTGAGGTTCACTCAAACAACCCTCCGTTCTTTGAACGGTACCATATAGACAGGACACAAAACCAAGCGACTTTCCATACCTGTAGTTATCCATGATTTTCTAATTTGGAAAATCCGCTGGCTCATTTCTGTCCAAAACTGAGCTAGATATTGCTCAATGTTTGCTATCAATTCACCAAATCTGGTAGTCGTAAAGAATCTCAAAAATGATCAAACTTTATGGTCCGACGACACTTTAGTGGTTAGTTTTGCACTAATCTGAGAGGGATTTAGGTAAGGCGAACGTTATGCCCTGTTTGCTTAACTCAAAGCGACTCAAGTTGCACCGTGTCCAAAATATGTTTAATTTGAACAAAATTAAACCGCCAAAGCTTAACAGTCCCTGATACCATAATGAAAAATATAACGAAGGATAGTGACCGATGTACCGACTGATAGCCTCTGATTTGGATGGCACGTTATTAAACCGCAACCACCAAATCTCTACGCATACTGCTGATATTCTCACGCGCATTCAACAGCACCAAGTGCATATTCTTATCGCAACAGGCCGCCACTATCGCGATGTCCATCGAATCGCCAAAGATTTTCCGTTTCCCATGTATTTAATCACCTCTAACGGTGCGCGTGTGCACACCTCAGAAGGTGAAAAAATCATGCAGCGAGATGTACCGCCAACCGCGGTGGATGACATTTTACGTCTGACCGAGGGATGCACTTTTTATCGTAACCTCTACCACGATGACAACTGGTTTGTCGAAGCGGATAACGAGCGGGTATTAAGTTATACCAACGTTTCAGGCTTTAGCTATACCCGCACCGATTTTGCCAAAGTGACCCGCACAGGCATAAGTAAAATGCTCTTTATTGGCGACCCTGATGAGCTCAATGTGCTTGAGCGCGTTCTGGTCGAGCGTTACGGCACAAATTTAAATATCACTTTCTCACTGCCAACTTGTTTAGAAGTCATGGGCCAAGATGTTAACAAAGGCACCGCTTTGCAAAATGTCTTAGAGCGGCTCAGTTTGACCTCGGATGATGTCATCGCCTTTGGCGATGGTTTAAATGACAAAGAGATGTTAGAGATGGCCAAAACGGGTGTCATCATGGCCAATGCTGACCGCCGTCTTAAATCGCAACTGCCGGATAATCCGCAAACAATTGATAACGACCACGATGGCGTCGCTGATTATCTCAGCCAAGCATTTGCCGAGCAGTTAGCTCAATAACAAGGTTTCAATACGCTCAATGATTGATGAAATTGCCGAGAATATTCGCCAGGTTCGCCAGCGCTCGCCGCTGGTTGTGAATCTCACCAATGATGTGGTCATGAACATTAGTGCCAATATGCTACTGGCTTGCGGGGCTTCACCAATCATGGCTCACAGCCGTCACGAGCTTGTCGAGCTTATCCAAGTTGCGCAGGCTGTTGTAATTAACATCGGCACACTGGATGAGCTACGCGTCAAGCGCATGCTCGTTGCAATTGAAGCGGCGAACCGATTTGACAAGCTCATTGTGCTCGATCCGGTAGGATGTGGCGCCAGTCGTTATCGCACCCAAACCGCACAGCAATTTGCTCAATTAGCGAAGCACTTGGTCATTCGTGCCAATGCTTCAGAAATCTTAGCGCTAGCTGGCTTACCTCGTCATGGACAAGGGGTCGATAGCCATGATGACAGCCGCGAAGCTCTCAAAGCCTGTGCAACATTGCGCCAGCAGTTGACCGACAAAGCGCTGCTGGAGATATCCATCTCAGGTGCGGATGACTGGATAGACTGTGGTTTTAATCGCTATAAGCTGAGCAATGGCGTGCCGTTGATGACGCAAATCACTGGCACCGGCTGTAGTTTGAGTGCACTTACTGGCGCCTTTCGCGCCGTTCATCCCGCCGGTTGTATTAGCGCTGCGGCAGTGATGAGTATCGCCGGAGAACTCGCGGCTAAATACTCCAAAGGGCCTGCGTCACTGCAGCAACACTTAATCGATGAGCTTTATCAGATGGATGAAGAAACGCTCAAAGCCAACCTAAATATTCAGCACTTTAAAGCTCCGGCATTATAGAAAACTTGCAGCACTAAATGCGCTGATTTTCTTTATTAAAGAGATGCCGCAGTGATTGAGCAAAATCGACGAACAGCGATTGCTCGGGCTGATACTGCTGATGTCCATTTAAACGCAGCACCACTTCATGATCGCTATTGGCAAGCGTTGTATAAACCAGCGTATCAGCGCCCAATGGCTCAATTAATTTGACCACCAGCTCAAGACCTGAATAGGGTTTTGCCAATTCAATATCTTCTGGGCGAATGCCTAATTGCAACATGCCAAACTGATTCCAATAGCGCTCAGCCAAAGCTAATTGCTGACCGCCGGGCAGTGTCATAATCCCTTTTTCAACTTTCCCAGGAATAATATTCATCGCAGGAGAGCCAATAAATGTCGCGACAAACACACTTTTCGGATTCTGATAGACTTCAATCGGCGTGCCGACCTGCTCAACATGGCCGGCATCGAGCACCACCAGCCGGTCGGCTAGCGTCATCGCTTCAACTTGGTCATGAGTGACATAAACCGAGGTGGTATTAAAGCGTCGTTGCAATCGCCGAATTTCCAAACGCATGTGCACACGCAGCTTCGCATCTAAGTTCGACAACGGCTCATCAAAGAGGAACACTTTAGGCTGGCGGACAATCGCTCGGCCCATTGCAACGCGCTGCCGCTGGCCGCCCGAGAGCTCACGCGGAGTGCGCTCCAAAAGTGGTTCAAGCTCCAATAATTGGGCTGCCTCAACAACTTTTTGCTTAATTTGAGCCTTCGGGACTTTTCGATTTTTCAGCCCATAAGCCATGTTATTAAACACGCTCATATGTGGGTAAAGCGCATAATTTTGAAACACCATGGCGATATCGCGCGCGCCAGGTTCAACCTCGTTAACCCGAGTCGCATCGATGCGCAAATCTCCGCTACTAATTGTTTCTAACCCGGCTAACATTCTTAGCAAGGTTGATTTTCCGCAGCCACTGGGGCCGACGAGCACCACCATCTCACCGTCAGCAATATCCAGATTAATCCCTTTAATAGCCTGATAACCGTTCGGATAGGTTTTGGTTAAATGATTTAAACTAACTGTTGCCATGAACTTATTTCTCCGACTCGACAAGGCCTTTCACAAAAAAGCGCTGCATTACAATAATGACAATCACTGGCGGCAGCATCGCCAAAACGGTCGTCGCCATCACCTGATTCCACATCACCTCGCCCTCTGGCACGGCAAGCAAATGCTTTATCGCAACCACAATCGTGGTGTATTGGGCATCGGTGGTGATCATTAATGGCCATAAATACTGATTCCAGCCATAGATAAAGGTGATAACAAACAGCGCGGCAATGTTGGTGCGCGAGAGCGGCAATAAAATATCCCAGAAGAATTTAAGCGGCCCCGCGCCATCGATTCGAGCCGCTTCAACCAGCTCATTCGGAATGGTTAAGAAAAACTGCCGAAATAAGAACGTTGCGGTCGCGCTGGCGATCATTGGGATAATCAGCCCTTGATAAGAGTTGAGCATATGAAGATCAGCAATCACCTGAAAGGTCGGCATAATGCGCACTTCAACAGGCAGCATCAATGTCATAAAGATGGCCCAAAAAGCGACCATTCGGCCAGGAAAACGAAAAAACACCACCGCATAAGCAGATAAAATCGAGATAGCGATTTTGCCAAAGGTAATTCCCAACGCCATGAGCGCTGAGTTATAGAGCATGTGAGCAACACTGACCCCGCCAGTAGCGGCGCTGCCATTAAACAGCATAGCAAAGACTTTAAGCCCCTCTTTACCAAACCACAGCGGAGTCACCCCAGACATAAACGTGTGGTTATCATGGGTTGCTATCACCAATGCTATCCAGACGGGAAATGCAACCACCACAACGCCAATAATTAGGCTCAAATGGCCGAAAAAGCTCGCTAGAGGTTTGCGCTCAACCATTAGTACGCCACCTTTTTCTCAACATATTTAAATTGCAAAACCGTTAAACCGGCGACCAACAGCATTAACACTACTGATTGTGCAGCTGATGAACCTAAATCAAGGCCCACATAACCATCAGAAAAAACTTTATAAACCAGCGTATTGGTAGCGCTACCCGGTCCACCTTGCGTCATCGCGTCAATCACACCAAACGTATCAAAGAAGGCATAAACCAGATTCATGACTAATAAAAAAAAGCTGGTTGGCGATAATAGTGGGAAGACAATATTCCAGAATCGGCGCACGGGACCTGCGCCATCAATTGCCGCAGCTTCAATCAACGAGCGCGGAATAGATTGCAAACCAGCTAAAAAGAATAAAAAGTTATAACTGACCTGTTTCCAGGTCGCGGCGATGACCACCATCCACATGGCATCGCTTTCATGTATATGAGGATTCCAGTCGATTCCAACTTCGTTGAGCAGATGACCAATAATGCCGACATGTGGTTTGAGCAAAAACAACCACATCACTCCAGCAACAACCGGGGCAATGGCATATGGCCAAATTAAAAGCGTTTGATACCAATACTTACCTTTCATGATTTTATCGGCCTGGCAGGCCAAATACAGCGCGATGGCAAGTGCTAACAAAGCCACTAAAAAGCTAAATTCAAGCGTGGTAAAAATCGACTGATAATAGTGCGTATCGTGAAATAAATTACTAAAATTTTTCCAGCCCACAAAGACAGTTGAGACGCCAAAAGCATCTTGCATCTGCGTTGATTGGTACATTGCCTGCACCGCCGGCCAGATAAAAAATATAGCGGTAACCAGCAACTGCGGAGTTAATAACAGCGCCGGTAAAAACCAACCTTTAAAATAAACTTTATTATTGACCATAATTAAACCGCAAAGCCCGCCATCACGACGGGCCTTCATTAATCACCTATCATTACCCATTCATCTGGTGAAATTGCGCCAGCAGTTTATTGCCACGTTTCACCGCGCTATCTAGCGCCTGTTTCGCGGTTTTCTTACCTGACCAGACATTTTCCAGCTCGCTGTTGATCACATCACGGATCTGCGGGAAATTACCCAAACGCAAGCCTTTGGAGTTCACAGTTGGCTTAACAGAGCTCATCTGTCGCACCGCAACATCCGTCCCCGGATGACTCTGATAAAAACCCTGTTCTTTGGTTAATTGATAAGCCGCTTTGGTAATGGGCAGATAACCGGTGAACTGATGCCAGTCAGCCTGAACTTTGGCACTTGATAGATAATGGAAGAATTCAGCGACCCCTTTATAAGTTGCGTCTGATTTACCACGCAAGACCCATAAAGAAGCACCACCGATGATGGTGTTTTGTGGCCGTTGAATCAGTGATTTGTTGTAAGGCAGTGGCGATACGCCAAATTTCCCGCCTTTAATGTTATCTTTTACGCCCGCATAGCTTGCGGATGAACCGGTATACATCGCACACTGGCCACTATAAAACAGCTGGGCTGAGTCGGACTGGCGACCACCGTAGGTAAAGGTGCCGTTTTTAGTCCATTTTGCCAGAGTCGATATATGTTGAATAAAAGGCTTGGTGTTAAACAGAAGTTTGACATTAGTTCCCGCAAAGCCGTCTTCTTCGCTGGCAAATGGTAAGTTATGCCGAGCCGCAAAGTTTTCTAGCTGAACCCAAGATTGCCACCCCGTAGTAAAGCCGCATTTAACACCTGCTTCACGTAATTTTTCAGCAACGGCAGGCATCTGTTCCCAGGTTTTTGGTGGATTTTTAATCCCAGCTTTGTCAAACAATGTTTTGTTGTAATAAAGCACTGGCGTTGAGCTATTAAATGGCAGTGACAGCATATGGTTATCGCTGTCGGTATAATAACCGGTGATCGCAGCCAAATAGGCATCTGGGTTAAATGGCTCTTGGGTGTCATGCATCAGTTGATAAACGGGATAAATCGCTTTTTTTGCCGCCATCATGGTCGCGGTACCCACCTCGTAGACCTGAACAATGGCAGGTTGCTTGTGCGCCCGAAACGCCGCGATAGCAGAGGTCATCGTATCCGAGTAGCTGCCTTTATAAACGGGTTTAATCACATATTCATTCTGACTTTTATTAAAATCAGCAGCGATTTCATCGACTTTTTTACCTAAACTGCCCCCCATAGCATGCCACCACTGGATCTCAGTTGCGGCTTGCGCCTGCATTGCCAGCAAGGAGCAAGCGACGCATAGTCCCCATTTAGCCAATTTCATAACCCATTCACTCCAATCCAATAATTGTTTGTCAAACAAAAACAAAATGTGCCAATTATGTTTAAACTAAAGGACTGAAGTGACAGTTATATGACGTTAACATTGCGCAAATATGTCATTGAACACAATCGGGCAAATTGTCACTGAATTGACATACTCATCACCTAAATGAAGAGCACCAAAGGGCGAAGATTGAATGACAGCAAAATCATTGATATGCCCTCTTTTCCAAATAAATAACAGGATTTGGTTAAATTTAAGATAAATAGCCGCTAAACCAGCTCAACACAGCCAGTAAATAGTTAGAAAACTCCCCGCACAAATCAAAGATATTTAATAAATACAAAATATTACAAATTAATAAGTCAGATAATAATAAAAAACAGAGCAAATATTTAATTTACCCCTCATTATCGTTAGAATTATCAACTTGCATTTAAATTGGATTTCCCTGCCAAACTCAAGGATCTTTTATGAAACAGCAAGTGGTTCTATCACTGCTTACCACTGCAGTACTGTTGCCTCTTAGCATGCTCTCGGCAAGCGCCGCACAGCTTATTCACGGCCCCCTATCATTACCTGACGATCACCAGGGGCAATTAGCTTTTTATCAAACCGAGCAAGGAATTGAAGCCCACATCAATGGACTCAAGGGCCGCAAAATCGCAACATACGGTAATAAGAGCAAAGTTGTAGCGGTGTTTTATCAAGATCTCGATGGCGACGAGCGCGACGAAGTCCTCGTGATGCTCAACACGCCAAAAGGCAAAGCACTTTATAGCTACGGCTGGCGCACGGGTTACTGGCAGGCCATTACCAATATTCAGCCACAATTGAATCAATTAGTGGCTCAAGCTAAATCATTCACCGTTGCGACGCTTCGCCAACAACTAACGCATCTTCCGCTTGCCCAATACCTCATCGATTATGACAGCCGTACGATTAAAGATGAGATGATAAAAAAATTGGTCGAAAACAAACTATCTAAAACGCCGGTTTTTAGCGGCTATCTGAATAAAAACGGCAAAAAGACTCGCTCCAGCGAACAAGCAGAAAGTTATACGCTCAGCTATCCAGTTTGGCTCACGAAAGCCAAAAAGTATCAGCTAACCGCCCACTTTGATCGCAGCGATTATGCAACTGCAAACAACGAGCAGCCGAGCTTTATGATAGACAGGGTCGGCTATCAAGACAAAGATGGCAACCGCAGTGGCTCCCAATATGATTATGCACTGGGTTCACCATCTTTTGCCGCCATTGTGCAAGTAGCCCATTATAAAAATAATCAGCTCGATGGTAACTATCAGACATTTTCACCGCGCCAAGGCATCTTGCTTGATAGCGGTCAATATGTGAACGGCCAACAGCAGGGCCAATGGCAAGAAGCTAATGGCCAAGATGGTTATTGGAAAGGGCAATATCAGCATGGTAAGCGCCAAGGTAAATGGCAGTTATTTGCAGCCGATGATTCAGTTCAGCTCTTAGGTTTTGCCAACTACAAAGATGGCATACTAGATGGTGACTACGAACGGCGCAGAATCGATTATCAAGCCGAGCATTCAAATAGTGATACCAAACCGACCATCATGCTAAGCAAAGGACGTTATCAACAAGGTAAAAAGATAGGCGATTGGCTCGAGCAAGAAAATGCAAACCAACTTAAAAGCCACTATTTAAATGGGCTAAAAGATGGTCTGCAACAGACTTTTTCCCAAGATGGCACACTCATTCGCAAAGCGCTTTATAAAGATGGCTACCAGCAAGGAGCAAGCCGTTATTACTACCCAAATGGCAACCTCAAAGCAGTTCAAACCTATCAGCATGGCAAGCTTAATGGCGCCGCTTATCGCTATTACAATACCGACGAGGAACATCGCCAATTGCAGCAAATTACCCATTACAAAGCGCGCCAATCAGGCAATAAATGGGAAACGTTTAAAAATGGCATGCGTATTTCGTTTAATAAAGATGGCTCTTTGTACAAAGTCGAGCATTTTACTTATAACTACAAAACAGACAGACAAATTCTCTTTGATAGAGATGGCAATTTAAAACGCATTGAAAGTTTTCAAATTAACCGCTACCGCACCGACTCTGAAAATCAGGGAGAAACGCTTTGGTTTTCGGCAAAAACAGGCAAACTTACAGCCAAACGCAACTATGAAAAAGGTGCGCCTGTGGGTGATTCATTTGATTTCAACGAAGCTGGCGCAATTGAACAACACCGCCACTATTGCGATTTAAACACCGATGAAGGCTGCAAACCTGGGCATCTGTTTGGCGATAACCAAGAATTTTTCCCCAACGGGGTGAAAAAATGTCAGAAGCATTTTGATAACACAGCGTTAGTAAGTTATCTGTGTCAAAACCAGCTCGCTCAGAAAGTAAAATCTCGCGATGTGATGCTCGATGGCCGTCTGGCAGATCGAATCTATCAAAATGGCCAACTCTATCGCGAAACCTATCTCATCGCGATGCGCACTAAAAAGGTCGCGGGAAAAACAGTGCCCGATTACGCCCATGTTAAAAAAGATGGGGTCGAAACCGTTTATTATCAGGGCTCGACACAAAGCCACTATGAAATTTTGTACAAAAAAGGCAAACGTATCTGCTTTAAAGAATTTAATCGCGATGGTCAACAAAGTGAGAAAACCAAAGCATGTCAGTTTTAGGTAAATGAATTTTAAGCTAGATAAGTGCAGGCGTATCATGTTCATGCAAACTCAGTCGTGTCACTGAATTGACATATTTCTCGCCTAATCTTGAGCGGCTTAGTGACAATATTACCGCGATTGGAGGTCTTAAATGCGATTAGCAGGACACCGGGGACTGGCATCACTTGCCCCGGAAAATACACTCTCTGGCGCTCGTCTGGCAGCGTTAAACCACATTGGCTGGGTTGAATTTGACGTTCAACTCAGCGCAGATCATGTGCCGGTCATCATTCATGATGAAACGGTAAAACGTTGCAGTAATGGCGCGCAGCAAGTGCGCCAATTAAGCTGGCAGCAGTTGCAAGAGCTGGATTTTGGCAGTTGGTTTGACGCTAAATTTAAAGATGAAAAAATCCCATCACTTACGCAGCTGCTCAGCGCCTGTCAAACATATAATTTAAGCCTGAATCTTGAGCTCAAACTCTACCCGCAAGATGATATTCAAACGCTCTGTGAGATTGTTGCAAAAACCATCGTATTCCAGCACTTTGCGCCAGATCGACTCATTTTTTCAAGCTTTGAGCATGAAGCTCTAGTGCACTTAAAACGCCTTTTACCAAATATTCGCCGAGGCCATCTCTGGGATGATATTCCAGCCAATTGGGCTCAGCAGTTATCTCAAATCGATGCTTTTAGCGTCCACTGCAATTATAAAAAATTAGACAAAGCCACCGCTCAGGCAATTAAACAAGCCGGATATGAGCTATACACCTATACGCCTAACGACCCTAGACAAGTGGATGAGCAGTGGGATTGGGGTGTTGATATGGTCATTAGCGACAAAGCTCAGCTTTACGCTAATACAACTAAACGTTAGCGACGCACTTTAAACGCTAACAGCTGGGTGATTTCGGAATCATTAAAATTGTTATCTGAAATCACCACCAGCGACTGCGAGCCATCTTTAAGCGTCGGGCCAAAACTGATGCCCTCAATATTATCAAGTCGCACTGGCAATGAGTTAAGGTCTAATAACAACTTTTTGTGCACCGCTTTATCATCTTTTGACAGTGCAGCTTTGTTCTCATCAACCGTTGGCGCATGAGTTAAATCAACCTGATAAATACGAATGTAATCATGATAAACACCCTTATCATTTTCAATCCCAGAGCGCTCTAGCACCAGCAGGTGATGGTTATCAATGGCGAGTATTTCTGAAACACCATTATCAGCATTTTTCCCTTTGCCAGGTGCTGCAGGCCACGGGTCCACTCGATAAATAGAGCTTTTTTCCAGCTTATTGTCATGATTGTATTCAAAGAGCCGAATGCGGGCACCATGGTGGGTATTAGGAAGAGGGTCATCTTGCAAAAGCGGCGCCTCGACCGAGATAAAATAGTGCTGACCATCTGGGGTGAAGCTGCTGCCTTCAAGGGCTAAATTATCGCGAAAACCACGATTTTTTTGCAGCTTAATAACATTGGCAATCGCGATATCTGCAACATAATCGCCATTGAGCTTCGCTTGGCGAATAAACGGGTTTAACCCGATTTTGCGATCGCCTTCGCTGGTGTAACGAATCGCCTTTTTATCGGGCGTTAATCGAATGGATTCTAAATCGGGCACCGCGCCTTTGCCCTTTAACATAAACGTCGCCACATTCGGATAGAGCGAACCATCCATTTGTTTCAAGTTAATTTGCTGCGTAATGTGCATCTCGCCGACCTTATTATCGGTCACACTCATCGATGCCCAATAGGCTCGCGCCGGGCCTTTCACCGCTCTATCATCGCTAACCATTAACCAGCGATGATGCTGATTGTCATAGTCGATTCCAGATAAGCCTCCAACTGGCACATGATCAAACTCGGTGGAATTAGCTAAGATGCTCTGGCCGATATAAACGAGCTGTTTAATGGGATAACTATCAGACGCGGCAGATGCTGCCATCGCTATATGACTTGCTGTGAGCAAACAACCAGAAAACAACGCCGCCAGCACTCTTTTTTGCATAACCACCTCTAGAGTATCCATCTGCAGGTAAGTTAATTCCTGCAGATGGCAACTTAATGACATAAAAGATAATATTTAACACGCATTAAGTTGTGATGCAGCAAAAAGCTCAGACAAGATTCACTTAAAGATCGCTAGGACCAACTTCTATTACCAACTTACCGAAATTACGTCCCTGTAGCAGCGCTTTGAGCATATTCGGTGCATTTTCAAAACCTTCAACTCGCTGTTCTTTATAATGGATTTGCCCTTGCGCTAACCACTTGTTCATCTGCTCGCGAAACTCACCAAAATGCTCGCCATAATCGTTAAAGATAATAAATCCCTGCATTCTGGCGCGTTTTTTCAAAAGCGTTCCCGCCAATAATGGCAAACGATCCGGTCCATCGGGCAGTTCAGTTGCGTTATATTGCGATACCAAACCACACACAGGAATTCGTGCCGAGGTATTTAATAGCGGCAACACCGCATCAAAAACCTTCCCACCGACATTCTCAAAATAGATATCAATGCCATCCGGACACGCCTTGGCCAGTTGCTCGGCAAAATCATCCTGATGGTGATCAAGACAAACATCAAAGCCCAAATTCTCTGTCACATGGGCGCATTTTTCCTGGCCACCAGCAACACCAACGACACGGCAACCTTTTAACTTACCAATCTGTCCCACGGTGCCACCGACAGGACCACTGGCAGCGGCCACTACGAGCGTTTCACCAGCTTTGGGTTGACCGATATCCGTAAGCCCCATGTAGGCTGTAAAGCCAGGCATTCCCGCCACTCCAAGGGCATAAGAGAGCTGTTTAGGTTCGCGCCCAAGAGCAACAATTCCTGTGCCATCACTGATGCTGTAGTCTTGCCAACCGTTATAACTCAATACCCAATCACCAATTGCAAAATCAGGATGCAGAGATTGCACCACACGGCTGACCGTGCCACCGACCATAACCTGGCCTAGTTCAACAGGTTCAGCATAAGATTCGGCATCACTCATCCGGCCACGCATATATGGGTCTAAAGACAAATACACAGTGCGTAACAACACCTGCCCTTGGGCAATCGAGGGGATGGGCTGTTCCACCCATTTGAAATTATCTTGGCTTGGTTCACCATGTGGCCTTGAGGCAAGTAACCACTGACGATTTATATCACTACGTTGGCTCATTAGAGACTCCCGCTGAATCGATAAGATTTTAGACCAATCGTCTAGACTTTTAACATTGTAGCTAGCTTGAGCGGTTATCTTCAACGACCATTTCGTAAATCTAAAGCATCCATTGGTTATGGTTGAAAAACGCCAATCTGTTTTTTAAATACTCAGCACCATCTTTAAAAGGGTTGTGCAATTACTAATTGATTGGTTTGTATTGAGATTATTTACAGTCTCTATTGCGCTACATCATATTATTATCGAGCGCAGGCACTACTTATGCTTACCCATCACCTGCTAAATGCAATAAGAGCAAAGTAGGTTCTAATGGTAAAATCATGGATAATAGAGCCTTGTCGCTGATGTTTTATCATTCGTCTTTTCAGCGCCACAAAGACACTCAAGGTGAGCTATGAATAAGTTAGTTGAACGCTTTTTAAGTTATGTTGCCATCGAGACTCAATCTGACAACGAATCCTCACAATGTCCCAGCACCGCAGGACAATTAGTTTTAGGCCAGCAATTAAAAGATGAGCTTGTTGCCATGGGGCTCGCTGATGTTTCACTGGATGAAAATGGCTATCTGATGGCGCGCCTGCCTGGCAATACCAATGGGGTCCCAACCATCGGTTTTATCTCTCATATGGATACCGCACTTGATGAAACAGCCCACAATGTCAAAGCACAAATCGTTGAAAACTATCCTGGCGGCGACATTACTCTGGGGCAAAGTGGTGAGAAGTTAAGCCCAACCCAATATCCATTTTTAAATGGCTTAATCGGCCACGACCTTATTACCACAGATGGCACAACCCTATTAGGTGCCGATGACAAAGCCGGCATTGCCGAAATTTTTACCGCGCTGGCTTATTTAATTGAACACCCAGAAATTCCACATGGTGATATCTGTGTTGGTATCACCCCAGATGAAGAGATTGGTCGGGGCGCCGATAAATTTGATGTGAAAAAATTTGGTGCCCAGTGGGCTTACACCATCGATGGTGGCAAAGTCGGTGAGCTGGAGTATGAAAACTTTAACGCCTCCAGCGCCACAGTCATTTGCCATGGTGTCAGCGTTCATCCGGGAACGGCCAAAGACACGCTGGTCAACGCAATGAACATTGCCGCTCAATTCCAACTGATGATGCCACAAGATGAAACGCCAGAAGCCACCGAAGGCCGTGAAGGATTTTATCATCTCACCACCATCAAACCTGGGATTGCTCGTACGCAGCTGCACTATATTTTGCGTGACTTTGAAAAAGACGGCATGGCTCGGCGCAAAGCGTTTATAAAAAGCCAAGTTGAGGCATTAAATGCACGCTTAAGCAAAGGACATGTGGAAGTTGAAATAACCGATAGCTACGCCAATATGGCTGAGCAAATAGCCCCGCACCCGCATATCATCGAGATAGCCAAACAAGCGATGCACGAAGCAGGCGTTGAGCCAATCATCACCCCGATTCGTGGTGGCACAGATGGCGCGCGCTTATCCTATATGGGACTGCCGTGCCCGAACATATTCACTGGGGGCTATAATTTCCACGGCATCCATGAATGTATCAGTATTAACTCGATGCAAAAAGCTGTTGATGTGATAGTAAAAATTGTGCAATTGACGGCCCAATCAGCCAAATAGCGAAATTAAATCGGGCTATTTTTTACCCGCTTTACTGGGCAACACGGCGCAATCGGCATATTCTAACAAGAGGTCACTCTAGTTGGTTTAAGGAGAAAAGATGGCTGTTTTCTTGTTAGCATTTGCGCTGTTTTTAATTATCTCTTTGCTGCTATCGCTTGGTGTGCTCGCCCACCGCAAGCCCATCCAAGGCAGCTGCGGGGGATTATCCAGCATTGGGATTGATAGAGTTTGCGATTGCGAAACACCCTGTGAAGAACATGCAAAACTTTATCAAATTGAAGAGCCAGAACAGGCAAAAGAGATTCAATCGAACCAATAATCAAACGATTGGCGGCATGTTAGCTAGCCAATCTATTCTTGCTTGCTCGCAGCCTGACAATAATTAATACAGCGGTTCATCCATTTAATAATCCCTTCTTCGCGGATGATAGCGCTTTCAAGCAAAATAAAATCACCAAAGCGGTCACTTTGATAATCAGGTACGTCTTGGCCTTCATACTGTTTAAAGGTAGTCTTTAGCGTGGTAAGGCGTTTTACATGCTGGGCTTTTTGGTGTTCCAGCAGATGAATGCGCTCAGATAGCGGCAAGTTGTTACAAAAATACATTCGGACTCGAAACACATCTTTTGCCGTTCGAGCAATCGGCTCTTCAGTATCCAGCCAGTTTAAAAATTCCTCTTTTCCTTTTTCAGTCAGCTGATACTGTTTTTTCTCCAAGACATCACCACTGATTTCAATATCAAAAGTAACATCACCTTCGTCATGAAGCTTTTTCAGTTCGGTGTAGATCTGACTATGTTTAGCGTGCCAGAATTCGGCTAATTCATAGTCAAATTCCTTCCACAAATCATAGCCCGTCATCGGACGTCGGCTTAATAACCCCAAAATTGCATATTTAAGAACACGTGTAGCCATATCGATTCTGTCACAAATTTTTATTGAGAATATCACGCCTAAAAAGATACCAACAGTGAACATGATTTGAGACAAAGAATATGACAACTAAAACATGTCAACATTTACATATATTTGAAAAGCATAATTTCAATGAACAGTTTTATATTTAATTAAATTTTTGGGAGCAATATGGACTATTCAAAAAAACGCTGGCTGGTCTTACTCGCCTGCTGCTTTATCAATTTATGCATCGGCTCAATGTATGCCTGGAGCGTGTTTGCCGCGCCAATGGCGCATTACTTACAGCAGCTTAATGGCACTGCCATTAGCGCATCTGACTTAGCGATTGTATTTATTGTTTGTAACTCAGTTGGCCCAATTACGATGATCACCGGCGGCAAAATTAATGATGCCTTTGGCCCGAAAGTCGTAATTTTTGTTGGCGGACTGATGTTCGGTGGCGGCATGATTTTGTGCGGTTTTGCCACATCTGTATCGCAACTGGTCTGGGCATACGGACTGCTCACAGGCTTAGGTTTGGGAATGGTTTATGGCTCAACTATCAGCACCTCCATTAAATTCTTTCCCGATAAACGAGGCCTGGTTGGTGGATTAACAACCGCACTCTTTGGCATTAGTTCGGTGATTATTCCGCCGATTGCTTCAGCCATTACGGAAAACCTAGGCGTCATCGCTTCATTTAAAATTATTGGTCTGGCATTTTTACTGATTGTCTGTATTTGTGCACTGTTCATTACCAAATGCCCAGCTGATTTCAAACCCGCTGGCTGGCAGCCCCATAACATTCAATCAGCTCATCGTGGCGCAGATAAAAACTGGTTAGAGATGCTCAAATCCCCAGTATTTTATCTATTGATGATCCTCTTAACTTGCGGCGCGGTTGCTGGATTAATGTGTATCGCAATGGCGGCTCCTCTGGCCCAAAAACTGATTGGCATGAGCACGCTTGAAGCCACTGCAGCCGTTTCAACACTGGCGCTATTTAATGTGCTGGGCCGTGTGGTTGCAGGATTTTTATCTGACAAATTTGGCCGCGTGAATACTCTGGCAATGGCCTGCGTATTATCCATCATCGGTTTGTACCTTCTTTATGGAGCCGGCGTTGGTGATACCAAAGTCTTCTATATCAGCATCGCGATTATCGGCATCTGTTTTGGTGCATTCATGGGCGTCTTCCCAGGGCTGACCGCCGATCAATTTGGCGCAAAAAATAACAGCGTGAACTTCGGCATTATGTTCTGCGGCTTTGCTATCGCAGGCTATGTCGGACCAACCATCATGGGCCATGTTTATCACGCCACAGCAAGCTACAAAGGTGCTTTCTTAATTGGTATCGGCTTTTGCATCGTCGGCTTGCTCTCAACATTTGCTTATCGCGTTACCAACCGTAACGCGGTGACTCAATAGTTTTTTGTTAAAAATTTGGAAGTAGATTATGAACAGGAAATATCCTCACCTCACCCGCCCAATACGAATTGGTAACGTTTATTTTCGTAACCGTATGTTTGGTGCCCCCATGGGAGGAACCGACATCACTGCTGACTGCAATATTGGTCCAGCGTCCACAGCTTTTTACGAGTATCGGGCCAAAGGTGGCGTTGCAAATGTGACGGTCAGTGAGTTGGTGGTTCATCCTAAAACCGAAGGCTCACATATGTACCACCTGGACTTACAAACTCCAGGGTCGCTGGCAAGTTTCACTTACACCGCCGATGCGATTCGTCGCCATGGTGCAATTGCCAGCGTCGAGCTTTCACACTCAGGACAATACGCCGGAACTTATCTCACCGACAAAGATAAAAAAGATGGCCTATACCAGTGGGGACCTAGCGAAACGGTGCGCGCTGATGGCCGAGCAGTTCACCAACTAACCGAAGAGCTGATTTCTGAAATCGTAGCGGCTTATGGTGAAAAAGCAGCACTTGCGAAAAAAGCGGGATTTGAGATGGTCATGGTCCACGGTGGCCATGGCTGGCTCGTCAACCAGTTCTTATCCCCTTACTTTAATAAACGAACTGACCGTTATGGCGGCAGCTTAGAAAACCGTGTTCGTTTTGCCCAAGAAGTTCTCGACAGTGTGCGCAAAGCCGTTGGCCCTGGTTTCCCAATTGAATTTCGCTTAAGTGGTTCGGAGCTTTTTGATGGCGGATACGATTTAAACGAAGGGGTAGAAATTGCCAAACTGCTTGAAAGTCGCATCGACCTTTTGCATGTATCCGCGGGGACCTATCAACGCGGTTTTGGGGTCACTCACCCATCCATGTTCTTACCACACGGCAGCAACGTCTATCTAGCCGCTGAGATTAAAAAACATGTCAGTGTGCCAGTTGCGACCATTGGCGGATTAAACGATCCCGCGCAGATGGAAGAGATTATCGCATCAGGCAAAGCGGACATTGTTGAAATGGCTCGGGCACTTTTAGCCGACCCTGAACTGCCGAAAAAAGTGATGCTCAATCAGGACGATCACATCGTTCGCTGTTTACGTTGCTACACCTGTATGGCTGAGCGTGCCACAACTTCAACTCGCCGCTGCACTGTTAACCCGATCATTGGCCGAGAATTAGATGGCATGGAAATTTTGCCAGCAGCCCAGAGTAAAAAAGTACTGGTTGTCGGTGCAGGCCCGGGTGGACTTCGCGCAGCTCTGACCGCAGCCAAACGAGGCCATCAAGTAATTCTGTGCGAACAACACAATGAAGTGGGTGGCATTTTAGTTGGTGAACAAGCGATTTCATTTAAACAAGAGATGTATCAGCTGGGTATTACGCTTGGCAAATTATGCCAAGAAGCAGGCGTTGAAATCCGCCTCAATACTCGTGTTGATAAAGCATACGCCGATGCCGTTGGTGCCGATGTAATTATCATCGCTGTTGGCTCTGCGCCATTTGTGCCACCGATTAAAGGCATTGATGGTGACAACGTGATTCAAATCACCGACCTTCATCATCACAATCAAGATGAATTAGGCAATGACATCATCGTACTCGGTGGTGGCCTCGCTGGCTGTGAAGCGGCTATTCATCTGGCAAGAAAACATAAACATGTGAAACTTGTAGAGATGAATGATGAGCTCTCTCCTGATGCGAATATTCGTCATCGGCCGCTGCTTTTAGCTGAAATTGAGCGCCAGAAAATCGAAGTGCTTAAAGATCACAAAGCAGTTGAGATCTCAGCACACGGTATTCGTTGTGAAGATGAGCAAGGAAATGTAGTCGATTTAACTGGTGAGCAGATTATCTGCGCACTGGGCCAGCGCTCACGGCGTAGCGCAGTCGATGAGTTATGGGACAGCGCACCGCTCGTGTCCCAAATTGGTGATTGTGTGAAAGTCTCAACCATTACCACCGCTGTTTACCAAGGTCACCACGCTGCGATGGATATCTAACGCTTTTTAAACTTAATATGTTAAATCCGATATCAGCTTATGATGTCGGATTTTTTTATGTCTAAAACACAATACGGTTAGATGACTAAAACTGTCGCTGCATCAGTCACTTCAATTTATGTGTAAACCGAACATTCTGAGGGTGTTTATCCAAACTGATAATCCATGTATGATACCGCGCATTCAACAATGATGGACCGATAGATATTCACTCAATCTGGTGCTTTATTGTATAGATGAATATCAATCCGCACCGAACACGCACTTCTCAGTTCAAAATTTCACAACTTAATGAATTTAAAGATAGAGACACAATCTAGAATGAATCATTTAGCGAAACAGCTTTACCGCATGACCTGGCCGATGATCTTCGGCGTACTCGCACTGATGAGCTTCCAGCTGATAGACAGTGCTTTTATTGGTCAGCTTGGCGTTGTTCCGCTAGCGGTTCAAGGTTTTACCATGCCTGTGCAAATGGTGATGATTGGCTTACAAGTAGGGCTTGGGATTGCTACAACGGCTGTCATTGCCAAAGCATTAGGCGCCCATCAACAGCGTTATGCCAAGCAACTCGGAGCATTGATTGTCACCATGGGCGGCGCGGGAATGGCGCTGATTTGTGTGGTGATTTACTTTCTTCGAGGTGTGATTTTACCGCTCCTTGGAGCAGACCATTCGGTCGAAAGTATCGTCGATAGCTACTGGCTTTGGTGGCTTGGCAGTGTCTGGCTTAGCGCCTTTATCTATTTTCTCTACAGCGTGAGCCGAGCCAATGGGAACACGAAGTTACCCGGTCTGGTGATGGTATTAACCAGCTTATTAAATCTGGCATTAGATCCGCTGTTTATCTTCGTATTTCATCTGGGCATTAACGGCGCAGCCATCGCTACCATCATCGCTTTTGCGATTGGAATTGCCATTGTTGCTCCCAAAATATTGGCTCAACATTGGGTATTGTTTGATTGGCACGATCTAAATATCAAACGCAGTTTACTCGATATTTTACATATCATGGGCCCGGCTATGCTAAGCCAATTGATGCCATCAATATCGTCAATGCTGGCGACTAAATTGCTGGCCTCTTATGGCACTGCAGCGGTTGCCGCATGGGCACTAGGTGCTCGCTATGAGCTATTTTCTATTGTAGCAATTTTGGCGCTCACCATGTCGCTGCCACCATTTGTCTCGCGTTTGCTCGGACAACGTAAAATAGCAGATATCCGCGCTTTGGTTCATTGTGCCGTCATTTTCGTACTGGGATTTCAACTGCTGATAGCGCTGATCACTTTTGCCATCGCGCCGCTCTTAACTCAGGTGATGACAAGCGCTGAAACTGTCGCGCAGATTTTGCATAACTATCTGTTAATCGTGCCGTTTAGCTTTGGTTTGCTCGGCACCTGTATGATCATGGTGTCAGTTGCCAATGCTCTGGGTAAATCATATGTGGCGCTGATCATTTCGATACTGCGGTTGTTTGTCTTCTATCTGCCGTGTCTGTGGGTGGGCGCGTATCTGGGTGAGTTGTATGGAGCCTTTTTTGGCGCGCTGGTCGGTAATTTACTCGCAGGAATTGCAGCTTACGCTATCTACGTAAAAACGCTTAACAAGCTAACGCATTCCATCCCAGCGAATGCGGCGACCCAATAACGAAAAGGGCCGAATAAATCGGCCCTAACCACTATTTTTTCAATTTAAACTGCGCAATCAAAACGCTTAACTGTTCAGATGCTTCTGACAGACGATTTGACGATTCAGCACAGCGCTCTGAGTTATTGCTATTTTGCTGAGTGACCTCATCAATCTGATGGATCCCTTCGCTGACTTGATCAGAGCCTTGCGCCTGCTCATTGGCAGCAATGGCAATTTCATTGACCAAAGTGGCCGATTCACTGGCTTTGTCCACAATTGAATGCAACGACTGCGCCGTTTGCTGTGAAAGCTCAATCCCGCGCTGAGTGCGCAGCGCTGAGGCATCAATCAGTGAGGATGTCTGCTGCACTGCTTCGGCACTTCTTGCCGCGAGCTGGCGAACTTCATCCGCGACCACCGCAAAACCCCGGCCCTGCTCACCGGCACGAGCCGCTTCAATCGCAGCATTCAGGGCAAGCAAGTTGGTCTGTTCGGCTATCGATTCAATGGTGCGAATAATATCGTTGATATCTTTGCCTGAGCTTTCTATCTCTTGCATCGCTTGTTGCAGCTCATTCATCAACTCATTGCCCTGCGTGGCCGAGTCCATCGATTGTTGAGAGAGCTGGCTTGCTTTATCGGCATTGACCGAGCTTTGCCGCACTTGCTGGGCTATCTGGCTAATAGTTGCACTTATCTGCGTAACGGCAGCAGCCGATTCAGTCGCACCGCTGGCAAGGTCATGGCTAAGGTCAGCTACTTCCATAGCATTAGAGCCGATAAATTCAGAGCGCTGTTTAATTTCACCCACCAAACGGTTCAAATCACTCACCATCTGCGAAAGTGCTTTGCCGAGTTGATCGTGTTCAGATGCAAGCTCGACCGTCTGCGTTAGATCGCCCTGCGAGATTTTCTCAGCCACTATCACATGTTGCTGCAAGCTATCCGCCATATTATCTAAAGCTTCAGCAAGCTGGCCAATTTCATCATGGCTGTGGTAGTTAAGCCGCTGAGAAAAATCACCTTTGGAAATCGTTTTTGCCATCCTGACCGCACGCAAAATTGGCTGTGACAGACTCCGAGCCATCCAAATTAAAGCGCCCAAAGCCAAGATAGAAACAACCAAGCCAATAATAATCTGCCAGATCATATCGCTATCTGCAGCTTTGGCCATTTGCCCGCTTAGCTCAGTGACATTGGCTAAAACCACACTTCGATCCACACGAATAATAATCGCCCACAGGCTATCCGATGTTCCAAGAGTAATAGGAGAGAAAACTTCTATTTTCTTTTTATCGCTCTGGCTAAAAATGGCAACTTTGCCCGCTTTGACCGTGTCGAAAAAGCGCTGATATTGAGCTCCAAACAGCGCCTGCATTGACCCACCAATGGTCTCGGGTTTTTCACTATCGGCTATCACCAGCCCTTGACTGGTCACAATACTGACCTCGGCCTGGCCATTATAGAGTTTGGCAGCGACCTGTTTACTCAGTGACTGAATAAATTGCAGATTATAATCGGTACCGATGACCCCTAAGAATTTACCGTTAACCAAAACGGGTGCCGATAAAGTTGCCAGCCAAACATCTTTGCCTTGTACCACATAAGGAAGCGGCGCTGTCACAGCTGGTTTATGGGTAAGTTTGGGCTGAATATACCAACCCCCTTTGGCCACGCCATTTGGGTGTTTGGCATCGGAGTCATATTCAACCAAAGCCTGCACATTAATATTGCCTTGGCCATCACGCGTCCAATATGGCGTAAAACGACCCGTTTGCAGATTATTTCCCATCGAGTCATTGCGATTGTCACTATCTTTACCGTCAAAAGCATCTGGCTCCCAGGCACTATAAACGCCGTTGAGATCCGGATGCGCTTCTAGCAAATTGCGCAGTACATAGTTAAATTCTGCTCGTGAGAACTCTTGAGGCCCGGATTGCTCAAAGCTTTTGTCAGCCGACATCTCTTTGGCCATTGTTTGAGCAGTTAAAAGCCCTGGTTCTAAGCGCCGACTAATTGCATGTCCATAAGCAGTGGCTGTACTTTTAAGCTCATCTAGCGTACTTTTTTCAACCAACGTGCTCACCCGACTTGAAACCAGCTCTTGGGTTTTCACCGCTGAAAAAACACTGTAGCCAACGAGCAAACCTGCGGTTACTAACAGACACAATCCTGCGACAACCGCTATCTTTCCTTGAATAGATTTTAACTTCATCAATTGTTTCCTTACCCAACTAATCAATACGTCGATGTATCAATGACGAGCCTTAAAAAAAATATAGAACAAAGCTCAGATAACGCGCTGTCGAAACGCTTATTTTTGCTATTTTAGTGGTCAGAGGTGAAATTAAAGGATAAGTTTTTGATAACCGTAATAAATATATGATGAATATCACTTAATTATTTTTTAGTTAGCAAAGATAGCTGCCATTTATCAACAAAAATGAATGATTTCATAGATAATTTATAGGATAAGGTGATTTTATAGATAAGAAGTGTAATTAATTATATTTGATAATTTCACCCCTATTTTATAGGGATAATATAAAGCTAAGCGAGATTAAATTCATCAGTGGCGATGACTCATATTAAAAATTTAAATAAGGCTGCAATATAGCAGCCTAATGAGTTAAGCAAGCAGGGTGCAACAAAGTTCAGGATGCGTTTAAATGAACCCGAAGGGCAGCATCTGAGGCTGATTTATTCAGCGTTAAATGTTCTTTGTACAGAATCCAGCAAAACGTTTGTCTTGCCTATATCCGCCTCAGATGGCTGCAAAAATAATCACAAAAGGTCAACAGCCCTTAACCATTAAACAATTTTAGGTTGTCCATCAGATGCCGTTGCACCACCATCTACTGGCAGATTAACGCCGTTGATAAACGAAGCGTCATCACTGGCCAGAAAAGCCATTACCGCTGCAACTTCAGAAGGTTCTGCGGCACGCCCAAGAGCAATTCGTTCATTAAATTTGGCACGAACATCATCAGGCCAGCCATTGGTCATTTTAGTTTTAACCAAACTTGGACAAACAGCATTAATGCGAACGCCATCCAAGCCATGATCTAACGCCATTGCCCGAGTTAAGTTGACAACAGCACCTTTAGCGGCGCAATAAAATGCTGCTCCCCAGTCGCCACCTAGCCCAGAAACAGACGCAGTATTGACGATACAACCTTTGGTTTTAATTAGTTCAGGCAGCGCAAATTTAGCGCAATAAACAACGCCATCAATATCGACTGCTCGGATTTTCTGCCAATCCTCAACACTGCAATCAACAACGCTACCAGGGACATGAACACCGGCATTATTAATCAGTACATCTAACTTACCAAATTCGCTGACTGCTTTTTTGACCAAATCCTGAACCTGTTTAGGATCAGAAATATCAACAAGTTGGACACAAATTCGTGATGGTTCGAATTGTTTTGCAGTATTTAGCAGACGTTTTTCATCCAGATCAGCTAATACCAGATTCGCACCTTCATCATAAAAACGTTTCGCTGCCGCAGCACCAATACCATCCGCAGAACCGGTAATTAAAACAACTTTATCTTTAATTCCTTTCATCATATATCCTTTATTTGCTCAAAATGAATTAAATATAAAACCTATTATTTAGGCTAGATTTGAAATTTTATTATTGTATAAATGCTACGCCCCGAAGTCATGATGAGATTGATTTATATCAATTTTTTCATGCAGTTATAAAACAAATAAAGTATTTATTATATAAACTACTTTTAATGCGATTAATGAAGGTATAAGGTTATAAACTAATAGAATGCGGCTTTTAATATAAACAACCCTGCCGTTTTAAATAATGATTTTAATTTCAAAAAAATGAAATAGAGTTAACATTATTTATATAGACAAAAGGATATTTTGCACTAAATCAAATCATGTTATTTCTAAAAGCTATTTAATTATTAGATGTAACGTCGTAAAAATTAATCCTGAATCTGTTGGATCCACTCATCTAGGCAAGGGAGTTTTAGTCCTGAAAAAATCAACTGAATGGTTGAATATTCTTCGGCACTTATGAGCTCGTCATCACACTCACTTTCTATCACGAACTGCAGTTGCTCTTTCATCAATTGTTGATAGTTATAACGCTTCTCGACAGCACCGTTCTCTAAGTAAAACAAGATGAAATCGTCATGTTCAATATCATAGGCGTAATTAATATCGCCATCATGTGATGCCCATAGCGGGATAACATTGCCCAATTTATAAGCGGACTGCTCATTGGCTGACATGTAATAAAGCGGTGAACAAGCAAAATAGAGATCGACCGGGTCGACAACCTTCTCATGAATGACCTCAATGAAAAACTGTGCTAAACCGTGCTCAATAATCAGCTTAGATGCCTGATCTCGTGTTAAAGGATTCATAATCACCTATTACTCGCGTTAAATAGATAGGTAACTATAACTATATTATGCAGCTTATCAATTCATTATAAAGAAATCATTGACTCTGTCTGATTTGCTGACAGTTCCATAATACGGGTAGCTTGTGCCAATGAGAGACAAAAAAAGCTAATGAAAACTCATTAGCTTTATCTTGTTGTTTCACGCATCTATCTAATCGAGCAACTAAATACTTTTAATGGAACCACCATCGACTCGCACTTTAGAGCCCGTGATATAGGCCGCCTGTTGACTACAGAGAAACGTGACCACATCTGCAAATTCCGAAGGTTTGCCATAACGCCCAGCTGGAATCGTCGCTTTAGATGCACTGCTGATTTGCTCAACAGTTTTGCCCTGACGCTCAGCTGCTGCGGCATCAAGCTGGTCTACCCTTTGGGTATGAATGCGCCCCGGCAGAACACAATTGACGCAAATGCCATCTTTTGCAACTTCCAGTGATAAAGATTTGGCCCAGCCCACCACAGCAGAGCGAATACCGTTAGACAACGCTAAATGAGCAATAGGCTGCTCCACTCCTGAGGACGTAATGTATACCACTCGGCCCCACTGATTGCGCTGCATATGAGGCAAACAGCGTTGAGTAATCAAAAACAGGTTCGCCGCCATCATTTCAAAATGAGAGAGCCAATCGGAATGTTTACTCTGTGATGCTGTTGCCGGAGGTGGTCCACCACAGTTGCCAATTAAAACATCAACGCCGCCTGATTTTTCAATTTCAGCCAGAGCCGATTCAATTGAATCAAGACTCGCTAAATCCAGTTGCAGAGGAATTAATTGGCCTCGATGAGATTCAGGCAACTCGTTAATAGTTGAGAGCAACGCATCAACGTTTCTAACGCCTGCATACACAGTGACACCTTCAGCTAATAAAGAACGGGCAATTGCATTGCCAAGTCCTCGACTGGCACCAATCACAAGCGCTCGTTTATGACTAAGAGCTAAATCCATAGTTAATTCATTTCCTCTAATTTTTTAGTTTGCCGTTGCATCAAATAGTCAATTTCAGCCTTAGCTTGTGCTGTTAATTCAGAGAATGGATGACGCATGGTTGGTGTTGCTATCACGCCGCGCTGAAATAAGATCCACTTGCGAATAGCCAAACCCAGCCCAGGCTGTTGCTCATAGCGCACCAGTGGCAAATAGGCATCAAATAGATCTTGCGCTCGGTAGCGTTGACCATCGATACAAGCTTGATAAACATCGACCATCATTTCGGGAAAACCAAACCCAGTCATTGCGCCATTGGCACCACGGCCCATCTCTTCAGGAAGGAACAATCCGCCATTGCCACACAAAATTGAGATAGGACGACATTGCTCACGGATATAACTAATTTTTTCAAGACCAGGCCAGTCCTCATGTTTAAGCATGACGCAGGTTGGGATCTGATTAATGATCTCAGCGAGTACCTGCTGGCTAATCTGAACGTTGGTTGATAGCGGGAAATCTTGCAACACAAAGGGGATATCACCGAGCTCATCAGCAACATTTTGATAGTATCGTAAGATCTGCTCGTTGGTTCTTAATGTCGATGGTGGCGCAACCATCACCGCACTTGCACCAAGAGCCATCACATTGCGAGCCAACTCGCCCATCGGCGCAAGCCCAGGGGATGAAACCCCAACAACAATTGGAATGCGCCCAGCGACTTGCCGGCTTACCAGTGCGACAACATGCGCTGCTTCATCGGCTGTTAATTTGGGCGCCTCTCCCATCATTCCCAACAGCGTGATGCCTGTAACACCGACTTTGAGATAGAAATCGACAAGCTGCGCTAGGCTTTGCTCATCAATTTTGCCTTGGGTTGTAAACGGAGTTACAGCGATGACAAAGACGCCTTGGCTTTGTTCATCGACCTTTAATTTATTTGGTATCATGATGCATACAGCTCCATCACATTTTGTTTCTCAAATCCGAACCGGATTGACTCACCAGGTTTAACAGATACGGCGTTATTGGCACAAAATGCGGACACTTCCGTACCATCCACATCCATCAGCAAACGGTAATTACTGCCGGTAAAAATAAGGCTCTTAACCGTTGCATCAAATTTGTAACCAGCCGCATCATCGAGCATCGGCTCCAGTACGATGTTTTCTGGTCGCACAGCTAAGGTTTCCTCGCCATGGGGGATAAAATTGCACTCCCCTAAAAAATCGGCGACAAAGCTATTGGACGGACTCAGATATAACTCTTCGGGAGTTCCGAACTGCTCAATTTTGCCGCGATGCATCAGGGCAATTTTATCGGAGAGAAACAGCGCTTCTTCTTGGTCATGCGTTACATAGATAACCGTAATACCGGTTTTTTGATGTAACTCCTTAAGCTGAAACTGAATCGATTTGCGCAGGTTCTTATCCAATGCGCCCAATGGTTCATCCATCAGCAAAATGTCAGGCTCAATCACCAAGGCTCTGGCCAAAGCGACGCGTTGCTGCTGTCCTCCAGACAATGCCGAAGGTAAGCGCGACTGGTAATCGCTCAGCTCAACTAAAGCCAATGCAGATTGCACTTTTCGAGCAATTTCCACTTTGCTGAACTTGCGCATTTCTAAACCAAAGGCCACATTTTCAAGCACCGTCATATGTGGAAACAGCGCATAGTTTTGAAAAACCATGCCGATATTACGTTTGGCAATCGAAACTGGTTCAATATCTTTGCCATCGACCAAGATGGTGCCACTGTCGCTCTGCTCAAAACCGGCCAAGCATTTGAGCAAAGTACTTTTACCAGAGCCCGAGGCGCCAAGTAGGGTGCAAAACTCCCCCGGATTAATATTCAAATTAATCGAAGCCAGTGCTTCCACCGCATCATATTTTTTCTTGAGATGACGAATCACCACAGGTTTTCCAATCATTTCACCCATGTCTATTCCTCCCTGAAATCAGCATATTTACGACAAGTACAACGATGGTCACGAGAATAATCACTCCTGATGCAGCGATGATGGTTGGATCAATTTCATGGGCGACCCCTTCATACATCAGCTTTGGCAAAGTTCTGGAGCGAACATTTGTCATAAACAAAGCAACAACGAGATCATCAAATGAGGTGATAAAGGCAAATACCGCGCCGCCAATAATTCCTGGCACAATCGAAGGCAACAGCACTCGGCGAGAAAAGGTCCACCACGATGCACCTAGCCCACGCGCTGCGTACTCCAAATTGCGGTCAAAGCTGACCAACGATGCTCTCACCGTGATAAACACATAAGGTGAGGCCAAAATGGTGTGGCCAATAACCAATCCCCAGATCGTGCTGACTAATCCATAAGGAACCAGAAAGTAGTACAGTCCAATAGAGAGAATGATAATCGGCACGACCATCGGCAGAATAAACAGCGTTTCTAGGAACTTACGAGCGCCACGTTGCACGCGGAAAATCCCCACCGCCGCCAAGGTGCCAATCAGTGTGGCAAACACAACCGTTACCAAAGCAACTTTGATGGACTCAAAGAGAGCTTTCATCCACTTGGAGGCTTCAAAAAAGTTCTGATACCAGTGAAAGCCCAAATGGGTGGGAGGGAAAGTCAAAAACGGAGACGATCCCATACTCATTGGAAAAACAATCACCACCGGAGCAATTAGAAATATGCCAATCGGAATGGTACTCCAGAGCGCTAATTTACCGCCAAACGAGCGTTTGTCCCCGATATGAAAGCTTTCTTGTGATTTGCTACCACTGCCAGTCATCAATCTCTCGAGGCCGAAACAGCGCTGAAATAGGACAAACAAACTGATGACAATCGCCAGCAGCATGACAGACAACGCTGCGGCAAAGCCCCAGTTCAACTCTTGCGTGATATTGTCCACAATTAGCTGCGCAATCATGGTCTGCTTCACGCCGCCCATCAGCGCTGGCGTAATGTAATAGCCCACTGAATTCATAAACACAATTAAGCCACCAGCAAGTACCCCTGAAGAGGTGAGCGGTAGAATAATTTTGCGAAAGATAGTCAGTGGCGATGCGCCCAAACCTTGCGCGGCTCGAATCACCGAAGTATCTAGTGAGCGAAACGACGCATACAACGGCAGCACAACAAATGGCATCAGCACATGAGTCATGCCAATCAGCACCCCAGAGAGATTGTAAACAAAGTCGATGGGATGGCTGATAAAGCCCGTCTCAGTGAGCAACGTATTAAGCACACCATTTCGCTGCAGCAAAATGATCCAAGCCGTGGTGCGAACCAGCGAACTGGTCCAGAACGGCAAGAGGATCACAATAAACAGCAGTTTGCGAGTTCGCCCAGAAACCGTCGCCATCGTATAGGCGATTGGATAACTAAGAACGACACACAAAACCGTCACCATCAGTGAAATACTCAACGTATTGAGCATCACATCCCGATAGACTGAAACGCGAAAGATGCGAGCAAAATGACTCAAGGTGAAATGCCCATCACCAAACGCATTCATCAACAATCCGCAAACGGGATAGAGGAAAAAGACAACCAAAAATAGCAGTAGCGGTAAGATTAACAGCCACCCATTGCGGTTTTTCCCCATCGATAACGGCCAAAATCGGACTAATTTAAGTTCGCGACTGGAGGCCATCATAAGCTGCTCACAAACAGTTGCCGCGAGAAATTCGTCAGGCGTTCATAACCCTGTTCAGTGATAACAATGCTCTCTGACATCCCAAACCCTTTGGCCAAAATATAGGTGTGGAAGGTCATGCCCACTTCAAAACACCAGTCAGAACACGGTTCAGCCTGCAACGATTCGCCGCCATTAGGTTGCAGCAATAACCCAATGGAATAAAAGGTTTTATTGGAATAGTGATCCCTTAGACCTTGACTTAATGCACCATCACGATAGATGGCATCCGGAATCGTTGCCTTTACACCGGGGCGAACTTCGGCCAAAGCTTGGTTTTGAATCTCGATCAATTGCTCTACAGTGCGCAAATCTTCATCACTAGCGTGCTGCACTTTAATCGGCCGCATAAACCGCGCGTGATAATGTTTAACATTCGGAGTGACCTCGAGCTGGACGATATCCCCAGCTTGCAATACGCGATCTGAGTAACCTCCGTGCAAATGAAAAGCTCGCTCGCCAGAAGAAAGCACGCCAGGGCCTGGCAAATCACTACCGGCTTTGATCATTGCCGAACAGATCTCAGCGGCTAATTCGCGTTCGGTGACGCCAACACCGGTATTTTTAATGCCCGCATACATCCCTGCTTCGGCAGTTTTGGCCGCAGCGCGCATCAGGTCGATTTCAGCGGCTGATTTAATAAATCGCTGGCGCTCTAAAATACCACTGAAGTCACACCAGTTAAGAGCGGGTAACTGCTGTTCAATCGCGTGGAAACGACCATAACTTAGTGACCACGCCAACATATCGATACCAATATTGCCTTTATCCCCGACCACTTCTTTGATAGCCGCAATCGCAACCGATACTGGATTATCAGAATCGCTCCATAGCGCCCGGCGTTTATATATCGAGGTGGCATCAACATAAAAAGATTCCACATCACGGCATACCAGCATCGGCTCGCCTTCAAGTGGAATAATCACACACTGAAACGAGCTATATCCGCGAGTGAAGAAGCCTGTCAGGTAGGTTACCGTTTCTGGCAAAAATGCGATTAATGCCTGGCAGTTATGTTCAGCTAATTGGGAACGCACATGGGCTACTCGCGCTTCATATTCGTTGACGCTAAACCAAGGTTCGTAGATCATCATAATTATCCCCTTATCCTTGAATCAGCTTCAGATAGCGTTCAGTCACAGATTTACTGTGTTCACTCCACCATTTAGTGTCGATAAACACAGCATTCTTCATATGTTTTGGCGCTGATGGCAGGCGAGATGCACGTTTCTCATCGATATAATCCCATGCGCCATTGGTCACTGGACCATAAGAAACATATTCACTTAAACGAGCATTATTTTTTGCTTTAGCGACATAATTGAAAAATTTCAGAGCTTCGGCTTTATCCGGTGCACCTTTAGGGATCATCATATAACCGACCTGAGGGACTTGATTGGCCCACGACATTTTAATCGGCAACCCGTTATCGATACCGTTTTGAAAACGACCATTGGAACCAAAGGCCATCACCACTTCACCAGAACCAAGCATCTGTACCGGTTGGGCACTGCTAGACCAAAAAACAGAGACATAAGGCAACAGCTCTTTCACCTTGTTAAAGGCGCGATCGAGCCCTTTTTTAGTCGATAAAACATCGTAAACTTTATTCACAGGTACGCCGTCAGCCATTAGCGCCGCTTCGAGTACAGTTTCAGGTTTATTCGGTAAAGTACGTTTGCCTGGGAATTTTTTCACATTCCAAAAATCAGCAAAGGTGACAGGGTGTGGTTTACCTTTAGGAAATGCTTTTGTTGAGTAGGCAACAAGGTTGCTGTAAATCTCTGAGGGAATACCATAATCAGAACGGGCTGGTTTCATGATGTCGGATTCATCCACCATGTCCGGAGTGATTTTTTCAAACAGCCCCATTTTTTCACCGCGGATCATACCGACACCGCCGCCACTGACCACATCCCAAACCATCGAGTTGGTATCTTCCATCGCTTTGATTTTGGCAATTTGCGGATCAGTATCTTCGGTGATCTCAATACCAGTTTCTTTGGAAAAAGGGGTTAACCAGGCATGGCGAATCGCATCCTGATATGCGCCGCCCCAGCTAGAAAAAACCAATTCACCAGCAAATGCAGATGAACTCATGGCCATTGTTAACAGTAACAGGCTCCATTTCTTCATTAGGTGATTCCTTATATTTATTTAAAATATCAATTGCGATGTCACAAAAGCTTTAAAGCCACAATGCGACACAAACAGTTAAGCCAGACAAACGTCGGCGAAATTCTTAAGTAGCGTTTTTGCTTCGGGCGCATCATGAGCATCACGTTTAAGCGCCTCGATATCTGCACCATCAGTGGTGAGTCGTTCACGGTTGATTTCAAACCATTGCAATGCCTGTTCTCGGCTAATTTCAGGGTGTCCTTGGATGCCCCAAATTTTTTGGTCGCGAAAACGCCATATGTGATTGGCGCAGACATCGCTGTCAGCGAGTATGACCATATCCGGATGTCCCGCTTTCACTTCATCGTTATGCCAAACGAACATGGACACGCTGCTTGTGAGATCCTTGGCGATGAGATCCTGTTTGCAGGCCGCCGTAGTTGGCAGCGCCTTATAAGCCACCTCACAAGGAGTGCGAATAAAGACCTGATCACGACCACACAGTGCAGATGCTAAAATCTGGCTGCCGAAACAGACGCCGAGCATAGGAATATCTTGGCTCGCCGCATCAGCTAAAAACGTATGCAGATGATTGATAAACGGAATATCTTCGTATGCCCCATGCGGGCTACCGGAGATAAAAATGCCGCTATATTGACTGAGTGATTCGGGGAACTGATTTTGGTAGGCCCAATAATGATCCACCGCCAATCCATAGCTCTCAAATCGCTGTTCTAGATGAGAGACACCGTGCTCTTGTGTTCCACACTGCAAAAACAGCAGGGATTTCTTTTCCATAGATTCCTCTTTCATGATGATGACCGCAGAGCTTAAAAAGCTCGCCATTTATAAATTAATTCAGTTAGTTACAACCTTTGCAAAAGGCTTCTAACCTTTCGCATCCCTTCTCAAGCGAAGCTAAACTGGTGGCATAAGAAATACGCATGTAAGGGCTCATTTGATAAGCGCTGCCTGCAACTGAGGTGACGTGTTGCTCTTGCATCAGCGCCATCACAAAAGCGCTATCGCTATCGAGCAGTCGGCCTCCGGCACTGGTTCGCCCGATGTACGCGCCAATATGAATAAAAAGATAAAAAGCGCCCTTTGGCGTAATGCAGTGCACCCCTTCAATTTGCTGCAATCGGCTCAATACGTAATCGCGTCGCTGTTGATACGTTGCGATACACTTTTCGACCCAATCCATCGGTCCATTAAGAGCTGCAACAGCAGCAGCTTGCGAGAGAGTTGCGACGCCACTGCCGTTTTGGGAGTTGATCACATTGATAGCGCTAATCAACGCTTTAGGACCGGCGCAATAACCTAAACGCCACCCGGTCATGGCATAAGCTTTGGAGACACCATTAACAATCAACGTGCGAGATTTAAGAGCCGGCGCAACTTGCGCCAAGGTAAGAAATTTTTCATCGTCGTAAACGAGATATTCATAGATGTCATCTGAAAGCACCCAGACGTTGGGAAAATCAGCTAACACCTGGGCAATAGCACTAAGCTCTTGCGCATTGGCTAATGCACCCGTTGGATTATTCGGAAAATTAAGAAATAACCATTTGGTCTTTTCGCTTATCGACGCACGAATATCAGCGGGCTGCACAATAAATCCGGCTTCTTCAAAGCAAGGCAGTGGCACAGGCGTGCCCCCCGCTGAGCGCACAATGTCGGCATAACTAATCCACGATGGCGTTGGAATTAAGACCTCATCCCCAACATTTAGCGTTGCCATCATGGTGTTAAAAATCACCTGTTTGGCCCCACCTGCGGTGGTAATTTCATCTAGCTCATAATCAAGGTGGTTATCGCGTAACAGCTTGGCTTGAATCGCCTTTTTTAATTCTGGTTTGCCATCGGTCGGGGGATAGTGAGTATCGCCGGCAAGCGCTGCGATATGAGCCGCTTCAATCGCGTGCGCAGGTGTTGCAAAATCTGGCTCACCAGTAGACAACGCCACCATATCAATTCCCTCAGCACGCATCAGTCGTGCTTTCTCGGTCATGGCCACCGATGCTGAAACAGGGACATTCGCAATTCGATCCGCAATAAAACCCATAAAAATCCTGTAAAAATAAGCCGGTGATAACCGTGCCTATCTTCCATACTAGTATTATTCAACTCGCACAATCGCTCCTTCTCAGCGAACAAATAACGACTTCATCGACTGAGTCATCGCTGGATACGATCTGCGACCCGAATTCATGTTAGGCATGCCAAGATGGATTGATCCAATAGGGAATAATTCTGTAGGTATAAGAAAAACTGATGGGAAGAAATATTAAAAAATGGAACACCAAAAGGGGCTTCATAAAAGGCGGTAATTATTCACGCGGTTAGTAAATAACACTCATCACACAAGTTCTAAATAAAGATAAAACACATCATTAGATGTACACCATGTTTATCAAATTAAGCACAACTGCCGACATTTATTGCCATAATTTAGCTCACTAAAACCGCTTTTTTAACCTCGCTCTTCTGGCGGTCATGAGCGATTAACGACAACAGGATTGATTTCACCACCTCAGCAGGCTGAGATAACGGTAAATGTTCACAAGTGCAAAAAGACAACGAGTTCTGAGCAACTGGGCTCTTGATTTTAGCTATCCACACAGCTGTCTGTTGACTAAGAGCTTTGGCAGCTGACGCAGGAAGAATCGAACAACCTAAGCCTGCGCTAAGCACAGAGTTCAAAGTCACATGCGATTCAATTTCGCCTTTAACTTTATAGCGAATATTTTCGCTCGCAAAAGCCTTGTCGACCGTCTTACGAACCGTGCTATATGCTCTGGGCAAAAACAGCTCATAACGAGCCATTTCTCTTAAAGAAATAGACTTTTGCGCTCGCCCTAGCGAAATTGGGCAGAGAAAATAAAGCTGTTCTCTCATCAGAGAAATGAAACGCAAACCACTAATATCTTGATCATCATACAATACCGCCATATCCATCTGACCGGTGAGTAGCAAGTCTGTCAATATCGTGCCATAGCTCTCGTTGAGATTAAGAATGATCCCCGGATATTGTTTATAAACTTCTTCAACCAGAGGAACGGCCAACGACTGAGCAGCAGTTCCCGGCGCAAGCCCCACACAAACCTGGCCCGTCAGCTGTTCGCTCACATTTTGCAGTGCATCATAGGCCATTGAACATTGGCGCAAAATTGACCGAGCATGCTGATAGAGGATCTTACCGGCTTGAGTTGGAACCACACCTGAGGAGGTACGAATGACTAGCTTTTGATTGACTTCATTTTCTAACAGCATCAACTGCTGACTCAGACCAGGCTGTGCAACGTGTAAAATCTCAGCAGCCTGACTCAGACTTCCCACATCCACTATCCGAGTAAAATACCTGAGACGACGAAAATTCATTACAACGTATCCATACTGAACAATAGTTCTATTAAGCATTTTACATACCAATAATAACTATATGATTTTAAAGGAATTTAAAAATAAAATTAGAACTAATGACTTAATATTTGACCGCTTTTACAGCAACTGCACCAAAAATATACAGATACACAAAACAACTCTTGAATAGCCTTAAGAAAATGTTTCTGCCCTTTATCATCGCCAAAATATGCTACTGATAGAAATAAAAGATAGATACACAAGGCCCACATCTATGGCGCTATTTTCTACACTTAGCTAATGAGAATCGACAACAAGGCGAGGAGCTCTATATGAGTTTTTTTAGTGAATAGCTAGAGCCCTAATGCCGCTCATCTTAAGTGACCGGCATTACCCATATGACCCGGCCTATTTACCAATAGGCCACCTAGAAGATAGCACTTTATGGAATTAGTAATCGAATAAGCACGATTAATAAGAACCCTGACTTGATTAAGCCAAGGTTCTTATCTATTTATTTATGATTTACTAGCCTCTTGTAAAGAGGCTTGCTGAGCCCCAAAAGCGAGCCATCCCTGACGAAGCAAACAGCAAACCGCTACCCAAATCGGCAAATAAGTTGCCAAATCAATGGCAGTAAAATGACCGCCCGGCAAAATTAGCGCAACCACGAACAATAAAAGTGGCTCGACATAACCAAGCATGCCAAACAATGAGAGCGGCAACCGCTGGCTTCCAGCCAGAAAACACAATAGAGCACTGCCGCCAAGCAATCCTAAGCCAATAAGAATGCCCCAACTGGCAACCCCGTGCTGCACAAAAAACTCTGGATTACCACCTTGAGCGACCACCAACGCTATCGCCAGCGGTAACATGCACAAGTGTTCGACTAACATACTGTGCAAGGCATTAAGCCCGAGATGACGCTTGATAATAAAATAAGGCGGATAACCGAGCATCACTAACGCAGAAACCCAAGACAACCCGCCATGCAAGATGATTTGGGCTCCCACTCCGATAGCGGCAAGGATGACGGCTGTGCGCTGCCAACGAGTCAAAGTTTCACCAAACAGCAACCGCCCACAGATCACCATCATTAGCGGCATTAAAAAATAGCCAAGAGCCAGCGCCTGACTTTCACCATTTAAAGGTGCCCAGCCAAATAATCCAACCTGCACCGACATCAATCCGACACAAACCAACAGGACCAGAAATTGCGCTGGACGCTTAACAAATACAACTAAACTCTGCCCCAACTTACGCCATTGACGTAACACAGTCATAAGAGCTGCGATTAAAATGACCGTGCCAAAAACTCGCCAGCCAAATACCGCAAAGCCATCGAGCGGTTCAAGAAAAACCGTGTAATAGCACAACAGAGCAAACAAACACGAAGCCAACAGGCAAAATAGAATTCCGGAAAAAATCAAACCAAGCTCCCTGAATCAGACATTTGCGTGTTCGATACGCTCAATAATGTCTGCTGTAGTGGTCACCTCACCAAATTCATAGGCAATTGCACTGAGCGCAATACGCTGCACTTGCTCGGCACTGATTTCACCATAGCCCATATCCGGATATGGCATTGCCGCATTGGCATCACTGAGTGCAATCATTTTGTATTCACGATGAACACCATCACGAATCGTAGTTTCGCAACAGACATTCGTAACCGTGCCACAGACAATGACCGTATCAATATCTTTCATTCGCAAAATCACGTCTAAATCCGTGTTGTGAAAGCCACTATAAAATAGCTTATCCACCACAATGTCACCCTTTTGGGGATACAGTGAGTCTATGACATCAATCGCTGGATGATCTTGAGCAAACTGGCTATCAGCATCAGGATAAAGATCGCGAAAACGTCCAGTATCACTGCCATCGCCTCGCACCACATGGCGCAAGTAGACAACTGGCATGTGATGAGATCGAGCAGTTTGAGTTAAGCGTTGAATCGGCTCGATAATATCAACTGTTGAAGGCACATAGAGGGGCTCTTCTGGATTGCAGAAAATGCCCTGCATATCAACCACGACAACCGCCGTACGTTTTGGATTAATCGGCCAGGTGACTTTTTTCAACATTAGATTAGACCTCTTGCTCAGGTTGCAAAGCAGCGTCTGCTTCAGGTTTACGAATAATAAAGTTAACCAGTGTGTTCAGCACGATTAGAAGAATCACACCAATCATCATTGGCTGGGCCAAAATATCTTTTAACGAGGGCGGTAAAAGTGCAGTAACCGAAGCAGGCAGATACATACTCCCTAATGAAATAATAAATGCCGGAGCTGCGACTGCGATATTTCGCTCATCCCAATTCACTTTCGCGAGCATCTGGATACCACTGATAGCGATAATACCAAATAGAATGCTCGAAGCCGCCGACAAGACCGGAGTTGGAATCGATGCCACTAACAATCCCACTTTCGGGATCAATCCTAAGATCAGCGCAAAGATCCCCGCTGTCATTGTGACAAAACGGCTAGCAATACCAGAAACTCGAATAATCCCGACATTTTCTGGGTATGAGGTCGTACCTAAACCGCCCGCTACAGAACCAATGGCGCAGCCAATAAACTCCGTAAACAGACCACGATTGACTCGCTCTGGCGTCAACTTTTGTTTGCCCCACCGAGTTAACAGTGAATACATCCCCATTGCCTCAGCACTAGCTTGCAAAAATGCCATCATCATCAGCAACACAATCGGCCAAGAGACACCAAAGCCAAATGGATAGATATCAGGAAGGGCAAGCATTGACGTATGGCTAAAGTTTGGCAAATGCCAACCCGCCAGAAGGCTAAAAGCGATGGTTCCAACGATGATTCCCCAAAGCAATGCACCGCGTTTAATCAGATCACGACGCGCAAAAATAAGGCATCCCATCACCGTAAGCATCGTGATTGCGGCAACGAGAGCACTAATGCCAACTGAGCCTGAAGCGCTCGCATCAAACCAGCTTCCTGGACCAATCGCAGCCAGCTGGGCTCCGATAATCACCAACAAAGAGCCAAACACAATCGGTGGTGAAATATAGCGAATCAATAACCCCATTAACCCAAACTTTTTCACCGGCAACGCTAAGAGCGCAAAAATGAGCGCAGCGACAGTCATTGAGCCAAAGGTAGTCGCAAGCCCCACACTATTTGCCGAGCCCATCACCGCAACCATAAACGCCGCGGTCGGCCCTTGAACAACGGGCAAGCGCAACAAACGCCCAGATTGTAGAATAGTCACAAGGCCTGTTGTAAAAAAGCAAGCCTGCACCATCAAAGCCGTTTGCTCTGATTTAAGATGCAATACATGGCCAATAATGACCGGAAAGGCCCAAATGCCAGTTAAAGCAAATAGATGCTGCAAGGCGTATATGATAGTCTGGCCCAGCGGCATCTTATCATTGATACCAACGGCCAGTTGAGTGGACTCATCGTGCATAACGGTACGTCTCTTTAGTCAGGTCTGATTACAATAAAGTGATTGATTGGTTGAGCATCGTAATATTTAAGATGCCCTCACTCGTTTACTAAACCGTGTAGCAAAAAATACGCCGTATACTGCATAATTTTTATTAACTTTTTGAATTAAAATAAATTATTATATATTTAATAATTTCATCATAACGAATCACTATAAAAATTCGCACAGATATTGTGCATGAAAAATTAAATATTGCACCACAGGAGAACTTGGCGTGTCTGAACTGACAGAGATTAATACCGACAATATCTGGGAACGGCCTGGTTTTCTGATTCGTCGTCTCAATCAGATCCACCATGCATTATTTTATGAGGCATTTGCCAGTGAAGTCACTCCGCTGCAATATGGTATTTTGACTGCATTGCGAGATGAAAATGGCCAGGATCAAACCTCGCTGTGCGAAGCACTCGGTTCAGATCGAACCACCCTATCGGGGAGCATTGAACAGTTGAGTAAAAAAGGTTGGCTTAAATATGAACCTTCCCGCCAAGATCGCCGGCGCAAAATCGTGGTAATTACGTTAAAGGGCAAACGCTTCTTGCAAGCCAGCCAGCAAAAAATGCACGAGGCTCAACTAAAAATCCTTGCCCCACTGCCACCAGAGCAACAAGTCATATTTATCTCGATGATGAAAACCTTAATCGAAGGGAATGATCATCATGTTAGCGTTCCACTCAAATACTTGAAAAGTTAAAAGATATTTAGTCGCAGATAAATCGCTGCGTTATATCTATATCATTTGATGAATTTGTTTGCGCACTAATTTCGCATATAGCTTGATCATTTTTTGGGTGTTCGAATATTTACCTGATTTTTGCCCCATTATGAGCTGGCAGTGTTCTATATGGTGAAGTATAGTTGCATCAAGACGACCGAATTTTAGTAATCTATAGCAGAGTCTACCATATTGGTGGCAATTCGGTTGCCAATGCTGCAGCTTCTTGCTTTTACTCTGCTGTAAAAATTCAGTTTGTTCATTTTGTCATTTAACACCTTAATAATTGGCTTATATCCATTATTAATGTATCCAGTTCAATTAGAACAGACTACTTAAATTTAATATGTCATAGTACTAAAATACTACATTTTAGTACTGGTTTTATAATTAATTAAGGGAACACGCTAGTTAATAAATAATTCGAATCAATAGGACGAGAAATAATATCAGAAAAATTAGTATAAGTTTGACAGTTGATAACTCTGCTAGACATTTCAATAAATCAATCATAAGTCACCTCTTTTATATTTATGAGGTGATTTTTGAATATTTTTTCATTTTTTTAAGGGGTACAAAAAAGAACATTAGCAACGAAGTTTGATGAATGGGTGACTTGCCAATTCTAAGTGTATGATTTCTTTTGGATCGAATTTTAATTTTAAAGGCTTATGGAGATCTTTTTTATAATAGTCGTATCCAACTAACTCAGCAGCAAGCATGCGTCGTGAGGTTACAATTGCTCTTTCTAGCCAACTACTATCCACTAGGGCTTGTGTCGGATGCCGTTCATATATTGCATAATGTACCAAGTGCTCAACGTAGTAGCCTCTTATAAGGTGATAAACAGGCCTACTTGAACGATGAATTGTGCGTTTTAAATTTTCTAAACGAGATTTTTCATCTTGCAGCTTTGAACGTCTACTTTCGTATGCCTGTGAACACCACGAAAGAATTTCTTCGAAGCTTTTACCAGCGCTGTCTAATACAGACTGATTATATGCTGTGTATGCATGATACGCTTGAAGTCTTTTCTGTAACCTTTTTGTACCTTTACTAAGGGTTTGTTCAATTAATTTCCAAGGTTTCTTTATTAACCAAGCATTTTGGATTTCTTTTGGTTGAGAATAAAGTTGTGAAAGTAATTCTTCATCAAAAGCGCGACAATATGCGCTCACCATTGATGAGAAAAATTTAATTCGTTCCGAGTCTTCTTTTGATAAGGGGTAAGCTAGCAATGCCAAGTACTGTGCAGCACCTATAGCCCCATCACATATTAGATAAGTTTTTGAAAATAAAGGCTGATAGTAAAGGAATAGTCTGTCTGTTTCTTTATCTATTTCTTCTTTATTATTCAAGTAATATTCGTAAGCTTTATCCATTTTTAAAATCGACTCTTGCTTGGAATTTTTATTACTTCCAGAAATATATTTCAACACTATGCTTCAGCCCGTTCTGGGAAAAAAGCATAGTAGGTAAAGTTAAATTATATTTGGTTTATCAGAAATAAAAAGCCAATGAAGATAATAATTGGCTTTGAAATATTGTTATGCCGTTAATTGGACTATTTGCTAAATTGTACCGTTGGTAGAACTACTCGAGGGAGTCTCATTCGCTCACACTGCGAGCTTAAATATTCTCTCCAATAAGGCCAAACATGGTAGCTAGCATTTCTTAATGCAAATTCGTCAATACAATCCTGATCAAGAGATTCTTTAATTTGATATTCTGCAATAAATTCACTTTCTATTGCAGCCTTAACATCTGGTTTTTCCTCTTGGGGTAGCACCCAACGAGTTCCTAATCTAACAAATACCCTTAGTAACCTCCCTTCGCCTTCAACGTCTACAGTTTCACTTTTGTGGATTACATGCATTTTTTGAACCTGTAGTGTATCCGCTAAATCAAAGAACTTTGGATCAAAATCATCAGCACAAAAAGACCTTGATTCCTTTTGATAAACATCGTTAATAGCCAAACTTTCAATAGCTTTTTGTAATTTCTTACTAATTTTAACCATAAAGAACCTCAGCTTTAAAACTTTGTTTTCTAATAACCTGAGTTTTTCTAGTTGCTACTTTTTTATGGAAGTTGACTACGTCTACAGTTGTCCAGCCAAGACTAACTTTATGCTCTATCCCTGCATTTAGCATGAGTCGGTCTAGGGCTGATGGTACGTCTTTAGCTAATCGCAAAAGTCTATCCATGGCTTCTGATTGCATGACATCATCAGATTCATATTTTGAAAAAGCAACAGGCCCGCCACCAAAAACTTTTGCTGCATCCTCTTGGCTTAACCCCCAAATTTTACGCATTTCTCGCACTTCAGATCCTGTTAGTAGACCTTGGGCCTGTTTCTTAAAAGCAATCATTGCTCGCTTATTAAAACGGGCATCAACAGCTCCGGCTTGCTCACTACCACAAGAATCACATACTGAATATTGGTTTGAAATGAAGCCTGTATGTCCCATATGTTCAACTTCGATTTCTTCATGTTGAGCGTGTAAGTGGCCTGAACCACAAATAGGGCATAATTTACTTGCCATAATTCAATCCTCACTGCGACATATGACAGGATACTAATAGTAGTATTGTTCCTGTTTTGCCTATTGCATACTTTATATAATATTCAAAGCGCATGTTTTTGAATGCATGCTCCATCCATTCATATCGAAATAATCTATAGCTGTCACATGCGGCCCAAGGGCCAGTGGGTTTTTGAACGCACCATTCTGAGTTCACATATTGACCTTGTGTGATAGCTTCCTTTATTAGGTCTCGAATATCTTCGATATCTAGTACTAGCTTAGAAACATCGTTTACACATTTTCTAGTCCATAGATGTGTTTGATTATCTCCAGAATTGAGAATATTTAAAACTTCTTCAATTTTGTACAATGGTCCATCAATATGGATACGTTCTTCACCCACGTCATTAGGTGGTTGACCATCGTATGCGCTTACGTTGATTATATTATTTACCATAATGGTAAGTATTTCCAGTGATTTTTGTGTTAATGAGCTCCGGATATGAGATTACTTCAATAATTTATCTAAGGTATAATACCGTATTTTGCGTCAAAATTCTTGTTAAGAATTAGTTATACCTTTAACTTTCAAGTAAGTAGCGATACTGAATCGCATCCTTGTTTCCATTATAAAAAACTAAACAAAGAGTTAATCATGGAAGGTCTGGAGAAAATCGGTGCTATACCATACGTATAACAAAACGTTCTAATTGACCTCCTACTATCACGAATTTTGGGTCCCAATATTTATCGCCAAGTGTCAGCAATTAAACTTCACGTTAGCCGTAGAAATTTTTATGCGAAATACACCTGATACAACTGCCAACCTAAAACGTTTATGTCCAAAAAACAGCTAAACAACCTGCCCTGCGGCCCAGCCGCTGCTCCATGCCCATTGGAAGTTATAGCCACCGAGCCAACCGGTGACATCGACCACTTCGCCGATAAAGTATAATCCAGAGACTTTCTGGCTTTGCATCGTTTTTGAAGAGATCTCATTGGTGTCAACGCCGCCCAAAGTCACCTCCGCCGTACGATAGCCTTCGGTACCATTAGGTTTTACCTGCCAGTGATTTAACAGATTAGCCAGCTCATCACGCTGGGCGCTAGGCAGCTGCCCGATAGCTGTGGATGCGGCTGGATGCTCAGCCACTAACAAGTCAACAAATCGTTTCGGCAGTTTTTCATACAATAGAGTTTTACATGCAACTTTAGCGCGCTCGCGGGCCATCGCTTTGAGCCATTGGTTGCAATCTAAATTGCTCAGCAAATCCACTTCGATAATTTCACCAGGTTGCCAATAGTTCGATGCCTGTAAAATCACCGGACCAGACAAGCCGCGATGGGTAAATAAAAGGCTTTCATCAAACGCAGGACCATGAAGGCTTCGCACCTGAACGGGAACACTCACCCCAGCTAAAGCATCAAAGCGTTGTTTATCATGGTCATGCAAAGTCAGTGGCACTAAGCCTGCGCGAGTGGGATAAACGTGATGGCCAAACTGCTCAGCCAGCTGATATCCCAATGGTGTTGCTCCAAGTTTTGGCATCGATAATCCGCCGGTTGCAACCACCAACGAATCACACTCAAGAGCACCTTGATTGGTCGTCAACACAAAACCGGGGGAAGTCGCACTCACATTGAGAATTTCGCAGCGCATCTGCAATTGTGCGCCGGAGTATTGCAGTTCGCTCAGTAGAATATTAAGCAGGTCTTTTGCACTGTCCTGACAAAATAACTGGCCTAGGGTTTTCTCATAAAAATCCAGTCCATGACGCTCAACTAGTTCAACAAAGTCATGAGCACTAAATCGTTTAAGCGCCGATTTTACAAAATGAGGGTTGTGGCAAAGATAGGCAGAAGGTTCGGCATGCAAATTGGTAAAATTACAACGCCCGCCACCTGAGATAAGGATTTTGCGGCCTGGTTTTTTCCCATGATCAACAACTAATACGCTGCGGCCCCGATAAGCAGCTTGAGCGGCGCACATCAGTCCTGCGGCACCTGCGCCAATCACGATGACATCCCAATGTTGCATGGCCAATCTCACTTTACAAAAGTGCGCAATCTATATGATTTTTGCCCAAAAGCCAAAGAAAAACGGGAGAAGCTTTCACTTCTCCCGCTTTCGGTCGGTCAACAAAGGTCAGATGTTATCTCTTTCCATTATCACGCTATCCTTGCGCGATGAGATAAATCTAGCTCTGGCTAGGGATAAGTGCAATCATCTCAACGAGTTTTGTCTTAGAAGTTAGAGCTAAGTCACTCAATTACTCAATACACTCTCAAATTAGCACAAATAAATATCAAATCGATGGTTTTTCGTTTTTAGCTCAGCTTGTGGCTTTTCCTGATTCAGCGGCGGCGCATAATCCGGGCGCTTCACCACAATTCGTTTAGCCCCCGTTGAGCGCGCGGCATCAAGCAGGCCATCCGCATCATGATCATCACCAACTAAGAGCTGGAACAGTCGCATCTCTTTTTTAACTTGGGCTGATTTCTTTTTATGGGGATACATGGGGTCAAGGTAAACCGCATCGATGTCATCCGCAAACTGAGCCAGCGCCTCTAAACTGCTGGCATAAGTTAACTGAAGCCGTTCATCCACCCAGTTCAAATCTGCATTTAAACGCGCTCGCTCAAGCCCATCACTTAATAACGCAGCAACTGGTGCGCATCGCTCAACCATCGTGACGGAGCAGCCCAAGGAGGCAATCACAAACGAATCGCGACCTAACCCAGCGGTTGCATCAAGAACCCGCGGACGAAACCCTTTTTTAATGCCGAGCGCTTTGGTCACCGCTTCAGCGCCACCATGTTTGCGCCGATAACCGCTGCGACCATGGACAAAATCAACCTGAACACCCTTGAGTTTGGGCTCATCGGCGAATAAAAGCGTTAACCCTTCGCTGTTATATTCCAAATACAGACCACTTTGCGGACGAGAGCGAACCACATCCAGCGAAAACAGCCCTGCCAAGGCATCGACCTGAGCTTTAAAAAAAGGATCTTGATAAAACAGTGGGGTCACTCATCACTCCGATTCACAACTATTGTCGGCAGTGTATACATTACGTAGGCATTGAACAATACGCCGCCACAAAGAGCGAGCGAAGAAAACTCTCGCGATGCATAAAATGATTCAGCAATTTGAACTTGCTTGGTTTTATCAGACATAGAAATTGCTATTGGCGTTGAGGCACTTTAAAATTTGCCAGAGACTCTTAAGAACAGGATATCCAGATGATTATTGTCACCGGCGGCGCCGGATTTATCGGCTCAAATATAGTTAAAACCCTCAACGATCAAGGTTACACCGACATCATTGTGGTAGACGATCTTAAAGACGGTACTAAGTTTGTGAATTTGGTGGACTTAAAAATCGCCGATTATCTGGATAAGGATGATTTCATCGCGCGCATCGTTTCCGGTGAGGACTTTGGTCCAATCGAAGCGATTTTCCATGAAGGTGCTTGTTCAGCCACAACAGAGTGGGATGGCAAGTTCATAATGGAGAACAACTACGAGTACTCCAAAGAGCTACTGCATTACTGTTTGGAACGCGAAATTCCATTTTTGTATGCATCATCTGCGGCCACTTACGGCAAAACTGAAACCTTTATCGAAGATCCTGCCTACGAAGGCCCGCTGAATGTTTACGGCTATTCGAAACTGCAGTTCGATAACTATGTTCGTCGCCTGTTTCCAAGTATTGAGTCACAAGTTGTTGGCTTTCGTTACTTTAACGTCTATGGCCCGCGTGAACAGCACAAAGGTTCGATGGCCAGCGTTGCATTTCATCTAAACACTCAGATCAATAAAGGCGAAAATCCGAAATTGTTCGAAGGGGTTGATGGCTATCCAAACGGCGGTCAAAAACGTGATTTTGTCTATGTAAGTGACGTCTGTGACGTTAATCTTTGGTTCTGGCAACATCCCGATAAATCTGGCATTTTCAACCTTGGTACAGGCCGCGCTGAACCATTCCAAGCCGTTGGGGAAGCGGTTTTGGCACACCACCAGAAAGGTCGCATTGAATATATTGCATTCCCTGATCATCTGCGTGGTCGCTATCAGAGCTTTACCCAAGCCAATATCGAAAAACTTCGCCAAGCGGGTTATGACAAAGAGTTTAAAACCGTCGCGCAGGGCGTTGGTGAATATATGGCGTGGCTAAACCACGAATAGTCGATTAAGCCAGGCCAAACGCCTGGCTTCTAGCCACCGTTAGTTCTCTGCACAGGATACCTGTTAATGAATATTCTCGTTATTGGCCCATCATGGGTCGGTGACATGGTGATGTCGCACAGCCTTTATCAAGCCTTGAAACAACACTATCCCGATGCAAATATCGATGTTATGGCACCCGATTGGTGCCGCCCGCTATTGCAAAGAATGCCGGAAGTTCGCCAAGCGATTCGCATGCCGTTAGGGCACGGCGAGTTTAAGCTAGCGACTCGCTGGCGATTAGGTCGTGCGCTCAAAGGCCAATATGATTGGGCAATTGTTCTGCCTAACTCGTTAAAATCGGCGTTTATTCCTTGGTTTGCCGGGATTAAAAAACGCACGGGTTGGAAAGGCGAAAGCCGCTATGTGCTGCTCAATGATTTACGAGCCAATAAACGCGACTTTAGCCGAATGGTTGACCGCTATGTGGCATTGGCCTATCCCAAAGCGCAAATGCAAAGTGAGCGCGACCTAGAGGCCATCTCGTCACCTTATCTTAAAGTCAATGCCGATGATCAAAACGCAGCGCTTGAGGCGTTAAACTTAAATACCGAGCGTCCCGTCTTAGCGCTTTGTCCTGGCGCGGAGTTTGGCCCTGCCAAACGTTGGCCAGACAATCATTATGCCAGTGTAGCCGCCCACTGGATCCGTCAGCGCCAAGGTCAGGTTTGGATCTTCGGCTCGAAAAAAGATCAAAGTGTCGCGCAGCAAATTCACTCACAACTTGATGCTGACCAACAGCCGCATTGTCACCTGCTCACCGGTGAAACATCGCTAGGACAAGCCATTGACTTAATGGGGCTAAGCTGTGCCATCGTCAGTAACGATTCAGGGCTGATGCACATAGGCGCTGCGCTGCAACGTCCGATTGTGGCGGTTTATGGCTCAACCTCGCCACAATATACGCCGCCACTGAGTGAAAAAGTCGCGATTTTGCACACTGAAATCGAATGTCGCCCGTGTTTTCAGCGAACTTGCCCATTAGGGCACATGCGCTGCTTGAGCGAGCTTTCAGCGAGCCGTGCGATTCAGGCACTGGATCAACTCCAACCAACTGAGGCCGTCTGTGATTAAACGGCTGCTCATTGGTGTACTTTATAATCTATTGCTCATTCCGGGTTTAGTATTTGCCTGTTATAAGCTCTACTGGCCACGCGAAGGCAAAACGCCTTTTGGCAAACGCGCTCTTGAGCATTTTGGTTTGGGCAAAAGAGTCTCCCGGCCAGATGTTTGGTTACACGCGGTTTCGGTGGGTGAAGTCATCGCCTGCGTGCCACTGGTTAATAAGCTGCTTGAGGAACACCCCAACTGGCAGGTCTTAGTCACAACGACAACCGCCACCGGGGCTCAAGAAGTGACTCGTCGCCTTGGCGATAAAGTCATGCATCGCTACAGCCCGTTTGATCTATTGCCCTGCATCGGCTTGTTTTTACTAAAAAATAAACCGAAACAGTTGTGGATCATGGAAACCGAGCTGTGGCTAAACTGGCTATTATTATGTCGCGCTCTGGGCATTCCGGTGAAATTAATCAATGCGCGATTATCCGCTCGCAGCGCAAACCGTTATCAACGCTTTGCCAGTTTTGCCCAGATGTTACTGAGCCGCTTAAGCTGGATTGGCGCGCAATATGAGCATGACCGTGACAATTTTATCCGCTGTGGTGCCGCCCCTGATAGAGTTCAGGCCACAGGCTCGATTAAATACGACCTGGATTTAGACCCGCAGCGAATAGAAAAAGCCCGCCAAGAGCGCCGCGCGCAATGGCATGAGCGCAAGACTCTGATCGCTATCAGCACGCACCGCGGTGAAGATCAAATCATGCTCGATATCGCGGCCAAACTGCGTGCAACATTAAGTGATTTGTTGCTCATTATTGTCCCGCGCCATCCAGAGCGTTTTGATGAGGTTGCCGATTTAATCGCTCCTCAAGCAAGTTTTGCCCGGCGCAGCCAAAACCAACCCGTAGAGGCAAATACACAGGTTTATCTTGCCGATACCATGGGCGAGTTACTTGATCTGTTAGCAATGAGCGATATTGCGATCATGGGAGGGACATTTAGTCAGATTGGCGGTCATAATTATCTGGAACCGGCAGCGCTTGGTCTGCCTTGTGTTAGTGGCCCATTTGATTTTAATTTCCAAGAGATTAGTTCCCAGCTCAAACAAGCCAAGGCACTGGTTTTAAGTGAAAATATCGATGAGTTAATCGCTCAGTTAACACTGTGGTTTAACGATAGCCAATGCTATCATGCGGCAAGCCAAGCAGCGCTTCACACGGTCCAAGCCAATCAGGGCGCAACCGCCCGGACGCTACATGCACTAGTCTTTGATATGGAGTCATAATGACGAGCTCTTCACAGGGAAATACCTCCCGAGCGACACTGGGTGTTGCCATCATCACCAAAAATGCTGCCGCCGATCTCGATACCTGTTTGAGTCGTTTAGATAAAATCTATGATCAGTTGGTCATTGTCGATTCTGGCAGCAGCGATGAAACACAGGCCATTGCCCGTCGTTATACTGATGAATTTTATACCCATGACGACTGGCCAGGATTTGGCAAACAACGCCAAAGAGCACAGCAATACCTCACTACCGACTGGGTTTTATTCATTGATGCCGATGAATTTGTCACCGATGAGCTCAAACAGAGCATCATCCAGGTGCTAACCACAAACCCAACCGATAGCTGTTACAAAATCAATCGCCTTTCGATTGCCTTTGGTAAAGCCATTCACCATTGTGGATGGAATCCCGATTGGGTCACCCGTCTGTATCGACGTGAGCAAACCCATTACAACGATGCCCTAGTCCATGAGCATCTGGTTATTCCTGAGAATGTTAAGGTCAAACCGCTCGATGGTCGCATGGAACATTTAACCTGCCGGAATATCACGCAGTACGTGCAAAAAACTCAAGGCTATATGAAGGCGTGGGCCGACCAGCGCGAAGGCAAGAAAAAATCATCATTAGGTTCTGCTCTTAGCCACAGTTTATTTCGCTTTATCCGCATGTATATTCTTAAACTTGGCTTTTTAGATGGACGCCACGGATTGTTATTATCGATCTTAAGCGCCTACACTGTCTTTGTTCGTTATTCAGATCTCTGGCTGCGCCAGAGCGTTAACCGCAAAGAGGATAACGATTTATGAGAGTGTTACATGTCAACTTAGCCTCTGGGTTTAGCGGTGGGGAAAGTCAAACTCTGCAGTTGATTAAAGAGCAGCAGCGCCTGGGTTATCAATTAGCCGTTGTAGCCAACCCTAAAAGCCCGTTTGCTGAACATATCCGCCAGCTTGATATTCCAGTGCATGACTGTCGCCATTTTCTGCTCTCGCATCAAAGCGCTATCACCAATGGCGCGCAGCTTATTCATGTCCATGAAGGTAAAGCGCTTTACTGGGCGATGCTGCAAAGTTGGGCTTATAAAGTGCCCTATATTATTACTCGGCGAATTGACAACCCAATTAAAAACAAAAAGTTGCTGCGCTTAGGTTATCGCCAAGCCAGTGCGGTAGTTGGGCTAAGCCAGGTCATTGCCGATCGCATCAAAGATGCAACTGATCACCCCAATATTCATATTATCCCCAGCTCGCCAGTCAGTTATCCGGTGAATAGTAAAGAAGTTGAAGCGATTAAAGAGCGCTTTGCTAATCGGTTTATTGTGATTCAGGCAGGAAATTTGCTCAAACACAAAGGCTTTGATGTCACCATTAAAGCCGCGCAGCAGCTGGCCCAAGAAGCCCCGAATGTTCAGTTAGTGCTGTTAGGTGATGGCCCAGAGATGGGTGCGTTAAAAGCGCAGGCCCAAAACTTGTCCAACGTCACCTTTGCTGGCAAACAACCCCGGGAAATGATGGGCAACTGGTTTAATGCCGCTGATTTGCAAATTCATCCATCGTATAGCGAAGGACTGGGCTCAGTCATTTTAGAAGGGATGCAAAGCGGGCTGACAGTTATCGGCACTCGCGCGGGCGGCATTGTCGATATTATTAAAGATAGCGACAACGGCTTTTTAATCGAACCGGGAGATGCTGACGCCTTGGCGGCCAAAATCAGCCTATTAGCTCACGATGATGAGTTAAAAACCAAGATGCAAACACAGGCTCGCCAGTCGATGAAAAACTTTTCTATCGAACATACCGCCCAGATTTATGGCGATTTATACCGCCATATTGCGCTACTTTAAAGTTAAGTGTACTGCCAATCATCTAAGAAGATGTTGGATTCACCAAAGCAACTGCTCAGGTTCAAATAACGGCTAACCACCGTAATCGCAATGGTATTTTCCAGCGCTTCATTTTGGAACTGAGCAACGTAGTGCTTAGCATTGGCCACAATCTCGGCGGCTTCTTTTGGATGAGACAGGTAATAATCCATCTGCTTCTCTAAATCCGAATAATCGTCTTTAATTTCAACATAGTGCTCGCCGCCTTGTAGACGCCCTTCCATAAACCAAGTTTCAAACTTAGGTTTGGGCATCACTGCCAGCGAATTTGACGACATGATCCATTTAAGATTTGAAGCGACATCATTGCCTTCCAGCGACAAGATAAACTTATATTGCAACTGCTCGGCAATGGTCATGCGCTCTTTCATCCAAGCGCGATTATCGCAATGATTCGTCTGGCCAATATTACAACGTGGGTGGTCAATATAACTTTGCATAAATTGTTTACGATGCTCCTGATAAGCAGCACCGCGCCACACCAATAAATCTTTTTTATGGGCTGTTGGGGTTACATCATCCACATGTATAAAATGTCTGATTTTATTAAGATTTAGTAAAATTGATGGGTGATTAGTTTCGACAATCGGGCGGCTTTTAACAAATGTTGGGCATTCAGGAATATCTCGCACATCGCCAAACTTATAACAAAAGCGAGCCTTGGGAAATAGCCGAATATAACGATATAAATCGAAAAAATAGGTCTTTTTGGCATGTTGACGAAACTGCGACAAACTCACCGCATTTTCGCCCAATGAAAACGGCCGGGACCAGCGATGATAGTAATTAACGCGGTCAGTAATTGCCATCTGATTTGCCGCGTTCACTGGGGCGCAATCGAGCATCTGTTTGTGCAACCAATCTGGCGCACCTAGGCTTAGGTAACTATTCAAATAATAACGAAATTTACTATTTTTTGAGCGATCCACTCGCGATAAAAAATCCAACATATTCCTTTACCTACTGCATTCACACACATACTTCTGTGCAATAAATATACACAATACGTGCCAAAAGAGATAAAAGGATGACAAAAAAATGTGACAGTTTTAAGGGTTATGCATATCGAACGCTTAAATTTCAATCAGATTAATGATTGCGATAGAGACTCAACCTGAATCTTGCCTAATTCACGTCTAAATTGATGTAAAAACATCCAAGTAAAAGCATGAATCCTAGGAAATAGAGCTCCCTTTATCCCTGGTAGCCTTGTTTGAGTAATGCCCAATCCGATTTGAGCCAATACCAATGCGGCAATTGTTGCCGCTCTTTTTCTAAAGAACGATACAACCGCTCTAAATTAGCGCGCTGCCATGAAGCAGCTGGTTTACGAATGCGACTTTTATCCAGATCGATGATCCAAATTTTCTCTTCTTCATCGAGCATAATATTGTGAATATTCAAATCACTATGATCAACACCGGCATCATGAAACTGGCGGATCACGCGCCCAACTTGCTGCCAAATTTCACTGGAAAGACGCTGCCTGACCAACAGTCTTGAGAGATCGTTGGAATTAGGAATGAGCTGTGTAATCAAATCAGCCCGGTACAACAAACCTTCTTTAATCAAGCGAATCGCCACAGGCTTTGGTGCGGGTAATCCTAGTTCATTAATCTGGCCCAAGAGCGAAAATTCACGCCATGGACGAGTGCGTTTCTTGCCCGTGAATAAATAACAGTCTTCACTAATAATCCGCCCCACTAAGCCACCTCGGCGATAATGGCGCAGCACAAATGATTGATCTTGATGTGAAAAAAATACCACCTGGCCGCGGCCCTTGGCCTGACCAATGATGGCATGCTGATTTTGCCAGTAGCGGGGCTCAAAAAATTCCTCAGGACATTGTTCCCAAATATCGCCATCAAACCAAATACGGCAATTTTTTTCAGCTTGTTTAATGATATTCATTCGATTCTTGATTAATTCCAGTCGCAAGGATTTTACATTGCCCAGCAGGATTTGCATAATGCAATGCATTGCAGATTTTCGACAACCAATATGCATCCTAATTCGCAAACAGCTCCTAATATATGCATCATTCGCCTCTCAGCAATTGGGGACGTGTGCAACGCTGCCACCATCATCAATCGCATTCGTATGCAATGGTATGATGCGACCATTACTTGGATCTGCGGCGCACCAGAAAAAGCGCTGCTTGAAATGATCCCGAACCTAAACCTTATCGTCTATGACAAAAAGGCCGGTTTCAAAGGTAACCTCAAAGTCTGGAAACAGCTCAAGGACCAGCACTTTGATCTATTGCTGCATCTACAAGCTTCTTTGCGCGCCAGCATTTTAACCCTTGGCATCAAGGCGAAACGGCGCATCGGCTACCATCGCAGCCGCGCTTATGAAATGCAATGGCTGTTTACCAAAGAACGCACCGAAGCCCCCAAAGGATGGCATGTTGTCGATAACTATCAAGCATTCGCCGACTACCTGGGCTGCCCAGCGTCACCAATAAGCTGGCCATTTGAGCTGCCCGAGGTGGCCAAAGCCAATGCTAACGAACACTTAAAAAATGTGCCAAGACCATTTATTGCCATCTGCCCAGGCGCCAGTAAAGCTTATAAAAACTGGCATAGCGAGGGCTACGTAACGCTTATCAATGCGCTGGCAAAGCAAAACTGGCCCATTGTACTTGTGGGCGGACCTGCCGAAATAGAACGAAAACTTGCCAAAAGCATTGAAGATGGTCTGGATTTTCGCATTACGAATCTCGTGGGTCGAACCAGCATTGCCGAATTAGTTGCAGTGCTCAAGCAAGCGCAATTACTCATCACCCCTGATACTGGGCCGGCACATTTGGCAGCATCACAACACACTCCGGTTATCGGCTTGTATGCACACCACAATCCAGAGCGGGTTGGCCCTTATGGTTATATCGATTTAGCCGTCAGCCACTGGCAGCAATTGATTGAACAGCAAACGGGTAAGAGTGCATCCCAACTGCCTTGGCGAAGCCGTGTAAAAGATGCCAAAGCGATGGACTCCATCAGCGCCGATGAAATTCTAGCTAAGATACCACAAGCGCTTGAAGCTGCGAGAACCACTGACGGATCCGAACCGCCGAATCAGTCATATTAATCAGTGAGATATCTTCTTGCGTTAAACGGCCCGCCGGTGGTGAAAACATCAAACACCGCTGCGGGTTAGCCAATGGATGGCGCAATACATCGACACCTAAAGGTAACGCGCCAAAACCAACACAAGGCACATCAAGGGCACCGGCAAAATATAAAAGTAGCCCTTTTTCACCGATCACCAAATCACATTGCGCAACCATTTTTGCTAGCTGGTAATTGTCATTATCAAGCTCACATAAGCGCGCTTTAATATTGCGTTTGGCTAATCGCTCACACAAATAGCGGCAGTATGAGAGCGATTCCGTTGCACCACACAGAATAAATTCACAGCGCTTACCTATCAGGTCTAAACTGCACAATAACTGCTCGTACTGTTCAGCTAAAAGATGGTTATGCTTTTGCGGTACCTGCGGATGCACCACAATTTGCGTTGGCGTATCGCGATGCTCACTTAAATCGCTAAAAGCCAGATAAGGAGGATGAACAGTGGCGCAAGATAACTGTTGATCGCTTAAAAAGCGCTGCACCAAGTTATCGTAACCTTGACGCAAGATATTTGGCTGAGCAACACGCCCGATTGCTTCACCATCCCATAAAAGACGCTGTCCAAAGCCCGTAGAATAGCGCTGAGCGATTCCGAGCCGCCAACCTAACCATCGGTGCCGTCTTTTGGGTGAAAGGCAAATATAGCCCGCATAGCCATTTTCTTTGAGCTTTTGATACAACGCCCTTGATGAGATGTACTCACTTTCATCAATCACAGGCAATGCGTCTGAAAAAATCTGTGCGATTAACCGCCCCTGCGCGCCCGTTAACAGCTCAATCTGATAGGACGATTGGTTCACAGAACGGATCAAACAACTTAGAGCAGGTAATGCTAATAAGCCATCATTGGCATCGTCGCTAATAGCAACTAAAATCCGTTCTGTTGACGTCACGTTAGTAACTCCTTAATGATACGCCTAAATTTTGACGAATTAATCTTATCAACTCAAGTCATTCCACCACTTTATGCAAGCCGTTATAATGCGCTTTTGATCAGAGGCAAAGAATAAACAGGAAATAGCTATGACAAATCGCGTAATTTACCCAGGAACATTCGATCCCATCACCTATGGTCACAGCGATTTGATTGCTCGCGCGGCCCGCCTTTTTGATGAAGTGATCGTCGCCATTGCTTCTAATCCCACCAAAAAGCCGCTGTTTACTCTTGAAGAGCGTGTCGCTCAGACTCAATCGGTGATTGCTGCCTATACAAACGTTAAAGTGCTCGGCTTTAGCGGACTATTAGCTGATTTTGCCCGAACCCATCACGCCAATATTCTGCTGCGAGGGTTACGGGCTGTATCTGACTTTGAATATGAATTTCAGCTAGCCAACTTAAATCGGCGCTTGAACAGTGAGCTTGAAAGCGTCTTTTTAACACCTGCAGAACAATACTCTTTTCTCTCTTCAACGATTGTTAAAGAGGTCGCGCTGCACCACGGCGATGTAAGTCAGTTTGTCGCACCAGAAGTTGAAGCTGCGCTAAAAGAGAAATTCAAAAACTAACGCCGTTTCTGGCAGTTTGGGCAATAAAACGTATTGCGCTGACCGATGCGCATACTTTGAATTTGAGTGCCACAAACCGGACAAGCGAGTCCATCACGGCCATAAACGGCAAGCTCCTGTTTAAAATAACCAGGCTTGCCATCTGCTTTAGAAAAATCGCGCAGGGTTGTGCCGCCCTGCTTAATCGCCTCGGTTAATACCGCTTTAATTTCTAAAGCGAGTTTTTCATATCGCTTCATGCCGATTTGACCGGCACTGAGTTTAGGATGAATTCCCGCATGAAACAGCGCTTCGTTGGCGTAAATATTTCCCACGCCAACTACCACCGCGTTATCCATAATAAATTGTTTCACCGCCAGCGTACGGCCTCTTGAGCATTGATAAAGCCGTTTCGCGTTAAACTCATCCGTCAGTGGTTCTGGGCCTAATTTACTCAGCAATGGATGCGCATCCAGTGGTAATTCCCACCACAAAACAGCACCAAAGCGACGCGGGTCACACAATCGCAACACCTCACCATTAGCAAGGCACCAGTCAACATGATCGTGTTTACCCACCGGAGTGCTTGAATCGACGATTCGCAAACTGCCAGACATTCCTAAATGGATAATGCACACGCCAGCTTTGGTTTTTAACAACAGATATTTAGCTCGGCGTTCAACGGCATCGATCACTTGATTGTTTAAATGGCTAATCGTCTCGGGGATCGGCCAGCGCAACTTTCGCTGGCGCACAATGACTTCACTCACGCGCTGATGTAACAGATGCGGGGCAATGCCTCGACGGGATGTTTCAACTTCAGGTAATTCAGGCATGTTAGAGTAACGGCGATTTAACAACAGGCTGTATGATAGCAGATTGTTTATAATCTGCACGCAGCAATCGGCTCTTATGGCGAGCCACTAAACAATGCCTGATAAGTCTCTTTATCAAGCTTTAATAACTTACCCTGCCAGTTGGTCAAAAAGTATTGTTGGCCTTTTTGAAATAAAGTGAGCTGAATCGGCTCAGAACTATTGGCAACAAAAACCTGAATCGATTTACCAGCCACGCCTGCGCCAATCGGCTTTTTCCACTCTTGCAGACGCACATGCAGCCATGCATCAACCGTAACTACCGGGCGAGCGCCTGCAGGCGTACTTTGCCAACCAGTTCCTAGGCGCTGAATCACCCTATCTGGCAAGTCAATCTCCAGCACTGTTGCCCCCGGTGGTAATAGTGACAACCCGGCAGCACTGCTTTGGCTTTGCTCTGTATTCTGCGCTTTTTTATCGCTATTGTGCTCGAGTTTTTCCCCGGTCAGACGAAAAATTAAGATCATCGCCAACACGACGAAAATTAAGACATTATTCCAACCTCGTCGGCCTAAGCGCATAGCAAACCCTTTTCCATGTCATTCTGTTTAAAAATCAAATTCATTGCTGATCTAGAGAGTATAACGAGGGTTTGCGCGAAATACCTAACCAAGTCGCGTATTTACAATTTTTAACTTAGCTAACAAGCTGTTGGATACAAATTTCAGGCATAAAAAACCCGAGAACAAAGCTCGGGTTTTTCAAAGTGCGAAATCAATTACTTGATTTTGCCTTCTTTGTAAACAACATGTTTGCGAACAACGGGATCGTATTTTTTGATCTCCATTTTTTCAGGCATGTTACGTTTGTTTTTATCAGTAGTATAGAAATGACCTGTACCAGCTGAAGAATTCAAACGAATTTTTTCACGTGCACCTTTCTTAGCCATGATTTAAGCTCCTTAAACGTTTTCGCCACGACCACGGATGTCTGCTAATACAGCGTCAATCCCTTTTTTGTCGATGATCCGCATTCCTTTAGTAGAAACGCGCAGTTTAACAAAACGTTTCTCGCTTTCGACCCAGAAACGGTGTGATTGCAAATTAGGCAAAAAACGGCGACGAGTGCGGTTTTTTGCGTGTGATACGTTGTTACCAACGGCTGGTTTTTTACCAGTAACTTGGCATACTTTAGACATGTCAGTCTCTCCAAAAATTACTTCTGCTCGAGCATCTGTTTGCCCCGTGAGGCCGTCGCCCGGGACGACAGAAAGGCCGCATTTTATACAGCAAAACGCACGCAATATCAACTAAAATATCACATTATGCTGGATTTTTAAGCTAAATCCATCCTCGCTGCGCAAACGAGACGATTTGCCCACATCCAACAACGATATGGTCCAAAACTCGGACATCGATTAAATGTAGCGCTTGAATCAGCTTATCGGTAATAGCCCGATCCGCATGACTCGGCTCTGCGACACCCGACGGATGATTATGCGCCAATATCACGGCTGCGGCATTGTGCTCCAATACCTGTTGAACCACAACCCGCGGATAAACACTCGCCGCATCGATGGTTCCAAAGAAAATCGGCGCGAATTGTAACACTCGATGCTGATTATCCAAAAGCAATAATGCAAATACCTCGCGGTTAAATCCACAAAGTTCACTCTGAAGGTACTCAAACACCTGTTCCGGGCTGGTCATTGAGTCTTTTGTTTTTAACTCAGAGCGTAAAAATCTTCGGCTCATTTCAAGTGCAGCCTGCAACTGGCTATATTTAGCACTGCCAACACCATGATGGGCACAAAAAACCGACTCACTGGCCCCTAATAGCGCTTGCAGTGAGCCAAAATCACATAACAGTTCACGAGCTAAGCCAACGGCATCGGTGCCTTGATAGCCCGTACGTAAAAAAATCGCCAGTAATTCCGCATCCGATAACGCTTTAGCACCTTTATCGAGTAATTTTTCCCGCGGTCGCTCATCAACAGGCCACTGCGAAATAGCCATGAAGGTTCCTTGATAGATTTATTTTGATAAATATATCAATAAATAGAATATTTCTATTTGTCAATACGATGGCTCAATAACTCACCATTTTTAACCATCTGATAAGCCATTTTATGGCACTGATAACACGCTACGTTTTTTCAAATTTATGGTACAGTAAAACCAGTTTTTAACTATGGCTGAGCTCTTGTTGTGTTAGAAGGAAAACAGATACTCATTGCAGGCAGTGGCGGTATTGCTGCGTATAAACTTCCCGAGTTGGTTCGCGCATTTGTCAAACAAGGTGCAAGTGTTCGTGTGGTTTTAACCGAACATGCCAGCCACTTTGTCTCGCCGATGGCTCTACAAGCTGTGAGTGGACATCCGGTTGCACAAGCATTGATGGACCCACACGCAGAGTTGTCGATGAGCCACATCGAACTAGCCAAATGGGCAGATGTTGTACTGCTCGCGCCAGCAACCGCCAATTGCATCGCAAAACTTGCCCATGGCATTGCAGACGATCTAGTCAGTACTTTATTGCTCGCGACCCCCGCACCGATTGCTATCGCTCCAGCGATGAATCAACAGATGTATCGCGCGAGCGCCACAACCGAGAATTTAGCAATCTTAAAAAGACGTGGGGTTTGGCAACTGGGGCCTGCAGCAGGAGAGCAAGCCTGTGGTGATATAGGCCCTGGCCGCATGCTACAACCCGATGAGCTAGTCTTTGGCATAATCGAGCATTTAAAACCGCAATCTAAGCCGCTGGCTAACAAACACGTAACGATTACCGCAGGCCCAACGCAAGAAGCAATCGACCCGGTGCGTTATATTAGCAATTACAGCTCTGGGAAAATGGGTTATGCGCTGGCTCGAGCAGCATATGCAGCAGGCGCAGACGTTACGATTATCAGCGGACCGGTAAATTTAGCCACACCGACTGGATGCAAGCGCATTGATGTTAAAAGTGCCCGCCAGATGCATCAGGCCGCGCTGGATGCGGCAGCTCACAGCGATATCTTTATCGGCTGCGCAGCTGTTGCTGACTATCGAGTCAGTGAGATTGCTGAGCAAAAGATTAAAAAAAGCAATGAACAAATGCAGCTGACGTTAGTTCGTAACCCTGATATAGTCGCCGCTGTTGCCAATTTAACGCAGCGACCTTTTGTGGTTGGCTTTGCCGCTGAAACCCAAGACGTTGCTCGTTATGCAAAAGATAAAATGCAACGTAAACATTTAGATATGATTGCCGCTAACAATGTATCGTCGCCCGATAGTGGCTTTAATGTCGATGAAAATGCCCTTCAGGTGTTCTGGGCCGATGGTGAAAAAACGCTCCCTCGCGCCAGTAAACAGCAATTGGCAGACCAATTAATTGAACTGATAACGACTCAATACCAGCATGAAACAAATTGAACTGAAAATCCTCGACCCACGGGTCGGCCAAGAATTTCCTCTTCCTTCATACGCAACGACAGGCTCTGCCGGAATGGATCTGCGTGTTTGCTTGGATGAGCCGCTTACCTTAAACCCAGGCCAGTGCGAACTGTTGCCAACTGGTTTAGCGATTCATATCAAAGACCTAAATTTAGCAGCAACTATTTTGCCGCGCTCAGGCCTTGGCCATAAACACGGCTTAGTGCTGGGCAATCTGGTCGGCTTAATCGACTCTGATTATCAAGGCGAGCTAAAAATCTCATTGTGGAATCGCTCTAACACTCCTTACACCATCGAACCAGGTGAACGAGTTGCTCAGCTCGTCATTATGCCCGTTGTTCAAGCGCAATTTTCCGTTGTTAACGATTTTGACGAAACGGAACGGGGAACAGGCGGCTTCGGTCACTCTGGAGTCAAATAATTTCTTAACGTGTCGCGCTAATCAGATAATTAGGAAGTCAGAATGGCGGGTAAAACCAAAACCAATCGTCGAGAACAGATCCTTCAAGCACTTGCTGTCATGCTGGAAACCAGCCCCGGAAAACGGATCACAACCGCCCGGCTGGCCAGTGAAGTTGGGGTATCAGAAGCCGCTCTTTATCGCCATTTTCCAAGTAAAGCGCGCATGTTTGAAGGGCTTATCGAGTTCATTGAAGATTCACTGCTCTCGCGTATTAACATGATCCAGAGCGAAGAGAAAGATACGCTGACCCGCTGTCAGCATGTCTTACAGCTGCTGCTGGGATTTGCTGAACGAAATCCAGGGATCACCCGTTTACTTAACGGCGATGCACTGCAGGGTGAACACGAACGGCTGCGCACCCGTGTAGATAATCTCTATTCAAAGATTGAATCGCAACTTAAGCAGATCCTTCGAGAAAAACGGATCCGCGAAGGACATGGATTTAACCTTGATGAAGGCCAGTTAGCGAACTTTTTGCTCGCTTATGCCGAAGGTCGCATTGCTCAGTTTGTACGCAGCAACTTTGCCTTAAAACCGACCGAGTATTTTGAACTGCAATGGCAGTTTATCCGCCAACAGCTTCTACAAAGTTAAGCAGAACCCGGATGCATAGCAACTCGCATCCGGTTCCCGCTTAACCAACGCAATATCCAACCCCGCCATCCGCTTCGCTCCTAGCGGGCTACCAACATTCCCAAAAGCCATCGTAGCCCGGATGTAATGCAATGGAATCCGGGGAAATTTGTGCGCAAATCCGCCAAACCGACGCAATATCCAACCCCGCCATCCGCTTCGCTCCTAGCGGGCTACAAATGTTTCCAAAAGCCATCGTAGCCCGGATGTAATGCAATGGAATCCGGGGAAATTTATACGCTAATCCGCCAAACCGACGCAATATCCAACCCCGCCATCCGCTTCGCTTCTAGCGGGCTACAAGCGATTCCAAAAACAACCGTGCCCCGGGTGTAATGAAATAAAATTTAGCCGCCACCAAACGCGTTCAAAAACAACCATAGCCCGGATGCAATGCAATGGGATCCGGGAATTTATACACAAATCCGCTAAACTAACGTAATATTCAACCCCGCCATCCGCTTCGCTCCTAACGGGCTACATACGTTTCCATAAACCATCGTTCCCCAGATGTAATGAAATAAAATTTAGCCACCAAACATTTTCAAAAACAACCGTAGCCCGGATGCAATGAAATGGAATCCGGGAATTTATGCACAAAATCAGCCTAATATCAGAGCTGTAATTTGCAGTGATTATTGGCTTTTCATATCGTCAATCACCTACAAATTAAATCCATGTAGATATCGCGCATGAAGCTGATTCTTATGCTAAATTCAAACTCTAGCAATTCTTCTTAAGCAAGGAACGTTATGGACATCATCAACCATGCCTCGGGCTGGTTCTCAAATAACGAAGATCTGGTGTTGCAGTATTTTGTCAATGCGGCATCGGCTCTGGTTATCATCGTTGTAGGCTTTATCGTGGCTGGCATTATTGCCTCCAGCATCGAACGAGTCATGAACAAACGAAAAGTCGATAAGACCATCAGCTCATTCACCGGCTCAATGGTGAAATACTCACTCATTGCCTTTGTTATTATCGCCGCATTATCTCGTCTGGGAGTCCAGACAGCATCCTTTGTTGCTGTATTAGGTGCTGCGGGTTTAGCCATTGGTTTAGCGCTACAAGGCAGTTTATCTAATTTTGCTGCTGGGGTTTTAATTGTTGGTTTTCGCCCTTTTCGCGCCGGTGATTATGTAGAAATGGCCAGCACCGCCGGAACAGTAAAATCGGTACAGATTTTAACAACAACCCTAACCACACCGGATAATAAAGAAGTGATTGTGCCAAACTCCAGTGTGTTTGGTGGCTCTATTACCAACTATTCGCGTCACGATAAACGCCGTTTAGACCTTGTGATTGGGGTGAGTTACAAAGCAGACTTAGCGCAGACTAAAGCAGTGCTCAAGGCTGTTTTAGATAATGAACCACGCATTTTAAAAGATGAAGCAATCACTCTGGGAGTGCTTGAACTTGCCAATAGTTCAGTGAATTTTGCGGTTCGCCCGTGGGTTAAAACGAGCGACTTCTGGCCAGTGCGTTATGACTTGCTTGAAGCGATTAAAAACGCGCTTGATGAAGCCGGCATCGAAATTCCATTTCCACAAATGGATGTTCATATCGACCGCAATAGCTAACTTTTACTTTAACCAGAGCAGTTTTAAGCTGCTCTGGCTGAGCTCTCTTCTTTTTTAATATTGATAATTTCAATAATTAAATTATCAACTTTCACTACACCTCTCAAACCGCTTCTTTAAATTCAGCTAAGTTGACAGATTAGTTGCAGTTTATGTTTTAACTCTGATTTATAAGGAAATGGACAATGAAAGGCGCTTTTTTAAGTATTATTGCAACTTTTTATCTGTCATTGAGCTGTCAAGGGATAGCCAAACAGGTTGAAGTTCATGACCCAGCCATGGCCAAAGATGGCAACACTTATTATGTCTTTAGTACCGGCCCGGGCATTACCTTTTATTCGTCAACAGATCTTAAACATTACCAGCTCGCAGGCCGCGTTTTTAAAAACCAACCAAGTTGGGCATTGCGAGTAGCACCAAGGTTTGATGGCCACCTTTGGGCCCCAGATATCCTGCATTATCAGCATAAATTTTATCTTTATTATTCGGTGTCTGCCTTTGGCAAAAACACCTCAGCCATTGGTGTTGCCACAAACTCAACACTTGACCCAAAAGCCAAAAATTATCAATGGGTTGACCAAGGAATAGTGGTGCAATCGATCCCCTATCGCGATAACTGGAACGCAATAGATCCAGCAGTATCATTTGATGAGCACGGTACACCTTGGCTTGCTTTTGGCTCATTCTGGAGTGGTATCAAACTTACTCAGTTAGCCCCAAATCTAACCCGTTTAGCCTCGCCTCAGCGTTGGATTAATTTGGCTAGACGCCACAATTCAAAAGCTAACAATGAAGCTTTAGCTGGTGATGGTGCGATCGAAGCACCCTTTATTTTTCATCACCAAGGCTATTATTATCTGTTTGTCTCCTTTGATTATTGCTGTCGAAAAATGAACAGCACCTACAATATTCGTGTCGGGCGCAGTCATCACATTCAAGGCCCTTACATTGATAAAGCAGGAGTGGCAATGCTCAATGGAGGCGGAAGCTTAGTGCTTCAAGGCAACAAAGACTGGGTAGCCTTAGGGCACAATGGTGTTTACCACTTTAATAGTAAGGATTACATGGTCTTTCATGCCTATGAGAGTGCAGATCATGCGATACAAAAATTACGAATATTACAAGTTCATTGGAAAGATGGTTGGCCGAGAGTAAACAGTGCCGATTTAAATCGAAATACGACTATTTTAGAGCCTTGAGTGTATAAGATGGCTTAAGATGTCAAAAATTATTACAAAATTTTTCCTAACTACAGATTTTTTCACTAGGAACAAAACGTCCCTGTTCAGCTCAAAAATTTTGCAATGAGTCGATATTAAATATTATTAACATGCTTTTTCTTAAAATAAAATGCTATTATTTTCAAATTGTTATTTTATAGTTTCATCGTCAATCGAGCTAACCTCTATTTGAATCTCCCCTTTATTTAAGGCTTTTAAATTTTTATTTTGTTAACCATCATTTAACATATTTACAATAATTTACACGTATCATACATCTATTTTCGTGACATACATCACTTTTTCTGCTTAAATATATATCAAATGTTATTTGTTTGTTAAACAGCTGTTTTGATGTTTAATATTTTGTAAGGTTTTTTACAAAGAAAGAGCCGCATCCCACCTCACTGACAACATGACTCTTTGCCAGTATCTGAGACGTCGACCCGCTAACACAGCAACGACAAACACTACTACTTGATACGAAAGGAGAGAATATGGGACTCATTTTTGAATTTTTTGAGGCAGTGATCATTGCAACAGTTGGTATTTTTAGCTTAGAGGCCATTAGCCTTGAACACCACCAACGTAAACTCAACGAACGCAAACAAACTGCTGAGATAGAATAAGCTAAGTCAGAATCTCATGAAAACTATACCCTAAAAAGACTCCGAGCTAACGGAGTCTTTTTATATTTGAGTGTCTGCCTCTTAAGATAGCTCGCATCGCTACGATATTTCCTGTTCACTCAACTTCCATCATTCCCCGTCATCATGACAAAGAAACGCAAACTCTTTACCTGACCAGCAGAGTGCTGCAATGCCCCACTCATAGGTTTACTCACCAAACATAACGAGTTTGGCTTGTTCTCAAACGAAGTTGGCTGATTGGATAAAGTATTTGCCTCAACTTTATCTAAAATTCAATCTTGTGTTCAGTTATCAAACAAATTAAAAAGCATCCGATTAAGAAATCGACAACATTTACATAAGCATGAGTATTAGTAAATCTGAACTAGCTAAAATATAAACAAGTGCAAATCAGAATAGTGCAAAATATACAGTTAAGAGGAAGGTTTAGAACGATATGACTGATGGATGGCCGATAGAGCAAATATCAACAGGATTGCTCTTATCAAAAACAGAACAGAGGCTTCATGATAAGCAAAAGCGTCCATCATCCATGGTGTAACTAAGCACAGTACATCACCATGATTCAGTGTAACAAAATTTCGAATATCGAAACCTCCACACTCTAAAAAACAATGCTCAAAAGCAAAACATAGCTGCACCATTATGGTTTGAATCGAAAAAACATAGAAATAAATGATCAACAATTTGCTTTATAATACATGTATATAGCTAAAATAGCGTCATCGAGTAATGTTAATTATTTGTTATTACTAAACTGATTGTTAAATTTTATTTGCGTGACAGAATCGCTTAAATGTACTGAAATATATAGCGTTGATGAGGAAGAAGAAGGCAAAATCTTATAAATATTTTTGCAAATAAAGCTTGAAAAGTGTTAACAAGATCTCCATAATAGTTGGCAGATACAAATAAACAGAGTCACAAAGCAATTGCACTGTTATGAAGCAACACAAGATGGCAGAAAGTAAAAAATCTGAAAGTTGAGTTGAAAACAGTGTGACATTTTGATGAAGCAATCATTAGAGTGAACGCAGATGGTGGCTTGGATGTATTAACAAATATGTCCAGTAAGCAGTAAATCTGAATCTGACATTTTTCGTCAGTAACACTACTTAATCTTCTTCATTGCACGGTAATAAAATTTACTGTGTAGAGTTTTTTTGGTTTCGAAACCAAAAACATTCCTCCATAAAGGAATGTTTTAAACGACAAATTAGAGTTAAGTAATTATGCGTAGGTCCAAACGCATTGAGGAGAAAATTATGAAAAGCAACAAAATCTTAGCCGCTGTAATGGCAACCATGATCGGTCTGTTTAGTGCTGGCGCAATGGCAGCTCAATTTCACCCACAGCAACATCAAGTGCCTGTGAGCCAAGCTGACCAGTACAGCATTCAAAACACTGCCGGTGGCCGTTAATCTCGACTGAAAATTAAAACAATAAATTTTATGCCAATTCAATCAATACGATAGATACAAAGGAGAGAGTTATGAAAAACAACAAAATCTTAGCCGCTGTGATGGCAACCATGATCGGTCTGTTTAGTGCTGGCGCAATGGCAGCTCAGTTCCACCCACAGCAACACCAGGTGCCTGTGAGCCAAGCTGACCAGTACAGCATCCAGAACACTGCCGGTGGCCGTTAATCTCGACTAAAAATTAAAATAATAAATTTTATGCCAATTCAATCAATACGATAGATACAAAGGAGAGAGTTATGAAAAGCAACAAAATCTTAGCCGCCGTGATGGCAACCATGATCGGTCTGTTTAGCGCTGGCGCAATGGCAGCTCAGTTCCACCCACAGCAACACCAGGTGCCTGTGAGCCAAGCTGACCAGTACAGCATTCAAAACACTGCCGGTGGCCGTTAATCTGCCGACTCAAAATTAAAACAATAAATTTTACGCCAAATCAAATACGTAGAAACCAAAGGAGAGAGTTATGAAAAGCAATAAAATCCTCGCTGCCGTAATGGCAACCATGATCGGTCTGTTTAGCGCTGGCGCAATGGCAGCTCAGTTCCACCCACAGCAACACCAGGTGCCTGTGAGCCAAGCTGACCAATACAGCATTCAGAACACTGCCGGTGGCCGTTAATCTGCCGACTCAAAATTAAAACAATAAATTTTACGCCAAATCAAATACGTAGAAACCAAAGGAGAAAGTTATGAAAAGCAATAAAATCCTAGCCGCTGTGATGGCAACCATGATCGGTCTGTTTAGCGCTGGCGCAATGGCAGCTCAATTTCACCCACAGCAACACCAGGTGCCTGTGAGCCAAGCTGATCAGTACAGCATTCAGAACACTGCCGGTGGCCGTTAATCTGCAGACTAAAAATTAAAACAATAAATTTTACGCCAAATCAAATACGTAGAAACCAAAGGAGAGAGTTATGAAAAGCAATAAAATCCTCGCTGCCGTAATGGCAACCATGATCGGTCTGTTTAGTGCAGGTGCAATGGCTGCGCAGTTTCGCCCACAGCAACACCAGGTGCCAGTTAGCCAAGCCGACCAGTACAGCATCCAGAATACAGCGGGTGGACGGTAATATTTATTACTTCATCTATTCAAGACGGTTAAGGATGACCTTTTTGAATCCCCATTGTTAAAAGCCGGCCACATTACCCATGTGTCCGGCTTTAATTTTGCCTAGCAGCAACAATCTTTTAGCTTAAAGGCTCAAAGATTAGGATGCTATCCCATATTGGGCTTGATAAGCCTGAATGGCTACTAGCGCCTGTTCGTTGTCACCGTGCTCTTTGAGGTATTCAATCAAATCAGCAAGCGTAATAATGGCAGTCACTTTTGCGCCACTATCACGTTCAACTTCTTGGATTGCAGAAAGCTCACCCTGGCCACGTTCTTGACGATCGAGCGCAATCAACACCCCAGCCAACTGACAAGGGTGATGGGTAAACAGCTCTAAGGATTCGCGAATGGCGGTTCCAGCCGTAATCACATCATCAACAAGCATAACGCGCCCTTGCAAAGGCGAACCGACCAAATTGCCACCTTCGCCATGATCTTTGGCTTCTTTGCGGTTAAAGCAATAAGGTTTGTCGATGTCATATGCTTCATCTAATGCAATCACCGTTGCACTAGCCAGCGGGATCCCTTTATAGGCTGGGCCAAAGACCATATCGTAATCCATTTCAGATTCGACTAGCGCAGCAGCATAAAAGCGGCCTAAACGAGCTAAATCAGCCCCACGGTTGAACAAGCCCGCATTAAAAAAATAAGGACTAACCCGACCAGACTTGAGAGTAAACTGACCAAATTTTAACACCCCACGATTCAGGGCAAATTCAATAAACTCTTTTTGATACGCCTTCATTCTACTTCCTTACTTCTTAGCCTTCGTTGAGTACCTGACGCTGCAGATTGAAAATTTCATCAATCCCGCCTTTTGCCAATTCTAACAGTTCTAAGAGTTCTTCGTGACTAAAAGGTTCACCCTCAGCTGTACCTTGAATTTCGATCATGCGGCCATCTTCACTCATAACCACATTCATATCGGTTTGCGCGTTTGAGTCTTCCACATATTCCAGATCGCAGCGTGGCTCGCCTTCAACAATCCCAACAGAGATCGCCGCAATCAAATGCTTCATTGGGTTCACTTTCAATTTACCCTGTGATTGCAGCCACCAAATCGCATCCATTAATGCCACACAAGCGCCACTAATAGAAGCGGTACGTGTACCACCATCGGCCTGAAGCACATCACAATCAACCGTAATAGTCACCTCACCCAGCGCTTTTAAATCAACTGCCGCGCGTAAAGAGCGGCCAATCAGGCGCTGAATTTCCATTGTCCGACCGCCCTGCTTGCCACGAGCAGCTTCGCGAGCCATGCGAGAACCAGTAGAGCGCGGCAACATACCATACTCAGCAGTAATCCACCCCTGACCTTTTCCTTTTAAAAACCGCGGAACCCCGTCTTCAACAGTGGCTGTACATAAAACTTGGGTATCACCAAAAGTCACCAGGACTGACCCTTCTGCATGACGAGTGTAGTGTCGAGTGAATGTAACCGGACGAATGTCGGTCACGGCTCTGCCGTTTGGACGCATCTTGTATACCTTATAACCATGAGAGATAGTTTAAATTATACGGATTTTGCAGCGCTTCGGCCACGAATGACACTGACGAGTGTTCACAATATCGGTATAATCAAATAAATTTTCCTCGTGGACTCAATAGAATGATTCATAGTATGACTGGCTACGCACGCCGTGAAGTTACCGGTGACTGGGGAAGTGCAACCTGGGAAATCCGCAGTGTCAATCAGCGCTACCTCGAAACTTATTGGCGAATGCCTGAAAACTTTCGTGGTTTAGAACCACAACTGCGCGACAAAATTCGCAAGCAATTGCAGCGCGGTAAAGTTGAAAACAATCTGCGTTTTGAACCAGGCCAGTCACAAAATGATGAACTGACTCTGAATCAGGATCTTGCTAAAAAAATTATCCAAAATGCCGAATGGGTCCAACAGCAAGCTGGTGGGCAGATTAATCCGCTAGATATTCTGCGCTGGCCAGGTGTGATGGAAACACCCGAACAAGATGTGGATGCCATTAGCCAAGAACTACTCAACCTTTGGCAAGCGACTCTGACTGACTTTATTGCAAGCCGCGCCAGTGAAGGTGAAAAAATTCAAGCGATGATTGAAGCGCGCCTAGATGCCATCACTGAACAAGCAACCTTTGTCCGCTCTCGCCTGCCACAAATCATTGAATGGCAACGTGACAAACTAAGGACTCGGTTAACCGAAGTGGCCGAAGAATTAGATGAAAATCGCCTTGAGCAAGAAATTGTACTGCTTGCCCAAAAACTCGATGTTGCCGAAGAGTTGGACCGCCTAGACGCCCACGTGACAGAGACTCACAACATTCTCAAAAAAGGCGGCACCTGTGGCCGACGCTTAGATTTTATGATGCAAGAGTTTAACCGCGAAGCCAACACTCTTGCCTCAAAATCAATCGATGCCGACATCACCAAAGCCGCAGTTGAGTTAAAAGTACTGATTGAGCAGATGCGCGAACAGATCCAGAATATTGAATAAACCGATTCAAATCATTCAGTGGATACCCACTATCCACTGAATCCATTTCTCTTAATAATCCTCACACAAAATGTTCTTCTGACCAGATCACGCAGTTTTTGCCTCGAGCTTTGGCAACGTATAGGGCTTTATCTGCTTTGGAAAATAACGCAGAGCTGGAGCTGGTGTCGTTGGGGATGCAGGTGGAACCGCCAGCGCTAATGGTTACATCGGTGTTTTCGCTCACGCGCTCAACCGACTGTTCAATCAACTGGCGAGCCTTAACCTGTGTATACGTTGGCATTAGAGCGACAAATTCTTCGCCGCCAAAGCGAGAGATCAACAGCGGTTTTTCTTCAAACTGACAGGCTAAAATTGCCGACACTTGGCGCAGCAGATGGTCGCCAGCGTCATGGCCGAAGTCATCGTTGTAATGCTTAAAATTATCGATATCAAAAATCGCCAGCGAAACGGGCTGTTTGCGCTGAATGGCACTGATCCACTGCTGAGTCAGGATCTTTTTATAATAACGCCGATTTGCCAGAGAAGTCAGGCTGTCACAGTTTGCCAGATGCTCTAACATGTTGCGCTGGCGAACCAGTTGCAGGTGCGTGTGCACGCGCGCTTTAACAATGCCAGGATGAAACGGCTTAAAAATATAGTCCGCAGCGCCTAATAAAAGCCCTTTTTCTTCGTAATGCTCATCGCTTAAACCAGTAATAAAAATCACGGGAATGGCAGCCGTCTGTGGCGATTGATGCAGCTCAGAAAGCGTTTCAAACCCATCCATTTCCGGCATTTTAATATCAAGAATAATTAAATCAGGGCTCAGTTCGCGAGCTTTGCGAATCGCCTGTTTGCCACTTTTTGCCAATATAATATTGGCTTCATCACGCAATAAATTGCTCAGTACCTTTAAATTAATCACCTCATCATCAACGATTAACACCTGTTGAATTGGAGGTGACAACAAGTCTGTTGCCATAACGGGTTAACTCCGTGTAACGCTTTAGCGAGATCCATTTTTGTATATTTATTCATTAATTATGAATAAATATAATTTGCTACTCACACACGATACCATAATCTGGTTATGTTATTTGATGAAATCATAAATAAAATGTTACTAATCGAGGGCGCTCAGCCACTGCGTCGCTAACTTCGCAGCATCCTCTAGTTCAACATCCGCGACCGACGCCTGAATTTGCTTGAGTCGGTTAACATCGTCGTCTCGAGTGACAAACGAAGCTATTTTTTTAAGTGTCTTCTCAAAGGCAAAATCAGTTGCTCGAAGCTGACCGACAAGCTGCACCAGATGCTGTTTAAAACCGCTGATACTATCAATAGCTGCTTCATTTAAGTGGTGCTCAAATAATGGGTCTAACTTCACTAATAGCTGATCTAACTTCTCAAAGAGTGATAAATCTTGGTTTTGCCCCTCATCGTCTTTGGCTAATTTATTCTCCAAAGCGATGCACTGACTAACCAGCTCATAAGCACCAATATAGGCGGCATTCGATTTAAGTGCATGAATAACATCGCGCAGTTCTTGGGTCGTAACAGTTTGTAGTTCCTCAATAAAACGGCGCTGACGATATTGACTGTAGAAGGTCTCTAACAGCGAAAAATACAGATCATGACGGCCACCAATGCGATTAACCGCATCTTGCACTTTCAGCTCTTTGATTTGCCCAAGCGCCTCACTTAGCTGATTATGCGATGGCACCATGCTCTCTTTAACTTTTCGTGTTTTGAAGTGACTTAAATCTTTGTCACTGGCCAAATATTTCAGCAAAACCGAGAATAACTCAGCAGAGTTAATCGGTTTGCCCACATGGGCATCCATCCCGCTATTGAGGCATTCACTAATCGCACTATCACTGACATGAGCGGTCATGGCTACAATCGGTTTTTCAAAATGCAGCTCTTGTCGCAATTTCTTGGTTGCTGTCAGTCCATCCATATATGGCATCTGGATATCCATCAACACGATATCGACATCATTTTTTGCTAAAAATTCAATTGCTTCTTCACCATGGTTAGCAATGTCGATATGAATATGGGTATCTTCTAAATAACCGAGCGCGACCTGTTGGTTAATCGGGTTATCTTCCACCAGCAGTAGGCGATAATCACTTAAGTCTTGATGCTCGCTGTTACTTTCAATTTTTTTGGCAATGCGAATATGCCGAGAAAGCAGCGCTTCAACCGCATCAAATAGTGATGATGGAGAAACCGGTTTCTCCAAAAATGAGCTAATCAGGCCATTGTGCAGATATTGCTGTAACTTTTGCCGCTCATACGCGGAGATCATCAAAATCGGCGGGGTCTGATCCTGAAAACGCGAGCGAATTTGCTGTGAAGTTTCAATGCCATCCATGCGCGGCATCTTCCAGTCGAGCAAAATCACATCAAATGTTTGATTCATGGCAAATGCTTGGGTGACCGATTCAATCGCTTCATAACCATCGGTTGCAACTTCAACCTGATATCCCAGCTCGCCCAACATGGTTTTGAGAACCTGTCGAGAAATCGGCAAGTCATCCACCACCAGCACTCGATATCCTTCGCCTGAGCCATAACGCTCCAGTTCACTCTCTTGATGAACGCGCTCTAAAGGCAGTGAAACATGAAAACAGCTGCCCTCGCCGGGGGTACTTTCACAGCTAATTTCACCGCCCATTAACTGAGCATATTTGCGGCTAATCACTAACCCTAAACCACTGCCACCGTAGCGACGAGTTATGCTGTCATCAGCTTGCGCAAATGAATGAAATAGGCGCTGCTGTTGCTCCTCGCTAATTCCAATACCAGTATCTTGCACATCAATCCCGAGCAGAACTTTGTCGCGGCTGCCAGTATGCTTAGCACTGATATTGACACTGACGTATCCGGAATCGGTAAACTTCACCGCATTACTAACCAGATTGATAAGAATTTGCTTAATGCGCACCGGATCTCCGATGAGCTTCTGAGGAACCGCTGAGTCCAGCGATAGGACGATTTCTAAACCTTTTTCATCGGCCGTTAAGCTATTGACGTTCATCGCCTGCTGAATGGTTGGCTCAAGTTCAAATTCAATATTTTCAATGCTGACGCTATCGGCTTCGAGCTTAGAAAAATCTAAAATATCATTCACTTGGCGCAGCAGCACTTCACCTGAGTCGAGAATTTTAGAAACATAATCGCGCTGCGTATCATCTAAAGTGGTTTTATTTAACAGATTACAAAGCCCAAGCACCGCATTGATTGGGGTGCGAATTTCGTGGCTCATGCGCGCCACAAATGAAGACTTTGCTTCAAGGGCGACCTCAAGCTCTTTGGCGGTTTGTTCCAGCTCAAAGGTTCTCTCACGAACTTTGTCGTCGAGATTTTTATTGATATTTTCTAACGCCTGAGAATATTCCTGCAGCTTTTCATTGGCTTCTAAAGCCATCTGCTCTATCGCTTTACGATCAGAGATATCGCGGCTGACCCCACAGACAAATATTGGATTATCATCGGCATCATAGATGGGCACTAACAATGTGTTGGCAAAAACTGCGTTTTCATCGCCACTGGTTGCATATTGTTCAAAAGAAACAGGTTTATGCGCTCTAATGGCTTTGTTATATGTTTCATAGAGCCCTTCAACAATCTCATCGCCCCACATTTCTCGAATATTGTAGTGATCGACGGGTTGCTCTGGGTCGAGCCCCATGACTTTGCGCGAAGCAGGATTATTGTCATAAAGGCTAAACTCGCCATTAGGCTCGACAGCCATCACAAACATAAAATCGGCAGAATGCTGCCAAAGACTGGCGAAACACTCTTGCATCACTCGCTGATGCTGCTCATCGCGTTGACTAAACAACTCCATTATTTTCTCCATGGGATACCAATGGGTATCCGTAGATATCCATACGACTTAACACTGCTAATTACTAAGGGTATTCGCTATTAGCTCACATTGATTCGCTGGCGCTGTCAACAAAAAGTCGCCATTGTCTGGATTTTTTAAAATATCTATCAGGTATAATTACAACTTACTAAAATATATAACTTAAACTGATACAAAGAGTGATTTTCACCCTTTAAAAAATAGATAACTCAATAACAATAGAGACGACAGAGAAAAAACAGGACGGCTATCAACCATCCTGGACAATGAACCTAAAAATCATGCTAGCGAACAAAATTGTAGGCAGTCGCACTTGCTTGCAGATACTCATCTCCCGGGGCCGTCCCGTACGCCTGCCAACATGTCAATATTAACTGGTTAAGGGAAATATCTAAATAACCACTAAACGATAAAATTTGCGTATCAGAGCAAACGTTAAAGGTGACACTCTGACGCCAAGGCGTTTCACCTGACAACGGCGTTTGCGTATCGGTGAATCCTTGAACCGCAAGGTCGGATTTATTGGCAAAAACGACTTTACCTTGAACCAATCCGTAGTCACTGACCACTTCCAACTCTAACGCGCAATCCCCACTAGGCAATAACCAGTAGCCGTTTAACAGGTTATCGACTTTGTCCCCCGCACACGCCCAACTTTGATCAAAGGCGTTAGCATCGCTTAAACGATCAAAACTAAGTTTATCAACGTAGTCGCCTTTGCTCGTGTCGCCAAAGGCGGTGGTCCCCACTAATGAGTTAATCACCGATAAATTACCACTTGTGGTTAACTGCCCGCAGTAAGTCGATACCCAGTGCCAAGTATTGTTATAAGTAGGTGCAGTTTTAGTATCATCAAGCGCGCGCCAACTAATCCCTAAAACCAAACCGATTCCGCTACCAGAGGCGTTGGTCTGACACTGGCCTAAAACTGGATAAGTTCCGCTGGCACCAGTAGTTGATGCATATTTGCCGATTAAATTGCCATTCTCACTCACGCTCAAATCGAGCGTTGAACCATAACTATTTTGCCAGTGACCACTAAGTGGCACAGCAATGGATAAATTTCCCATCAGTGACTCCTTCACATTAAAAGATTGGGGCAGGTTTAGCTTTCTCTTGTGTAATAATTTTTACGCCGTTTGGTTTGTTAAATAACCACATGCCAGCAGGGAAAATGCGGTTATTGTTCTTTTTATCGACTTTATATTCATAAACGCAATAGAGATGGTCCATCAACACCGAACCGACCAACGTAATGCCATTAAGGCCAGCCATTGGCTGGAACTGAGCGAAGGTTTCACCGAGTAGCGCACCAGCTTCAATTTCGACGTTATACAAACTGCTGGGAATCGTTAGAGATTGATTATTACCGCTTGAATCACTGTCTAACTCAATTTTTAAATCGCCATTGGTTAACGATGCCTGACAATAGGCTCGCAGCATAATATCGGGGTCACCTTTAAACAGTGAGGAACCAGAATCAAGGCAAAATGAGAGCGGTTGGTTAGCATCCGCTTTAACGATTTGTTTATCGCCAATCGACAAGCTCTGCATCGGCGTTGTCCAGATATAATAAAGCGACTTAAGTTTTTCCCCAGGGACCTGCTTCCAGCGTAAATGCAGGTATTCTAGACTGTCTTTATAGCTCTCATCTAAACGACCAAAACTGACCTCGCCCCGTTTGGTTATGGGATCCGTTTGAAAACTGACGTATAACGAGTCATCTTCAATGATGTGATTATCAAGTAAAGATTCAACGAAATGAAACGGGGACGTTTCTGTCGTTACATCCGTGCGATGCACCCCACGGTAGGCTTGTAGCTTATTGGTATCGCCAGTTACCGGTTGATAGCTGTAACTGGGGATCCCTATTCCACCATCCCAATCCAGCTCGGCAAATTGGCTCCCGCTGTATTTCTCAGAAAAATACATCTCGTTGGTAAATTCATCCATGCCATCGGCGACATCAAGGGTAATTGCCTCTTGCCCAGGACAAACTTGCATACTGCCCCAAGGGCCAAAATCAACCGTTTTTAAACCTGATTTAGATGCCTTAAAGGTACTTGAAGCGTTAGTGTCAAAACATAAACCGCCATAGTGCTGACGATTAAACACTGAACTTAGCGAAGAGCTAATCCAGTTAAAGTTACTGCCGCTATCCATTGCCAGTTTGAGTTGCTGAGCGGGTGTGCCAATACCAATTTGCGTATACCACGGTGAAGCACCGTTATATTGATAGGGACCACGATACAAGGGTAATGTCAGTCCCTTGGTGATCCCCTCATCTTTATTGTTCATGTTGCAATATCCTTATTAAAATGTGCTGAACATAAATTGTTCGCGATATTATTCGCACAACATATCAGGTAAATGCAACTAATTGATGACAATAGACTATTTTATATTTATGCCGTCCATTTAAAGATGACCGTTATTTTTCCTGCTCGAGCATTTTTAACAAATTCAACACCAGTGCTGAGCGCTCGTGACGGCGATAAACAAATGTAATAGTTGAGCGCAACAGAGGGCGCACAGGCACAAAACAAACGCCAGGCAGCTGAATAAATTTCATAGAGAAAGGGATAAGAGAGACGCCGAACCCAGCTGCGACCATATTGACGATGGATGAAACCTGCGGTGATTCCATCTTGATAGTCGGCATAAAGCCCGCTTGCTGAGCGCTGTGAATAATATAGTCGTACAAAAGAACACCGATGGCGCGAGGGAACATAATAAAGGGCTCATTGGCAAGCATGGCGATATCAACCACGGGTTCATGGCTGAGCCGATGCATCGTTGGCACCACTAGCACTAGATCTTCGCTAACCAGGCTCAGACGCTGCAAATCACCACAATCAAGAGGTTCGCGAACAAAGGCACAATCAAGGCGGGAATCTTGCACTTTCTCGACCAGCTGCATGCTGTCATTTTCATGGGAACTTAAGTGTACATCAGGATAAGCGGCTCGAAATGCGCGAATCGCTCGCGGCACTTTGGGATGAAAGGCAATGGAACCGGCAAATCCAATCGACAGATGGCCACTGACACCGCGCGCTAAGCTTTGCATCTCACTCATCGCCTGTTCGCTATCTTTTAAAATCTGCAACGCGCGCACCTTAAACAGCTCGCCGGCCGCGGTCAATCTAACGCCTCGGGGCGCGCGAATAAACAAAGCGGTACCAATTTCTCGCTCAAGGCTCTGGATCTGGCGACTTAACGGTGGCTGTGCCATTCCCAGTTGCTCCGCCGCCCGCGTAAAGTGGGCACATTCGGCGACGGCCAAAAAATATCGCAATTGACGAAGTTCCATACATATCACCTCAACATAGCAGTCGTTAAAGTATACCTTTTAGGTATTAAAGATCGCTATATCTGTCATTGGCTGTATCGTTAAATCATTTAAAATATTGTTAATAAATCGTTGCAATAGCATTTAACTTTCTAACACTTACCAAAACGGGCCAAGAACGTACATGAACGTGAACTTTTTTGTAACCTGTTTGTGTGACACCATTAATGCTGATGTTGCCAAACAATCCGTGCTCTTACTCGAAAAGCTCGGCTGCCGTATTCATTTTCCATCGGATCAAAGCTGCTGCGGCATGCCATCTATCAATAGCGGCTACATCAAAGACAGTTTGCCTGCGATGAAATCAATGATCCGCGCCTTTGAAGGCAATAATGACCCAATCATTGTTCCCGCAGGTTCCTGCGGCGCCATGCTAAAAAACTATCCTGAGTATTTAATCGATGAACCAAGCTGGCATGAGCGAGCGCTCAATGTTGCACGCCGAGTGCAAGAGATGACAAGCTTTATTGTCGACACCTTAGGTGTCGTGGATGTAGGAGCCAAACTCAGTGGCCGCGCGGTATATCACCCATCTTGCAGTTTGCTGCGCAAAATGAATGTGATTCATCAGCCGATTCAACTGCTCGAACATGTCCAAGGCTTAACATTGCAACCCATTGAAAATCAGCAGACCTGCTGCGGTTTTGGCGGTACTTTTTCGGTCAAAATGCCAGAGATCTCAGCGGCGATGGTGAGCGAAAAAGTTCAACATATTGAAGCCGTTCAGCCCGATTATTTAATCGGTGCCGATATCAGTTGCCTGATGAATATCGGCGGCCGCTTACATCGGCAGGGTAATCCAATGAAAGTCATGCATATTGCTCAAGTTCTCATGAGCCATTAAGGAGTCGATTATGTCGATGAAAACTAGTCAGGAGAATTTCCAGACTCGCCTTGAGCACAACATGAACGACACATTCATGCGTAAAGCGGTTGCCAATGCGCAAACCCGCATGTTTACCGGCCGAGCAAAAGCCGCCCAAGCACTTGGCCATTGGGAGCAATGGCGAGAGATGGGCGCGACAATTCGCGACCATGTGCTAGAAAATCTCGATTATTACCTTGAACAGCTCAGCGATAACGTCGAAAAAAATGGCGGCCATGTCTTTTTCGCCAAAGATGCAGCCCAAGCTCAGCAATATATTAGCGAAGTCATTGATGCCAAAAAGGCCCGCAAAATCGTCAAGTCTAAATCGATGGTCAGCGAAGAGATTAGCCTCAACCAGATACTTGAAGAGAAAGGGTGTGAAGTATTAGAAACTGACCTAGGTGAATATATTCTGCAGCTGGCTGAAGATGCCCCCTCGCATATTGTGGTTCCAGCGCTGCATAAAAACCGTCAGCAAATTCAGCAACTGCTGCACCATAAACTTGGCTACACAGGCTCAGACACCCCCGAAGAGATGACGCGGTTTGTCCGGGAAACACTGCGCAACCATTTTCTTGAAGCCGATGTCGGTATTACTGGATGTAACTTTGCCGTAGCCCAATCGGGAACCGTGGCGTTAGTCACCAACGAAGGCAATGCCCGCTTTGCCACCACTTTGCCCAAAACCCATATTGCCGTCATGGGCATGGAGCGCGTGGTGCCAACCTTTAAAGAGCTCGATATTGTGCTGAGCCTATTGTGTCGCAGCGCCGTGGGCCAGCCGTTAACTAGTTACATTACCGCACTCACTGGTCCTCGCGAAAACGACCAGAGTGATGGCCCCGAAGATTTTCATCTAGTGATCATTGATAACGGTCGATCATCAATTTTAGGCTCAGAATTTCGTCCGATATTACGCTGCATTCGCTGCGCTGCTTGTATCAATACTTGCCCTGCGTATCGGCACATCGGTGGACACAGTTATGGCTCTATCTACCCCGGCCCCATAGGTGCAGTTCTATCACCGCTACTTGGCGGTTACGAAGACTATCAAGAGCTTCCCTACGCGTGCAGTTTATGTAAAGGCTGTAATGAGGTCTGCCCGGTCAAAATTCCATTGGCGGAGCTCTTGCTTAAACATCGCCAGAAAGTGACCGAACACAAACTCACCACGTTAGGCGAGCGATTGAGCGTCGGATTTTTTAACTACGTCAATGCTCGGCCTAAGTTGTGGGATAAATCGGTCAAAGGCGGCGCTCGAATTGTCACCAAAGTGATTCACGATGGCAAAAGTAAAGTGAATGTTGGAGCCGTGAAATACTGGAGCAAATCTCGAGATCTACCACAGCCCGAAGGGCAATCATTTCGCAGCTGGTTTAAAGAACATCAGCGTAACCAAAAATAGTCGAGGAAATTATGGCCATCTATCAGCGCGAATCATTTTTAGCCGAACTATCATCGCAATTAGGCCGAGCAAAACCATCCCATGTTACGCCGCCGACATTGCCCTTTGATGTGCACCATCAAGTGCTTAAAGATGCAAGTGGCGATGAACTCAAAGAGCAACTGAAAGCTTATTCACAAAGCGCTTTAGGTGCCCGCTTTGAGCTGGCAACTCAGGCCAATTTAAGCCAGATACTGGCGCATGTGTGTGCCGATTATGTCGGGCCAACCCATCAAGAAATCGTCTTAACGGCTGACCCGCGCCTCATCTCACTTGTTGACATCAGCGACTTTGAAAAGACCAATCTTGGCTGGTATCAATTTGATGAAAACGCCAGTGAAAATGAGAATCTGCGCCATGTGCAAGCGGCTAAAGTTGGCGTGGTTTACTGTGAGCAGGCACTGGCCGAATCCGGTACGATGGTGTTGTATTCATCACCTAAACAAAGCCGAATGCTCAGTTTGCTGCCAGAAGTCACCGTCTTTGTGGTGGCCAAAAGCAGTTTAGTCGCGCGCATTACCCAAGCGATGGAGCCATTAGCGCAGCGCGCCGCGCAAGGGGAGCGAGTTGCATCATGCGTCAACTTAATTTCAGGCCCCAGCTCAACTGCCGATATTGAACTGACTAAAGTCGTCGGCGTGCACGGCCCGGTAGAAGCCTGTTACATCGTCATCGATGATGCCTAAGCAAAGATGGAGCATCACGCTCCATCTTTATTTTTTATCTCAAAAGATTAAGTGCTTAGCTGAATATCTTCAATCAGGCGAAGATCGTTATACATCGAGGCTTTTTGTTCGTGGTGATTGAGTGTGAGCTGTTTTTGCACCGCACTTGGCAACGCCTGATACTCAGCAATAATCTGATAGAGCCAAATCTCTTTATCCCATGAGAGCTCGTTTTCACTTAAATATTCAAGCGCGCTCAATGAGCGTTTGGCATCAATCACGGCCAGATAAAAGTTTTCCACATCCAATTTTAACTGCTGTTGGCGCAGTGCCACCGCATCATCGACGGCATTACTGTGATAAGTCGCAGCTTTCGGCTGCTCTGGCAATAAAGCAGTGCTAGGCCTTGGAATATCGCGCACTACTTGCGAGAGCGTATCGCGATCTTGGCTGCGATCAATGGCGATCCCAGCTGATGGGATAATAGCGGCAGAGCGGTTAAAAATACTCGGAACTTTCGAGCGATTTGGGTAATCACTGGGCCGATAATTGGGGTGTTCGCGCAAAAAGGCAACTGTATTGGCAATTAACAACGAGCGAGCCTGCTGGTGGCGGAATTTTGCCAGCAGTTCAACCAACCGTTTTTGTACTTCTAACAAACTGGAGTGATGTTCACTTAACTGAACCTGAAGCTGACTCACCAATAATTTGCGAAGCCCATTACTGCCTTCACACAGCGTGATAAGCTGTTCAAAATCAATCAACTCCAGCCCATCTAACAAACGGCGCAATTGGCTTTGGGCACGCTGATTCTCGCGAATTTTATCGTCCAAACTTGCCACGAAACCAAAGTCACTATTGAGCCGATGCCAAAGGCTATCAATCGCCTCTTCAAACTGCCCACTTAAGTCGAACACGTTTTCACTCAGTCGCTGCAATTGCAGTTCACTATTGGTGTAATCGCCCTTAGCTTGAGCATCTTGATAGGCGCGCACTCGCACCCGGATCTGTTCGAGTTTTTCGGCCACATCGGCATTGATCTGACGGCGATTTTCATCAGCCACCATACTGGCAATTAACTCGCTTACCAATGGCCTTAACGTCAGCGGCTGATCATCTCCCGGACGCCACAAAATCCGCGCCGCCAACAGTTTTTTTAACGCCGCTTCACTAACCGATGCCTCATCAACAAAGCCATTGAGATAAGCCTGCATCAATAATTTATGATGCTTGCCTAACAAAGCCAACCGTTGGGCACCAATCTGCAACAAGTTAGAAGCGCTGGCTAACTCACGCTTGGCCATTAAATAAGCTCCTCTTGAGTGGGCGCATCATCAATCGGCAGATGTTCTTCATGGCGAATAAAATCAATCACTTCAATTAGATAATCAATCTTGCCGGTGACAATATAGTAGTGGCGTTCACTATGCGGCTGGAGCAGATAACCATGTTCTTTTAAGCGGCGAAAAATCAATTTAACCTGATTATCCAAAGCATCACTATGACTATTAAAAAAGCGATCGAGCGCGAGCGTTTGTAGTCGCTGGCGCAAACTTTGGTTATCTTCACAGCGCAACACAAACTCTTGCAATTTAAGAGTATCGCCAGCGGTGAGCGCGCGATCTTGGCCCATAGCTTCTTGCACTAATTGCATCCACTCTAAAAGAGGCAGCAATGACTGAATAGTTTCACTAAACTGCTTCGCTAGTTGCTCGCGCGCAGTTGGGGTTAAATTGACATATCCAAGGTAAAACACCCCGCCGCTGTCACTTTTAACCAAACGCCGATTGAGTGGGCGCAGATAGTGATCAAAATCCTGAGCGGTTTGTTCATCATTTAAATGAGCAAATGCCACTTCATCACTCACCTGGCAGATAAATTCGCCAGCTAACAGACGCTCTAATAAAGGACCATGTTCAATCATAATTGCGTCTCCGTTGCTTGCGCCAGCCGCTCGGCCAGTGAACTTAATTTGGGCTGAATTCGTTTAAGCTGACGTTTATGCGGATTCTCATCGCTGGGTGAAAGCAGGTAACGATGTTTAAATAGCATCAACACATCTGATTCTGGGTTAGGAAACGCCCCGACAATGACAATCTGATTTTCGCTGCAGGCGTTAAATAGTTTTTCCACGTTGTGATAGGCCAAGGTCCCAATCTCATCGATAGGCCAATGGATGATCACATTCGCATCAGCGCGCATCAGCCGGGTAAACGCTAGCAGATATTTACACAAAATCAGATACGCCATACCGTGGCTGGAAGACTCTAATAACTGGCGGTCATTTTTAATCACCAGCTCAGAGCCACCTTCGCTTAAATGCAGCTCCAAACGCAGCAACGATTCCATCTGATATTGTTCATTGGCGCGCAGCAACTCAACCACATCAGCTAACGCATTCAAGTATGCTTCTGATGGCAGTGCATGGGCTGAATTACTCCAATCATCATAGGCTTTGGCAAACGCTTTAAGTGGCTGCCAAAATCCCAATTCATCAATCGTTGAGATAATTTTAACCTGTGATTTTTCAATCCCTTCAAGGGTTAAATCATCGGCTACCGCTTCACTTAAACGCTGGCTCTGACGGGCGATACGCTGATTGATATCACGAAAAACGATAAAGAATTTTTTCAGATCACCACCGATGTTCTCGCCCATCTCCAGCAACTGCTGACGTTGGTCACGCAAAATATGCAGCAAATTACCCAAAATTTTTAGCTGCTTACCAAGGGCGCTTTGATCATCTAACTGGCGTTTTTCGTATTCTAGACGGTCTAAAAATTCAACGCCCGCATCTTGAGAAAGGCTGGTTTCAAACTGCTCAAGTTGGCTTTTCAGCTGGGTTTTCACACTGCTTGTTATAGCCAGTGCCTCTTTAGCGCGCTCTAAGCGCTCACTAAGATCGCCAGAGCCAGGCTCATTTGCACCGTCGCTCAAATCTAGCTCGCGCAGCTGGGCTAACAGCGGGCTAATCATTTCCAGCGATTGCGCAGCGCTTTGCAATTGCCGCTGACAGTTCTCTTTTTGCTCATCAAGCGCGTGGCGTTTGGCATTAAAGCTGGTTTTAAGTTCAGCTAACTTGGCCGTTAAATCACGCTGGAGCTGTTTTAATTGCGTCTCTTTTTCTAAAAGCTGTGGCCGCAATTGCTTCCAATCGAGCTTGATAAATTGCTGATAACGGCCAAGCTCATCTTGGCGTTCTAGTGTCTGTTGAATCTGTTCGCGCAGCTGAGCTTGACGCTGTTTTGATTGGGCTATGCGGCTTGGATCAACGCCCATATCGGAGAGCTCTTCATTAAAGGCTTGCTCTAACTCTTTAATTTGAGATTTATTCGAAGCTGTTTTCTCTTCAAGCTGGCTGTCGAGTGTCGCAATCTGTTCATCAAAACTCAGTAATTCATTTTGCCAATCGAGCTGCAACTCTAGTTTTTGCGCTTGAAAGTCATCGTTCATCGCCTCAATTTGCGCTGCATGCTCGCCGTTTAACTGCTCCAGTTGGGTTTGCTGCTCGTTTAACTGCGCGCTCAGTTTCGCTTTGCGTGTTTGATTAAGCTCTTGCTGCTCAATTGTTAAACGGTCACGGCTGTCACGAGCATAATCAATATCCTGTTCAGCCTGAGTCAGCTGCCACTGCGCCTGTTCCACCTGCTCACGGAGCAATTCGCTCTGCTCATGAGCCTCTTTGAGCGCTTTTTCTGCTTGCAGTTTGTTTTGCTGCATCTTTTCCAGCTCGGCACGCGCCGTTGTTTGCTGCTCACTCAGATGAGAATCCTGCTGGGCATGCACTGGCAAGTCAATTTCATGGAGCGCCACAGTTAAACCAAACAGGCTTTGCGTTTCTTGTGTTAAATCGGGTTGTAAGTCATGACGCTCTAAAAGTTCAGGGGCTATTACTTTGCCGATATTTTGCTGCCAGTTTGGGTAATTCTGATGCAAGTAATGGCGCAATGTGCCACTTTCAGGCGCCAGCTGGCTCTGAATATTTGCTAGATTTTGTTCGCTTTGATGCACCAGAGTACGGCAATGAGCCAGCTCACTGTCAGCTTGGACGCGATTTTGCCGAGCTTGTTGCCACTGGGTTTGGAGCGCTTGATGCGTCAGCGAAGCACTTTGATAATCTTGCAATGCTCGCTCTAAACGCCGCTCACATAAATTCATGGCGTCTTGTTCTTGGGCGTTTAACAGCGAGTGGTTTTGTTGATGGCTCAACACCGCCAGTTGGCTTTTTAAGGTGCTCGTTTGCTCGTTAAATTGACGTTGTAGTTGCTCAACCTTGCTGGTGAATGCACTTTGCATTTTTGCTTGTTGCTCAAGCTGACTTTCGCGAAGCGCATCTTTTTGCTGCTGCAGTTGTTTGCTTTTAGTACGGTTTTGCTCGCTTAGTCGCTGTAGCGATGCAGCTAGTTTCGATTTTTGTTGTTCAAGCTTATGTTCAAGATCGCTATGCTGCTCAACCATCAAGGCATGCTGCTCGACAAGCTCTTGCAAGCTTTCCCGCCAGAGCGGCAAATTATCGATATCGCGCGCCAGTTTATCCATATCTTGGCTGGCGAACTCATCAAAACGATTTTGTAAATCATCAAGGCGCAGCTGGGTTTCACTTAAGTCAGATTCGGCTTTACTTAAGCTAGCATTATGTTGCTGCTGCTCATTGGCATAATTTTCACGCAGGGTTTTAAGCTGCCCTTGCACAGCATTGAACTGCTCTTGAGTATCAGCGCGCAGCTGTTTTTGCAGCTCATAATCGACTTCAAGTTGCGGCTGCAATACGGCCAGCTGAGCTAGCGTGCCATCTAATTGCGTGGCCAAAGTGCTCAGTTTGGCAAAATCATCTTCAAGTTTTTCCAATCGCATTGACTGGCGCATCTGCGCAATCCACTCACGCGCTTTGGTATTTTTAACTTTGGTGGTCGGCAGCGTCACACCATCTTCTTCAAAAATCGCCGCCAACATCGATTTGAGGGTATCCATTTTGCCCTCTTTGGCATGCACGGCACTGACCAGTTTTTCAATATGGCGCAGTTTGTGGTTATGGCTAACCAACGCAAAGCTAGCTGCTAAACGGCGTAATTTTACGTTATCAGCACTATTTGAGCGCAGCGCACTGACATCGTTTTGAATAATGCTGCGATATTCACTGGTGGCACTAATTTTGGCTGATACCTGAATATCAGGGTGCGCGCGCATTGCGCTAGCCCACTGTGTATAGCTAAGAGCACTGACCCCATTTTGACTTCGAGTCAGATATAACTCACTTTGATAAGCACCGCTAACAAAGCGATACTCCACCCCACCTTCGCTCTTACGAGTTAACACCGCCTGACAAAGCTGTGCGTTATCACGCTGATACTCGTAAATGATGTAGCTGTTGGCAAAGGGAAGGTAAAACTCATCGAATTTTTTGCGCGTTTTCGGAACCACACGGTTAGGTTGTTCGCCATAAAAAACCGGAATGAGTCGTTGCAAAGTCGTCTTACCAGAGGCATTCGTTCCACAAAAATTGGTATGTGCATCCACATCAATTTCAACCACACCATCAAGGTGAGTATGCAACAATATTATGCGCCGTAACTGAGCCATGAAACCTCTAGAAATAGGAAGATGTGCGCCGGATAACGGCGCAAACATCACTTGCTTAATAATGGCCCCTATTATTCATGGATCGCAATAAAACGCCAGTTCATTGAGAAAATTGTCACGATTAGCGAACGTTTTTAACCCAAAATAAGACGCTAATGACAGAGCATTTTTTCACACTCAAAAAAGCTCAATAGTGCTTCTTTTACTTGTGAGCTAGCGTACTTTCCCTCAAGATCTAAGAAATGACCAGCATTTCGAATGCTGATAAATTGGCAGTCATTTAGGTAATCGGCCATTTGGCGAATGTCCTCGGTCGTGGTGTATTCGTCGCGATTACCGTTGATAAATAAAATCGGAATATCAATTTTTTCAAATAATGAGACGTAATCCTGATGATTGAGCTTCATTAACTGCTCAATATGAAAAATTACTTGCGAATAGGTCTGATCATTGAGCTGGCATAAATGGCGATAGTTTACCCGCTTAATGGCCCGCGGAAGATATTTGCCAATCTCTTGGTTTAAAAGCTCTGATGAGTCTTTAAACTGCTTGTTTTGCATCAAGACTTTCGCTTTAACGACATAGTTAAACATCGGCCCATTTAAGCAGGTCGAAAAAGCCGAGATCACCGCCTTTTTAATTGATTTAGGGCGCGTTGCTAACGTCATCAATGAGGCAAGCCCTCCCCATGAAACCGACAACAGATTGTCGGGCTGATAATGTTCAATCAGCTCCTGCAAAATTTTCACTTCATCTTGTTTGGTTACTAAACGCAGACCTGGATTATGTTCTGCAGAGCGACCAATAAACGGCAAGTCGAAAAGGATCATATTCATTTTGTGCTCTAAATGACGCACCGTGGCAGCAAATGACGCGGTTGTAGACATGGCGCCATTGACCATAATCACGCTTTCGCTCGCCTCTGGATAAAGATAGCGTTGCACATAGATTTTTCCTTTAGAGCTTTGAAATACTTCAGTCTGATTAGCCATAATTCCGCTTCCTTACGCTAATGATAAAAAGAATTAATACGGCGATACCTGAGAGGCATACATAAACGACAGAAGTTGAGCAGGTGCGCTCAGAAGAGAGACTCTATCGTTTAGCCGATAGAGACATTTATATCATTCATAAATAATAGATCAATCAATAGTTATTGATCTATTTATTAAAATAACATCATGTTTTATATGATTTATTTATAAATATGTATTTTAATTACTCTAAAACTATTAATTTTAGGAGTGGTTATTTGCAGGTAAATTATGACTAATTTATCTATGTTTTTAGCCAACAGCAAAGGCCTAACCCGCATCTAGTATGATTTCGAATTAGACTTTAATGACCAAATAGTCATTAATACTTATCACTATCAAATGCTAAAAGTTAAGAAAAAGGTTAAAGCCCAAAACGTCTATGGTAACGTTGAGGTTCAATCCAAAGCGCAGGAGATAACAATGACTTCGAAAGTAGCACTGATTACAGGCGCTTCCCGCGGTATCGGTAAAGCGATTGCTACTCGTTTGGCAAATGATGGCTTTGCGGTGGTGGTTAATTATGCCAATCGCGCCGATGCAGCAATGCAGGTGGTTGAACAGATTACCGCCAAGGGACAAACAGCCATTGCGCTACAAGCGGATATCGGCGAGCCTGAAAGTGTCCAAAAGCTCTATCAACAGACCATCGCCCAATTAGGCCGAGTCGATGTTGTGGTTAATAATGCTGGAATAATGCCGATGGGAACAATTAGCGCCGAGCATCTTGAGGATTTTCAAAAAACCATCGCAACTAATTTGCAAGGAACCTATCTGATGATGGCCTATGCCTGTGAATATCTGCGTGAAGGCGGCCGATTTATCGCGTTATCATCAAGCGTAATTGCTAAAAAATTCCCAGGATATGGACCTTATATAGCGTCGAAAGCTGGCGTTGAAGGGCTTGTTGGCGTATTTGCCAATGAGATGCGCGGCCGCAATATTTGTGTGAATGCTGTCGCACCGGGCCCGGTTGCCACTGAGCTATTTTTGACGGGCAAATCAGATGAGCAAATCGAGCAACTTTCTAAAATTCCGCCGCTGGAACGCCTCGGTCAACCCGAAGATATCTCATCGGTCGTCTCATTCTTATCCGGTGACGATGGCCAATGGGTCAATGGCCAAGTGCTGCGAGCCAATGGTGGATTTGCTTAAGTCACTGTTTTATTTAAGCGAAAGCTTATCATCGTCCACCTAATATGCCACGTAATAAGCGCATTTTAAAAGCGGCCAAATGGGCATTCTTAGATAAAGAAAAAGCCAGTCACTTAACTGGCTTTAATCATCGCGCTCTTTGAATTTTTTAAAACTAGCTGGCGTTTCGTCCAAGCTTGTCGAGCTTATCAAACTGCTCATCACTAAGTGAGACATCAACCGCTGCGACATTCTGCTCAAGATGCGCCACTTTAGATGTTCCCGGAATAGGTAACATCACTGGCGAGCGTTTTAATAGCCAAGCGAGTGCAACTTGGCTTGGGCTAACATTCTGCTCTTTGGCAATATCGGTTAATACGGAGCCCGTTGCAGCCAGAGCACCTTTATCAAGCGGCGCCCATGGAATAAAACCAATGCCCTGTTGCTGACAGTAATCAAGCACAGCCTCGTGTTTGCGATCAACAAAGTTATACCGGTTTTGCACGGTCGCTACTGGGAAATATTTCTGCGCCAACTGAATATCTTCAACGCCCACTTCACTTAAACCCGCGTAGCGAATCAACCCCTCGTCTAACATCGATTTAATGGCATCGAACTGCTCATCTTTATTTACTTTGGGATCAATGCGATGTAACTGCCAGAGATCCAGCTGTTCAACCGCTAAGTTGCGAAGACTTTTGTGCACTTGTTGCAACAAATATTCAGGACGACCCAGCGGGATCCATTGATTTGGCCCGGTTCGAGCCTGGCCACCTTTGGTCGCAATCACTAATCCAGAATAGGGGTGAAGCGCTTTATGAATAAGCCATTCAGAAACATCCGGGCCGTAGGAATCAGCAGTATCAATAAAATTAACATTCAGATTTGGAACACGTGCTAAAGTGCGCAGAGCTTCATCGGGGTCCGCAGGCTCACCCCAAACTCCGTCACCGGTTACACGCATTGCGCCAAAACCAAGGCGATTAATTGAAAGCTCACCGCCGAGTTTAAACGTACCTGATAAACTTGCATCTGGTTGTGCCATAAACCCTCCGTTTGGTATCGATTAAACCTTTGGGAAAAAGCGATTGCAAAGGCTAATCGATGAGCTATAAGAAATTCTCTGTATGATAAAAGAACTCCTTATAACCTGCCGCTTAACGCATTTAAAAACAAGGGGGATATTGTAAATTTTTATCAACGCCCATGACTTAAGCGGATTGTTGCAGCGGCATGGCGATTTCACGGCAGCGCTCTTTGAGGCATTTTTTTAGCGCCAGAGTTGAGCGCGATTGCGGCATATCAGCGCGGCTTAAAAACATCACTTCAAATGGCAACGAATCAGCAATCGGCACAACCTGTAATTTGTGTTCGTAACAACGCGCTGTGAACAAATCGACCACACCAACGCCACCGCCAGCGAGCACCATATCAGCAATCACCGAATAAGTTTTAATTTGCATGGCTCCGGCACTGGAGAGTTTTTGATTTTTCAACGCTCGGTGCAACACTTTGCCCAAAGGGTCATTACTTTGCATCATAATCAGCCCCTGGCGATACAACCAAGCTAGCGAAACAATCTGCGGCGCTTTCATCGATGGCGGCAACACGGCGACCATATTTGACTGAAACAGTGGCTCAGCCAATAAATTAGCTGGCACATGCTGACCAAAGGCAAGCACAAAATCGACTTCGCTTTCTAAAACCAAATGACAGAGCGTGGCAAAATGTTCGGTCATCAGCTCAATCTGTAACCCAGAATGTTGGCGATTAAAGTTAACGATTGTCGGGGCAACGACCATCTGACCAAACGCATGAGCTGCACCAACATGGATCGTATTTGCACCATTATCGCTCATTCTGCGAGTGAGTTCACTGATGTCGCGAAGCTTGTGATAGACCTCTTCGACATGCGGTAATAATTGCCTGCCAGCCAAGGTAACATGCATTCCCTGAGGAGATCGGTCAAAGAGGCGAAAGCCCAATTGTTGCTCGGTATGACTGAGAATTCGGCTCACGTTAGGCTGCGAAACGTTCAACAATCTGGCGGCTCCGCTAATTGAACCAGCTTGATAAATTGCCTGAAAAACCTCTATCTGTCGTAACCGCATCGCCCCTCCCAACATCCAATTTTTATTCAGAGACCTAAAAATGCTGCAAGGATTAAGCCTTGAGCTGCACTTAGCGACAATCTTTTGTAATAACAGAGACTAATTATTAACCAACTTGCTGTAGCGAAATATTAATCTGTTCTACCAACCATTGATGGAATATTTCACTTTTTCCAGAAAATGGCTGCTCACTCAATAGATAATAAGCGCTACCATCTTTAACAAAGCCGTAAGGCGCGCTTAATTGACGATTAGCCAGCTCATCTTGGACCATCAAAAATGAGGCAATGGCGACCCCAAGCCCTGCCACTGCTGCCTGAATAGACAGATAAAAATGCTCATAGGATTTGTGCTCAAAGCTCAAATGCCGCCCAGTTAGCTGTTGCCAATCTGACCAGGCATGCTCACGCGTTGCAGCATCGAGCAAGATGGTACTAGGTGCACCAAATGCCTGCTGGGGGCGAATCACTGGGCCAATGTATTCATCACAAAGTTTGTGCTGATAAACACTCGAAGACCAGTGAAAATCGTTGCGCCGCAGCGCCAGCGAAGCCCCACTTTGACGCCAGTCAATCGGCCCTCCGGAGGCGATAAGTTGCACGTTAATTTGTGGATGCTTTTCTTTAAAATCCGCCAGTCGCGGGATCAACCATTTCATTGCAATCGTTGGCTCACATGAGACAACCAGCGACTCGCTCTGATGCGCACCGGTTAGACGTTCTAACTGTTTTTCGAGCTGGAAGAAAACACTGTCGCAGGTTTTAGCCAGTTGCAAGCCTTCATGCGTTAAAAAAACAGCCCGGTTACGCCGCTCAAATAGCGCAATCCCTAGCTGGCGTTCAAGTAACGCTATCTGGCGACTGACCGCGCCATGGGTAACATGCAACGACTCGCCGGCTTTAACAAAGCTGCCAGTTTTGGCGGCAATCGCAAAGTAGTGCAGCGCTTTGAGTGATGGTAGAGGCATAAAATAAGTTACAAATACTCACAGATATAAGTGACCATAAATCGCTTTTATCTATTTAGCAACTCACTAATATAGCTCTCGTAGTGACCTAAGCTGAAAACACTAGCAACATCTGATTAGGTTAAATAAATAAACAGATACGAACGAAAGGAATAATCGATGAACGAAATGCTGGCCGTGATGACCATTACCATTGTGGCGGTAATCAGCCCCGGCCCCGACTTTGCCATGATCACTCGCGCAAGCTATGTCAACGGGCGTAAAACGGGGTTATTGGCAGCGTTGGGCATTGCCTGCGGAGTGCAGTTTCATGTCTTTTATACTTTGTTTGGCGTGGCGCTTATCATGGCACACTCACCGCTGATGATGAGCATCATGAAATATGTGGGAGCTGCGTATCTGATTTATCTTGGCATCAGTGCGCTTTGCCAAAAACAAGAATCATCCCAACAAACCGCTAATACTGACAAAGTTCGAAACTTTGCTGCGTTTAAAATGGGCCTATTCACCAATGCGCTCAACCCCAAAACCATGCTATTTGTAATTGCCACATTTAGCCAAGTGATGACCCAGCACAGCTCAATTAGTCGCGGCCTAAGTTACGGCTTATTTATGTCATTTGCCCATTGGATGTGGTTTTCGCTGGTCGCGGTATTTTTTACCTCAAAGAAGATCCGCTCGCAAATTTTAAGCCACCAACTTATCGCAGATCGAATTGTCGGCGTGGTGTTAATGAGTTTAGGAATGCTGCTGGCGGTGAGCCATATGAGCACCACCGCAGCTTAACTGAAAGCTTATTCGCCCCAAGTGGCTTTAAGAACACGCAACCAGTTTTTATGGGCAATTTTATTGAGCAGTTCGGCATCATAACCGCGTTTTTCCAATGCGGTGAAGATCTTCGGTAAGCCAGTCACATCACCAAATTGAGCAGGCGTGCGACAGCCATCAAAGTCAGAGCCAAAGCCAACGCAATCTTCACCGACGTGTTCCAGCAGATACTCAATATGACGAACCTGTTGCTCCTCACCATCTTCTGGGTTGGCCTGGCCATTTTCAGCTAAAAACTTAGCCGCGAAGTTCACGCCAACAAAACCATGGCTGTCGCGAATGGCGTGCAACTGAGCATCAGTTAAATTGCGCGACTGCGCGCACAATGCGTGAGCATTGCTATGGCTTGCCACCAGCGGTGCACCACCAAGTTCAGCAGTTTGCCAAAAGCCGCGCTCATCCATATGCGACACATCCACTACGATCCCTTTGCGATGGCAAGATTTAATCAGCTCAAGACCTGTCTTATTAAAGCCAAACCCGGTATCTGGTGATGATGGAAAGCGAAATTTCACACCATCGCCAAAGCAAGTTGGGCGGCTCCAAACTGGACCCAAACTGCGCAGCCCTGCCGCATGCAAGATGTCCAAAAGATACAAAGACTGATCGATAGCCTCTGCGCCTTCCATGTGAATCACGACTGCGACCTGACAGCTAGCCATCGCCTGCTGAATATCAACAACTGAGCGACACACTTTCAGCTGCTGAGGACAACTTTCTTCAATACGCAGCAGCATCGATAGCGCATCAAAAATATAGGATTGGGATTCACATAATGTTGGAATTTCAAACTGAGATAATACCGGGTTATCCTGCCAAGGCGCCGCTGTTTTGCGCTCACCATCAAGAGATGCTGAAGGGATCCACAGTGCAAACAATCCACCCATAAAACCACCAAGCTGCATGCGAGGCCAATCAAGATGGCCATCATCGGTGCCATTTAAAAAGGCCTGAGCAGGATCGCTGCGATAGTTTTCCCATAAGCGGTGCAACAGGTCGTTGTGACCATCAAAAACGCGATAACGTGGTGGATGAGTCATAGTTCACTCTCCCGATAAATACCAACACGAGGCTCATCGCCGACATAACCAAAGCCCCGATACATTCCTTCGCTGTTAAAAATAAGTGCAATATTGCCTTTTGCATCAACGCCAATCATGCCGCCACTGCCTGCAATTTTTGGCAATTTTTCCATGACCACTTTATTCATGGCATCATTGAGCGAGGCACCGGTATATGCCATTAATGCCGAGACATCATACGCGGCAACAGCTTTCATAAAGGCCTCGCCAGTGCCGGTTGAAGAGATAGCGACGGTCGCGTTATTGGCGTAGCAACCCGCGCCGATAATCGGGGAGTCTCCCACGCGGCCAACCATTTTATTGGTCATTCCACCCGTTGAGGTGGCGGCAGCTAGATTGCCATTGGCATCGATTGCAACCGCGCCAACGGTGCCATATTTTTTATCTGGATCGAGCGGATCGCCTGGCTTTTCAGCACTGAGTGCCTGTCCATCATGATCAAGCATCACCTGGGCACTTTGCGACACCCGTTTTAACTGCGCTAAACGCGTTGCGGTTGAGAAAAAGTCCGGTTCAACCATCTCCATATGTTGCGCTTTGGCAAAGGCTTCAGCACCTTTTCCAGTAAACAGCACATGTTCACTGTTTTCTAACACTTTACGAGCCGCCAAAATTGGATTGCGAATATGATTTACCGCACACACAGCGCCACTGTTAAGGGTTGCGCCATCCATAATACAAGCGTCCAACTCATGGGTTTGCTCATGGGTGAACACCGCACCGTGGCCGGCATTAAATAGCGGATTTTCTTCCAACTGACGAACCGCTTCGCTAACTGCATCCAGTGCGCTACCACCATTGGCTAATACGGCTTGTCCTGCGCTCACAATGGCTTTGAGCGATTGGCGATAATTATTTTCTAACTCTTTATCCATAGCAGAGCGAGTTAAAGCGCCCGCGCCACCATGAATGACAATAACTGGTTTAATCATAACCACTGCTTCATTACCCCTGAGTGCTGGCCAAATATGAAAAGGCGCTTAATAAACTGATAATCTCGCGCATCGTCGAACCGGTGTAGGTTACGGTACGTGCATCTAACTGCTCAACATTGGGGATTAGTGAAAAGATATCGGCCAGCACTGGTTTTGCGGCCGTTAGCTCCAACTTATAAGGCGCATAAATACGGGTCGTTGGCATACTGGAGGCTTGTTGCACAGCAAGTTCAGCCTGCTGGCGAATCAGCTTTTGCGCAGCTTTAGGGCTTAGCGATTCAGCCGCCGTGGTTGAAATCACCCGTTTGACACAAGCGTATTTGGCACTTGGATAATATTGCTCGACCCATTTGCCAAACAAATTATCACCGCTGACAAGCCATAATGGCGTTTGATATTCACAAGCTGCAGCGGCATAAATATCCACTTCAGCCATCGCTTGAGAGTTAATGCGAACGTTAAAGAAAGAGCGGCCATTAATGGTATGCGCCAAAATGCCTTTTTGCCCGACACCGCTGTGGTAACCAATACAAAACAAACCGTCATAATGGCTGTTCTCAATGCCTTCAACCATCGACAAAGGGCGTGGTTTACTTTGTACTAAACGGGCCCGCTCATCCATAAATGCAGGGCGCAGATTGGTCATCGAACCATGACTGTCAGCAACCACAACTTCGCTGGCACCACCGGCAAAAGCGCCATCAATTGCCGCGTTCACTTCTTCTTCCATCAGAGCACGAGCAAGTTCATATTCACCATTGCCCTGAGAACACTGTTGGGGGCTGACGACCCCGGCAATCCCTTCGATATCAGCTGAGATAAAAATTTTCATAATTAGTCATTCCTTCCCTCGCCAGAGCTATAAAATCGTGGCGGCTAAATGATCCAGAACGTCGCTTAGGGCGCTGCGGGAGTGATCGCGAAAACCTTTGACGGCACTCGCTTGTAAAAGCGCGTCTAAAACAGCAAATTCACAGCCTTCAGCGGCGGCACATAAAAGCTCTTCAAGATGGCTGTCATCAAGGTCATTGGCCGCTTCACTTGCGGTTGAAAAGGCCACGCCAATATCGCCCGAACCATGGCCCCAATAACTGCCCAAACGGCCAAGCCCTGCGCCGGCACGTTTAGCAACGCGTTTAAGCTGGCGCGAGCTTAACGGTGCATCGGTTGCCATAATGATGATGATTGAGCCAGCATCACGCTGAGCAGCTATTTCGCTAAGCGCAGATTCAACCCACGGTCCAATAGCCAAGCCATCTAAACGCAGCGCCTGCAATCGGCCAAAGTTTGCTAGCACCAGCACACCCAGTGTGGCATTAAGCTGAGGAATGTAGCGAGAACTCGTACCGATACCACCTTTAAGACCAAAGCAGCTCATGCCCCGACCCGCACCAACGCTGCCGCGCTCGAAGTCACTTTTAGCACAGGTAATCGCATCGATAGCCATCGACTCAGTTACAGCAAATGCTTGCTGATCATTTAAAAAGCCATCGTTACACTCTAAAACCAGTGGATTAACGGTGGCCATCTCGCGACCCGCTTCAGGGTTTTGCGAAACTGTGTATTGCACAGCGGCGGTAAATAATCGACCAACAGAGAAGGTATTACCGAGCAAAATTGGCGTTTGCAAAATCCCTAGCTCGTCAAGCTGCGTCAGGCCAATGGGTTTGGCAAAACCGTTTAAAACAGCGGCCCCGGCGCGCAGTGGATTGATAAACAGATTGTCATCACTGGGAACAATTGCGCTAACGCCCGTTTGAATATCACCCTCGTTTAAGGTGACATGCCCAACTTTCACGCCACGGACATCACTGATGCGGTTGGTCGGGCCAGGTTGCAATTGTGGATATCCAACCATGCGCTGGGTTTGCCAGCGCTCAAGCAAACATTTCAGCCGGGTTTGGATATACGGATCATGTGCCATGAATATTCCTCATCACCTGTGACAAACCTGCCAACAGGTTAATTTTTCAATTTTGGATCTAATGTGTCGCGAAGCGCATCGCCAAGGAGATTAAATGCCAGCACCGTGACAAAAATAGCCAGCCCCGGGAACAAACTGACATGCCAAACGCCAGCCATCATCATATTGCGGCCCATCGCCAGAATATTGCCCCACTCAGGCACATCAGGTTCAGGACCAAGGCCGATAAAGCTTAAGCTAGCCGCAGTTAAAATGCTGGTACCGATACGCATGGTAAAAAAGACAATCACATTTGAGAGCGTACCGGGCAGAATATGACGCAGCAGAATTAATCGGTCCCGCGCACCCGCGCAGCGCACCGCTTCAACATAAGCGGCTTGTTTTAGCGATAGAGTCGAGGCCCTAACGATGCGCGCAAACACGGGCACACTGAACACCGCGACCGCGACAATAACGTTATTGAGCCCTGGCCCTAAGATGGCTACGACTGCAATCGCCAGCAACATGCCAGGAAAAGCAAACAACACATCGGCGCCGCGCATAATCAGCATATCCAGCCAACCACCGTAGTAGCCAGCGAACAGCCCTAATAAAATGCCTAAGACCATGCCGAGCGTCACCGAGAAAAAGCCAACATATAATGAGATGCGAGCCCCGAAAATAATGCGACTGAATAAGTCTCGCCCTAGCTCATCGGTGCCCATCAAATGGTGCCAACTAGGCGGTGACGACAAAGCGCTCCAATCCGACTGCATTGGGCTGTATGGCGCAAGCCACGGCGCAAAAACCGCCACTAACACCAGCAACAAGATAAAGCCACCGGAGCCAACCGCTACCGGATTAGTAATAATTCTGCGCCAGAATTCCCGCCATGGGGAGCGAATATTATCTTGATGATTAATTTCGATTAACGAATCCATAATGCGCTCCTACTTCAGGCGAATGGCAGGGTTGATCACCGCATAAAGCAAGTCGACCAGCAGGTTAATAACAATAAATTCCAGTACAAACAGCATCACCAATGCCTGGATCACCGGTTGGTCTTGTGTCTGAATCGACTCAATCAAAAGCCATCCCAACCCAGGCCAACTAAAGACTCTTTCCACCACAATTGAGCCGCCCAGCAAAAAGCCAAATTGCAGCCCCAGCATGGTAATCACCGGGATCAGCGCATTGCGCATAATATGTTTCCAAGTCACCAGCTTTTCGCGCAATCCTTTCGATTTTGCCGTGCGCACATAATCTTCTTGGGCAACTTCTAAAAATGCTGAACGGGTAAAACGTGCCATCACGGCAGCCACCGAGGCTCCTAAGGTAAATGCTGGCAGAATAATATCGCTGGGTTTGTTAAAGCCGCTGACAGAAAAGATACCAAATGGCATCGCGACAAATTGAATGAGCAACAAACCCAACCAAAATGCTGGAAGCGAAATACCGCCAATGGCGATACTCATCAATGTCCAGTCTTGCCATTTGCCGCGTTTAAGCGCGGAAAAAACGCCAACGAGCAAGCCCAAAATAACCGACCACACAAATCCAGCGAGCGCCAGATACAGCGTCGGCATAAAACTTTTCGCAATGACTTCACTCACACTCTGTTGAGTGCGATAAGTAATGCCTAAATTGCCTTGAAATAAGCCGCTTAACCAATTCCAATATTGCATCGGCAGCGACTGATTTAAGCCTAAATGAACCCGAGCAGCCTCAATGGCTGCCTGGGTTGCATCAGGCCCGGCGTAGATCCTGGCTGGATCGCCGGGCAACAGCTTAATAAAGCCAAAGACCAACAGGGAGACCACCAGTAACACCGGGATCATTTCGAGGATACGGCGGATCACGTAAGTTAACATCAGGCTCTCCCTCTCGACTTATTTGAACTGCGCTTGGTCAAACAACAAGGTACCGTCGGCCAGCATCGAAACGCCGGTTAAATCTTTCTGTTTTCCGACTAAGTTATCCGGTGTACCCAAAAATGCGATTGGGGCATTTTTCCAAATGAGTTTCTGGGCACGGGCATAAGCTTTGGCACGAACTTTCGGGTCAGCAGTTGCCAGTCCATCGGTAATCGCTTGATCCACTTTTTTGTTTGAGAAGTATGAAACGTTATACGCAGTTGGGACCCAAGACTCGGTTGCAAACAACGGACGCAGGGCCCAGTCAGCATCACCGGTTGAAGGCGACCAACCACCGTAATACAAATCAAACTGCGCTTTTTTCGGATCGCGAACGCTCCACAGTTTGGCATCACGAGTACCGGAGTCCATTGGCACCACTTTAACTTGAATGCCAACCTGACCTAACTGCTGTTTAAAGAACTGAGCACAACGAACTGCTGTGGTGGCGTTAGAAACCCACAAATTCAGTTTCAGACCGTGGCCATAGCCTGCTTCTTTTAGCAGTTCTTTGGCTTTAGCTGGATTGTAGCTATAATCCGGAGAGCTCTGTTTGGCAAAGAACTGTACGCGTGGTGCAATGGCTGATTCGGCAGGGATCCCCATGTCGGCAAAGCCCACTTTTAACCACAATCTACGGTTAATCGCGTAGTTGATTGCTTGACGTACTTTTAACTTAGCCAGTGGTTTGTGCTGGGTGTTAATCGCCATGTAATACATGTAGATACTTGGGTCACGCTGTACGGCCAATTTAGTATCGTTTTTAACGGTGTTCACTAGATCAGCAGGCAGTGGATAAATCGCATTCACCTGACCTGATTTAAGCGCTGCAACACGAGTTGAATCTTCAGGAGCTGGATAGAAAGTTACGCTATCAACTTTTGGCCAACCTTTTTGCCAGTAGTGGTTGTTTTTAGTCAGCTCAACATCTTTACCCGGTTGCCACTGCACAAATTTAAATGGACCTGTACCCACTGGGTGTTTACGCAACTGCGCTTCGGTTGAGTATTTTTTCAGTACCGCAGGGCTCCACATCACTGCCGATGGATGAGCTAAGGTATTGATAAATGCACCGAATGATTGGCTTAAGTCCACTTTAACGGTGTCATCGCTCACAACGCTAACCGATTTAACCAATTTGAACAGACTGTTACGTTTAAGCCCCAAGCTTTGATCGGCTAAGCGATCCAAGTTAGCTTTAACCGCTGCGGCATTAAATGGTGTGCCGTCTTGGAAAGTCACACCATGGCGCAGATGAATCACAAATTCAGTCGCGTTTTTATTACTGGTGTAACTCGTTGCCAATTTTGGAATAAGTTTCATGTTGGCATCGAACTGGAACAAACGCTCGAAAATACCACTTTGAACAGAATAACTAACATTGTCTGAGGTATCGTGTGGGTCGAGGCCCGTGATATCCGCATACATTGAAATTTTAAGGCCTTGAGCATAGGCACAACCCATTCCCAAGCTTAATGCCAACGCAAGAGCTGCGCGGCGGTAGTGTTTGCATTGCATGAGTTTCTCCTCAACGTCCTGTTTTTATTGTGTATCTAAACTCGTTTGTGTTATGACTCGATTGCGACCCAGTGTTGCTCGCTAATCTGGCGATAACGCAGTTTTTGAACCTCATCGCCAACGGCTTTCATCGGAGAGGGACGCAGTTCATCGTCATCAAACTGGCGTCCTTCACGACGGCTCGGGTTGGCAATTGGCACACTGGCTAATAAGCGTTTGGTGTAGGCGTGCGTTGGATTATTAAAGATGGCATTGCGTGAGCCAAATTCGACAATCTGACCCAAATACATAACGGCGACGCGGTTAGCGATTCGCTCGACCACAGCCATATCATGAGAGATAAAGATCCAGGAGACGCCGGTTTTCTGCTGCAGGTCCATCATCAAATTAATCACCTGCGCCTGAATCGATACATCGAGCGCAGAGACCGCTTCATCAGCGATAATCACTTTAGGCTTAAGCGCCATCGCGCGGGCAATTGCGATGCGCTGACGCTGACCGCCAGAAAATTCGTGTGGATAACGACGAGCATGCTCAGGTTTTAGGCCAACACTTAACAATAGCTGCTCGACAACCGGAGTAGCTTGTTTAAGATTTTTCGCCAAACCATGGATTAAAAGCGGCTCAGCAATCGTAAAACCAACGGTTAAACGCGGGTTTAAAGAGGCGTATGGATCTTGGAACACCATCTGCAATTCACGGCGCAGCGGTTTAAAATCGCGATCTCTTAACAGTGAGATCTCTTTGCCTTGAAAATGAATCGACTCGCTTTGATTTTCAACTAAGCGCAAAAGTGCGCGTCCCGTAGTTGATTTACCGCAGCCTGACTCACCAACAATCGCCACGGTTTCGCCCGGATATACATCAAAATCAATCTGCTCAACGGCGTGCACTTCATGAGTCACTTTACTCATAATGCCGGAGCTTACTGGGTAGTAAACTTTTAGCCCGCGCACATCTAACAGTGGTTTAGCCGAGTAATCAGCAGTGCGCTGCTCACTTAACTGCGCGTCCGGTGCATCTTCACCAACGATGGCAAAGCGTTTAGGCCACTGAGATTGGCCCATATCACCAAGTTTTGGCACAGCAGCTAGCAGCGACTGAGTATAAGGATGCTGTGGAGCTTTGAAGATTTGCTCAACACTGCCAGTTTCAACGACTTTACCGCGCAGCATCACCACCACGCGATCGGCAATCTCGGCGACCACGCCCATATCATGGGTGATAAACATCACGGCCATTTGCCGCTCTTTTTGTAAATCGCGCAGGATCTGTAAGATCCGTGCTTGCACCGTGACATCAAGAGCGGTGGTCGGTTCATCGGCTATTAGCATCTGCGGGTCGCAGGTCAGTGCCAACGCAATCATCACCCTTTGGCGCATGCCGCCAGAGAGCGCTTGAGGATAGCTTTGCATCACCCGCTCGACATCGTTAATACGCACTTTATCGAGCAGCGTCATCGCTTTTTGCCAAGCCTGTTCACGCGAACACAAGTGGTGATCGCGCAGAGCCTCAGTTAACTGGTCACCGATTTTTAGCACAGGATTAAGCGAAGTCATTGGTTCTTGAAAGATCATCGCCAATGATTGACCGCGCAATTTGCGCTGTGCGGTTTCATCGATTTTGGTCAAATCGTAGTGATTTTTCTCATCTGGGCAATACAGCGCCTGCCCATTTTCAATCACGGCATTATCACTTAACAGCCCCATCAAAGAGAGCGAAGTCACCGATTTTCCCGAACCACTTTCGCCGACTACGGCAACCACTTCGCCGCGATTAATTTCAAAGCTCACGCCATCTAAGGCGCGATTGACGCCTTCGCGACTTTTAAAGCCAATGGTTAAATCGGATATCTTTAATAACGGGGAATCAGTCATATCGCTCCTTGATGACATATTATTGCAGCTCAATTTGTCCGTTGTGATAACGAAGGTGTGGCGCACTGTCAGCAGCAAGCCACAGAGGACCATCGAGGTCGACGAACTCCGCTTGAAAAGCAACTGGCAAAGCCGCTTCCATAGCCATTGATGAGCCCAACATGCAACCCACCATCACTCGCATTTGGCAGGCTCTCGCGGTTTCAACCATCTTTAACGCCTCGGTCAGCCCCCCACATTTATCCAGTTTGATATTGACCATGTCGTAGCGATCGCCAAGAGATTTAATATCTTCACTGGTGTGGCAGCTTTCATCCGCGCAGACCGCAATGGGATGATGAAATAGCGCAAGTAATTTATCGGCTCCAGCAGGCAGTGGCTGCTCGACCATCTCAATGCCATAGTCATCGAGCTTGGCAAAAATATCGGGCAGTGCCAGCGACGACCAAGCCTCGTTCGCATCAATAATCAGGTGCGCGCGAGGCGCGCTTTGGCGAATAGCCGCAACCTTTTCAATCACCTGTTCGGCATCAAGTTTAATTTTAAGTAACTTGGCACCACTGGCGACGGCTTCGGCAGCGCTTTGCGCCATAGCCTCAACGCTATCAAGGCTTAGGGTTTGGGCGGTGATAATTGAATCACGCCCTGCAATCGCCGCATGCTGACATAAAGACAGCCCTTGGCGCGCCGCCTCAAGTCGCCACAAAGCGCAATCAAGCACATTACGCGCAGAACCATGTGGCAAAACTTGTTGCAACTGCTCGCGAGTAAGGCCATCGGCAATTAACGAGCATACTGATTCAAGTTGTTCGACAACACTCTCGCAGCTTTGCTGATAATGGGCAGTTGGGGTACATTCGCCCCAACCGATGAAGCCATTTTCTTCAATACTCACCCGCACCACTTCGGTGGCACTACGCGTACCTCGGGAGATGGCAAATGGACGAGCCAGCGGCAAGCGCAGCGTATCGATTTCAACCTGACGCATGCTTATCCTCCGTGCACTTTTAAAAACTCAGCAATATCATCAATGCCATAACGCACTGGATCGGTTGCTGGAACACCAAATTCTTGGCTAATTTCGCTTAAATAACGACGCGCTTCATCATCTGGATATTGCGATGTATTCACAGCAATCCCAGCCAGCTGAGTTTTTTCACTGGTGACTTTCGCAACCCTCAGGTTTTCTTGAATGCAATCAGCTAAGCTCACCAATGGATGATGTGGCAGGTGACGGGTATGTGGACGTCCCATTTCGTGGCACATCACGAGAAAATCAGGCTGCGAGCCGTGCAGCAAACCAAGGCTGACACCGGCATAAGATGGATGAAATAGCGAACCCTGACCTTCAATGATGTCCCAATGATCATCGGTATTTTCAGGAGAGATAAGCTCAGCGGCACCCGAGATAAAATCAGACACCACCGCATCAATGGCAATCCCTTGACCAGCGACTAAGATCCCCGTCTGGCCAGAGGCGCGAAATTGCGCGTTCATACCCAGTTTTAACATGGCAGACTCAAGCGCCAGCGAGGTATACATTTTGCCAACGGCGCAATCGGTACCAACGGTTAAAACCCGGTTACCAGAACGTGGTTTGCCATTGCCAACTTTGAGTTTTTCCTGCGTATGGCGGACATCAAATAATTGCACTTGGTGCGCTTTAGCGAGCTCAACAAGTTCAGCATTATCGTTAAGACGCTCGTGCAAACCACTGGCAACGTTCATCCCTGAGCGAATCGCTTGGCGAATCGTTTCAAGCCAATGTTCGGGCAAGAAACCACCAGCGTTGGCGGTTCCCAGAACCAGCGTTTTGGCACCTTTAGCACAAGCTTGTTCGATAGAAAGATCATCTAACTCTAGCGCCACCTGACAGCCAGCAATGCGCAATTGCCCGACACATTGCTGCGGACGCCATGCATGAATTCCGCGTGCTGTTTTTGCGGCCAAAGGGTCTGTCACATCACCTAAAAAAAGAAGGTAAGGTTGTGGTATGTCCATATCCGTCCTACTGCTATTTGAATATCGAAAATTGATTACATTCCAATATCCACACCCAAACCAAACTTGGCGAATACTTATATATCACAGGGGTATAACATTAGGCTATACCCATTTGAATAACATTTATAAAAATCACTGTTGATTCAATTCGTTCGCAGAATAATTGTACAAAATGACTATTTAAATTCTGATTAGCGGCAGTTTACTTATAAAAAATAAGCAACAAAAAATTAAAAACTTGAAGAATATATAGTTCTTTTAAATATACTTTTTAATTCATTTCTGAAAATTTGATCCTTCGAACAAATAAATAGAAAAGTATTTCTTAAAATGTATATTGTTAATTTCTTTATTCAAGATATGATAGGGCCAATTTCAAGGAGTACAGGTAAAATACCAAGGAGTAATTGTGAAAAAATCATTCGGTCTTAGCATCCTCATTGCGACAACACTGCTAACGTTAAGTGGCTGTGGCATGGTTTCAAAACAGATGGCTAATCCGCAAAAATTGCAGGACAAAGCTAGTGTCTCAATCGGCGTTCCCGCTGATAAAATCACTGTTTCTGATATCTCTGGTGATTTGGATTCAGTTCATTTTACAGCGAAAGTTCAAGGACTAAATGATCGCTATTACAAATGCTATTACTCATCAGCTATTGTGGTCACATCAGATACGATTTGTAACCCTATTTATAGTTCTGTGGCAGCAAAACTGCGCGCGGAAAAAAATGGCTCCGATAAAGCCAACTCGACCCAATGTAATGCTCTAACAAAAGCTGCAGGTCAGTGTAAATAAATTTGTATGGCACACTTAGTTTAAATATTCTAAGTGTGTCTACATCAATTGCGCTAGTTATTGTAAGAAAAATCGCACAATACTGATTAATTTATTATTTTTATTTATTTTCTATTTCCACTAAAAATTAATCCGCTTTTCTCAACATAATGATATCACTATAATTAAGCCTCATTTAAAATGGTCAGGCTAAATAATACAATTTTCCCCATTAAGTAGCGCTTTTATCTATAATACTTATCGTTTTAAATATAAAATATCTTAAACTCAGCTACTGTGTTTTGCGCTTATGAACTCCCTACAAGATTTACGCATTTTTATCGAAATTGCCCGTCAGGGAAGCTTTTCCAAAGCAGCCGCTCAAGTAAAACTTACCCCCGCAGCACTCAGCGCAGCCTTGAAAAGACTGGAACAGCAAATTGGTACCGTTTTAATCGTTCGCTCGACTCGTCATTTACGCTTAACGCAAAGCGGCGAAGTGTTACTAGCCAAAGCTGAACAGGCAATCGCTTTGCTCGAACAAGGTTTAAAAGAGGTAAGAACAAATTCAGATGAGCTTAACGGCCATGTTTATCTAAGTGCTCCTTCTGATTTTGGACGTAATTTACTGCTTAAATGGATTAGTGAATTTACCAAAGTTCATCCTCAAGTTCAGGTCAAATTAGAACTCTCGGACAGCGTCTCAGATATGTATGCTCGTCACGTAGATTTGGCCATTCGTTACGGGGAACCAAAAGATTCACGACTCATTGCCACAGCGCTTTATCAGCACAATCATAAGGTCATTTGTGCCAGCTCCGATTACCTATCGAAATATTCACCTATTGTTGAGCCAAAGCAGCTAAGCCAACACAACTGCCTATGTTTTATGATTAACGATGTGATTGAAGACGGCTGGGTACTGCGCCAAAATGACCAACAAGTCACTATTCGCGTCACTGGCAATGTTTCCAGCAATGATAGCGAAGCTATCCATCGTTTAGTGTTGGCCGGACATGGCTTATTTCAAACGTCCAAGATGGATGTCAGCGAGGATTTGCTCGCTGGACGTTTACAAATGGTGTTAAGCCAATGGCAAGGGATAGAGCGCCCTTTGTATCTATTATGTGCTGACCGGCGCTTGCTCAACCCAACGATTGTGGCCTTTCGGGATTTTCTGCGCCAGCGCTGCCAAAGCCAGCACCAGCGCATGGAACATCTATAACGACTTAGAAGGTAATGGCAAGCTTGCCAACCATTTTGCCACTTTCAAGCAGCGCATGAGCTTTTTGCAACACCCGAGCATCCAGACCTTGGTATGTTGTGGTGAGCGTCGATTGAATTCGTCCGGCATCAGTTAAGTTAGCCAGCTGAAATAAGATATCGTGCTGACGTTTCAGATCGCTTGTTTTATACATGCTGCGAGTGAACATAAACTCCCAAACAAAACCAGCTGATTTGCTCTGCAGCATTGATAAATCAACACCACTGTCAGATTCAACGATGGAGCAGATCATTCCTTGCGGCGCGATTAGCTCAACCATTGCATCCCAATGACCAATCGTATCGGCAGCATTAAAAATATAATCGACCTCGTTAAAACCCACGTTTTTGACTGAACTGACTAAATCGTGGTGATTGACCACATAGTCTGCGCCGAGTTTTTCACACCACGCTTTAGACTCCTCTCGCGATGCAGTTGCAATCACGGTTAAATGGGTTAACTGTTTTGCTAGCTGAATGGCAATCGAGCCGACGCCACCTGCCCCACCAATAATTAGCAGTGTTTTTTCCTCAGTTACCCCGACATGCAATCTATCAAACAACGCTTCCCAAGCGGTGAGTCCAGTCAGAGGCAAAGCTGCCGCTTGGGCATCACTTTGCGATTTTGGCGCTGGCGCAACAATCCGATAATCCACACAGTGATATTCACTGTTCGTTCCAGATAGCGTGACATCGCCAGCATAATAGATGCGATCGCCTAGCGCATAACCTTGCACCTCATCGCCCATGGCAACGATTTCACCGACGCCATCGAAACCTAGAATTTTCGGATCAGTTAATAGCTCAGGGGCAGCGCCTTGGCGAACTTTGGTATCAACCGGATTGACAGAAACCGCTTGAACTTTCACTAACAGTTGGCAGCTGGAAGGGCTTGGAACAGCCAGATGAAACTCTTGCAAACTTTGCGGTTCGTCAATGGCGAATGACTGAGTAAAGCCAATGGCTTTCATTTGTTTAGGAAGGCTCATATCAGCTCCTTTTGGGATAATGGTGAACAAATAAAGCCGATTATAGAAGGGCTGATTTTATTAAAAAATCTAATAATATTTAATTAATTGATAAATTATTTTTGATAATTAATGAGCAAATACCGCGCAAACACAGCCGTTCGGAAATAAAAAAATCCGCTATCAGCGCGATAGCGGATTTTAACTTTTTACAAAGACACTCAAGTTTATGAACGCTAAGCTCAATGCAACCGCTGATTAGAGCTTAAATTGATTCACCTGATCATGCAGACGCTGCGCAATGTCATTGAGCTGGCGCACTTGTGTTGAGTTTGTATCTGACTGGCGCTGAAGCTGCTCTGAAACATCCGAAATTTGCTGAGTATTACGCGAAATTTCTTCAGTTACCGCGCGCTGCTGCTCAGCGGCGCTGGAGATTTGGGTCGACATATCACTAATTTCCGTGATAGAACGGGTGATTTTCTCCAGCTCTTCTTTAGCTTGGTTAGCCTCTTCGACACTAAGCTGTGCTTGCTGCTGACTCTGTTCCATGGTCGCCACGGTTTCACGGGTATTTTCCGCTAAGCGCGTCAGCATGGTATGAATTTCCTCGGTAGATTGAGCGGTACGCTGCGCTAAGGTGCGCACTTCATCGGCAACGACGGCAAAACCGCGACCATGCTCACCGGCTCGAGCCGATTCAATCGCTGCATTCAGCGCCAGTAGGTTGGTCTGCTCGGCGATGCCCTGAATCGTCGTTAAAATGCTGGCTATTTCTTGGCTGTCTTGTTCGAGCTGTTGCACGCCTTGCGCCGTGGTTTCCAGATGATGCGCCAATGCCGTAATTTGCGCTTGGTTATTTTCAATGACTTGGCGGCCTTGAACACTAGCCTCAGAGGAGAACTGCGCAGCCGTTGCTGTTTGCTCTGCATTGGCCGCCACCTCAGAGGCTGTAGCGCTCATCTGGTTAATGGCGGTCGCGACTTGGGTGACCTCTTGCTGCTGACTGGCCAACTGTTGGCTGGTCTGATTGGCACTTTGCGCACTCGTGTGGGCATTTTCATAGAGCGCTTCGGTATCGTTGCGCACCGCCAATAACATTTGATGGAGTCGTTCAAGGAAGATATCGACACTTTTAGAGAGCTGGCCGATTTCATCACTGCGGGCAAAATCCAGCCGTTTGGTCAAATCCGCATCGCCCTGCCGGCCGAGATCATCCATCGCAATTTGTAACCGTTTGAGCGGGGCAAAAGCCCGAGCAATCGCAAAGTATAAAATAATGACCACCAGCACAAACCCAACCAGAATACAGGTAACCGTGTAAGACGATGTTTGGTTAAAGCTGGCCAACGCGGCTTTTTTATTAAAACTTAACGCCAGATACCACTGCGTATTCGGCACGGGTATAAAACTAACGAGACTTTTTACCCCATCAACCGTGGCATCAAGGAGCTGATTTTGTTTTTTTAAATCATCGTGGTTGAGCTCAGGGCTTAGCTCTTTGAGGGATTTAAGCTCCCACTGCGCTTTGGGATAAACCAAAATCTTACCCGTTTGATCCACCAAAAATGCCTGCATATTTTGATTGGATAGCGCTTTAAGCTGGGTGACCATTTTATCCAGCGATAAATCCACCCCATACACCCCATCAGAGACGCTTTGCAAAATACTCATCACCAATGCATGGGTGCCCATATCAAGGTAAGGCGCTGATTTATAAAGGCCCAATTTTTGCGCTTGCTGATACCAAGGTCGCTCTCTGGGATCGTAACCATCGGGGAGTTTATAGCTGGTATCGCCAGTAATGAATTTGCCCTGATCGGTCCCCAGATAGGTTAAACTTAACCCTCCAGCTTGCTGAGCCTGAAGCAAACGACTCGGCAGGTTATCATCTTGTTTAAGTTTGCTGATTGTTTTTAAGACTTGAACTTTGCTCTCGAGCCAATCGCCCAATTGCCCCGCTGTCGTTTTTCCCAGCTCACTTGCGCGCAGCTGAACGTTAGCCATGGCGTTATGGCTGAGCAAACTGTGCTGCACCCCATACAATCCAGCAGCCAAAATCAACAACGCCAAAAAAACGGTTAACGTAAGTTTTTGTTTAATAGACATACGACTTCCTCCACTTCAACAAACATCAATGGAGGCTGAAAAGAGTGCTGATCCATCATTGATTTTGTCTACTTTCCTTAGTTGAAGACCGATGATCACAGGCGGCTATTCAGGCCCGACAAACGTGCTAGGCTTAATCCATCTGAACAGTGTGACCGCATCAAGCCTGCGCTCTGCAAGGGCTTGATTTGATGAGTCTACGGGAAGAAACTCATTTTTAAAACCCATTTGTATAGGAACAGATTAGGTTCATACAAAAGGGTTAATTCCTTTAACGGGGCGGATCAATACGACCAGACAGTGAATTATTGAGCCGATACCAACCTGCTATCGAATAGCGATCGCGCATGGCAGGTAATACTTCATGGGGAAATTCTTCGCTTAAAAAGACCGCTACCGTTCCCATCGCCGGCAAAATTTGCGTGCCCTCAACATCACCCTGATGACGATAAAGGACCATCTGCCCACCATCATCTTTTTGCCAGTTGTGGTTCAGATAGGTCACAACGGTTAAAACGCGATTCGATTGTCCTCGAAAAGCATCAAAGTGGCATTTGTAAAAATCTCCGGGCGCATAATGCGCGTAATGGCTTTCAAACGAGAACAAACCTAAGAACAATCGCTGATTAAGATAACTCTGCAGTTGCGCAGTCCAATCTAGCCAGCTTTGTCCGGTCGCCGTTGAGCCATCAATCCAACAAATTTCATCGCGACGAATAAATTGGTTTTGTTGAAATTCATCCTTTCGACCAATCCCTGCCCGACTAAATTCCTGCTCGTGCAGTTGTGTCACCTGCTCATAGAGTGCTTGCGTCATCTGCATCGGCAGCGCTTGCAATTGAATACTGTAGCCTTGTTCCACCAGATCACTGGCAATTTTGGCAAATAAGCTTTGTGGATAATCGTGAGAAAAATCTATATCGGATAAATCAATGGCACCCATTTGTAATTGTCCTTATAAATAGGAGCTCTTTAGGGCATGCCCGCGGGAGCAAAATAATATAAATTTTGAATCGGTTTATAACTTAGAAAATGAGTAAACTGAATTTCAATATTCTACCCCTGAAGGTGGGCGATGCTTTATATATTTGTTTAAGCGAAGAGGCAACATAATTATTTAAAATTTTGTAAAGATGCACCGAGCGTGCTTGAATCTGTGCTGATTTGGCCATAAATAGTAGTAAACTGAGTCACATTGATGCACCAGAGCTTAATTTGGATTCAGCACATTTATTTGCATTGAGGTAAGTGGTTATGGATCAGAATACCCAACAATTGATTGATGATTTGTTCGCCAAACTAAAACAGGCTGAACAGCAAAATGGCCAACGCGATAGCGACGCCCAATCATTGATCGATAAACATTTAGTGGCCCAGCCTAGTGCGCCTTACTATATGGCTCAGACGATGATTATTCAGCAGGCCACCATCAAACAGTTGCAAAGCCAGTTGGAAGCGCTTAAAGCCCAGCAGCAACAAACAGCGAACAATAAAGGTGGCTTTTTATCAGGCTTATTTGGTCACAAGCAGCAACAGCAATCTCCCAACAATGGCGGTTGGCAGCAGCAGCCTAATTATGCCCAATCACAGTACAACCAACCCCATTATAATCAAGGTGGTTATCCTCCAGCAGGCGCAGGCTACGGTGGCTACTCACGCCCGGGCAGTTTCTTAGGCGGCGCACTGCAAACAGCCGCAGGGGTTGCCGGTGGGATGATGCTGGGAAATCTGATGATGGATATGTTCTCAAGCCATCGGCCAGAGGAAATCGTAAATATCATTAACGAAAATCCAACCGATATGAACAATCCTGATATGACCAATACGGATTTTAACCCATCGGATAATAGCTTTATGCCGGATGATAATAATTTTCAGGATGCAAGCTTTGATTCCAGCTCACCTGACAATATGGGCAGCGGTGGTTTTGATAACAATCAGTTCGCTGATGCGTCCAACCCAATGGATGATATGAACGACCCATTTAGCGATGGCATGGACAATAACTTCGATGGTGGCTTTGATAACGGTTTTGACGACCCGTTTGGCGGCGGCGGATTCGATGACGACAGTTTCTTTAGTTAATGAAAAACGCCGGCGCTGAGCCGGCGTTTGGTTGGCGTTAGTTGCTATTGGCCGTTTTCATCAGTTCCATCTGCTGCTCATATTCATTGGTAATTGCCGCAGCTTTTTCATCATCTTTAATCAAACGTGGCGTAATCAGCACGAGTAACTCGGTGCGGCTTTTCGATTGCGCTTCATAGCCAAACAACCAACGCAGAACTGGAATGTGACCAATCCAAGGGACATGCTGTTGGCTGTCAGAATTGCTCTGTTTAATCAACCCGCCCAGCATCACCGTCTGGCCATCGTTAACGGCAACTCGCGTTGAGATAAGACGCGTTGAAATTGTTGGATTTGAGCTTGAGTCACTATCATCTGCATCGCTGACCTGCTGGCGAATATTCAGATAGATTCGCCCGGATGAACTAATCCGCGGTTTTACATCCAAAATAACCCCAGTCTCAATGTAATCGACACTGCTGACCGTGTTATCTGAGTCGGTACTAATGGATGTTTCAGTGACCGGCACATTATCCCCGACCTGAATTCGGGCTTTTTGGTTATTAACCACCACTAATGAGGGCGCTGAGAGAACCTGCGTACGAGAACTTGTTTCTAAAGCATGCAACGCAACTTGCATATTGCCGCTCACAAAGGAGTAAAACAGATTATCGGAATCCCCAAGGCTGGTGCCGCCGCCGCCAACCGAAGCTTGAGAACCTGAGCTATTGACCACACTTGAGGTACTCCCGGATTCGCCAGCTAAGTTGCCCAGATACCACTGCACCCCACGTTCTAAATCACCAGTTAAACTCACCTCTAAAATCCGAGTCTGAATTTGTACTTGGCTCGGGGAGACATCGAGCTGACGAATTGCTTGGCGCATCTCTTGCCACTGTGACGGCAGCGTTCGAACCAATAGCTGATTACTCTCAGATTCAGCAGTAATACGCGTCGTCTTATTCAGAGCCATTGAGGTTGAACTGGAACCATCGGAGCTTGTTTGCGCTGAATCATCATCGCCAAATGAGTCACTCGATGAGGAAGACAATGAACTATCGGAGCTTGCCGATGACAAGCCAGTGCTGGTTGTACTTGACGAGCTTAGCGTAGAACTTGAATCTGAGCTGGTACTGTCTGTTGATTGAATCAGTCCGGAGTCTTGTAAGGTGGTTGCACTCATCGTTGGCGAAACAGTTCCAGCGCTACTATTTGCGTTGGACTGGCCATAAATATCGCGCAGATATTTTGCCAATTTACTGGCCTGAATATTCTCCACATCATAAACATACAGTTGTGGGCGATTTTTACCGCCATCATCAATGGTGTGGATCCAACGGCCAATATCATCTAAATATTCTGGCTGGGAAGAGATAACCACAATCGAGTTGGTGCGATAAATGGGTAAAAAGCGCAGCATTCCAGCCATTGGCGTCTGACCATCTTTGCCAAACACTCGGCGCAGCTGTGGCAACAGCGATTTTGCCGAGGCATGCTCAAGCGAGAAGATCCCAACCGACATCCCTTTTAGCCAGTTCACATCAAAGGTTTTAATGGTCTGACGATAATGCGCGAGCTGTTCTGAAGTACCAGCCAAAACCAGCACATTACGCCCAGGATCAACGAGTAAAAACGCATCTTTTGCAGCATACGGTTTGAGCAATTTAGCCATCGCTTTTGCCGAAATATAATGTAGCGGGAAAAGCTGCGCAGATAACCCTGCAGGGGGCTTTTGCGCCGGCGCCAGAGGAACTAAATTGCCGTCCAGAGCATCCTCTTTGGTCACCACTTCATAGCGATCATCTTGTTTAATCAGCGCATTTCCCGTCCACGATAACAGCGTCTCTAAAATATTTAACGCCTGTTTTTCATCCACTGGCTGCGCCGATGAGTAACTCACTTTGCCCTTGACCTTCGACGATATGCTGTAATTTTTATGCAATAAGTCGCCTAAGATACTATTGACGACGGCATCGATCGGCTGATTGGAAAAATTAAACATAATTTTGCCGTCATGGCGGGCAATTCGCACTTTATTAGCGCTGGTATTAATAAATTGCTGCGAGCCACGCAAAATCTGTGAGGAAGACTGCGAAGGGCTATTTTGCGCCTGCCTTGATGCTGTCAAAGGTCGGCCTTTAGAAACTTTAAGCCCCTGTTTTAACACCTGCTCAGAAGATGGGATTTGTGGTCCATCTGAGTTTGAAGAGGATATGCTGGCGCAGCCATTGAGCAATACCAACATAGGTAGTGCGATTAGCGAATATTTATTCATCACATTTATCATTATTCTATCGTCATTGTTTGTTGCGGTAGATGTGAGCGTTGATGCTCACCTTGATTTGGCAGGCGAGGTCCTTGGTGCAACTTGAGCTGCTTGACCTTATTGCCTTTAGTTAAAGTGGCACTAGTTAATCCAAGTTTACTTAATGTCCAACCATCGCGGCTCTGATGCCCAACTCGAAGCACCCATGAATGTTGCTCTGAGTCTTGTAAAATAACCGCACCATCACTTTCAGAGCGACGCAAAATAGCCATCAGCTGATAATGCTCAGATGGTGCACTAGGTTGGTTAAGCACTTGCTGGCGGCTATCCATCTGGCGATCGGCACTAAAAACTGGATGTTTCCAGATAGCACTCAGCTTAAGCGAGTCACTCAATGGCGCTTTAAACGGCTTAAGCTTAGGTAGATGCAACGTGGCATCTGAGTGCACAGCCAGCCATGAGAGATGCAGCGGCGTTACCAACACAGCAACATTGCCAAACACTAATGCACTGACCACCAGCCAAGGCAAGAGCACTTTGATCGTCATCAACTTCATTGAGCCTCCTTAGCGCTAACCGCGTGATAGCCACTCACCAGCAAGCTGACATGCAATGCTCCAGCTGGCCCCTTAGATGCTGCTTTGGCGCTTTTTTCAATGGAGAAATTCTCAACCACCAACAGCCGCTTCGAATTCACTTCAATGTCAGTTAACAACATCGTCAATGGTTTGATTTCACAGTTAAGGCTCAGGCTTAGCTTAATTGGCTGATAATGTTTACCCGGCTTAATTTGTCCAATCACCGGCATACTTTGCTTAAGCTGGCAAAGGCCAACATTTTGATTTAACTGCTTAATTTTCTTAGAAAGTGAGCTAAGTAACTCAGATGCTGCCAAATTTGGATCATCAGCTTGTAGAAGCTTTTGCTGAAGGCCATCTTTGGTGTTCATTTGTTTAAGTGCCTGCTCAACTTGGCGACGATGGGCTAGAATATTCTGATAGCGGGCCATGCGCTCACTTAATAGTTTTTGGCTTTGCTGCGCCGAAATAATAGGCTCAAGCACAAGCGGCTCTATAACGGCTTTATAGCAACCCCACAAAAGAGCCAATAAAATTATCAGTGCCACCAAATGTTGTTGCCAGCGGGGTAATGGCCAGTTTATTTTCATCATCTACCTCTGGCGCGCCTGAATTGTAAAATAGTTCATCCCATCTGCTGAGCTGGGGCGAATCATGCCCTGAAACTGCGGCGCAGTAATACTTTTGCACTGCTGCAGCTGTTTTAACAGCTGGGCAGGATTGGCAGTTTGTCCGGTAAACGTGACTTTTTTATCACTTTGAACCGATAAGCTGGTAAGCCAACTATCGTTTGGCAGACACTGGGTTAAATCAGCCAATAAAGGGCTAATCGCTGGCTGATTCTGGCGTAAATCTAATAGCGATTTGACAGCTTGTTGACGCGCGAGGATCTGCTCTTTTTGCTGGACCAGCGCCATCACCTGCGCCTGTTTGGCACTAACCTCTTGGCGCATTAGCTGTAACCGCTCAGAGGTTCGCCATTGCCACTGCGCCCATAGCAGGGCAATCAAAACAATGGCTAATAACCAGCCAAGACGTTTGGCTTTCACCGCTTTGGTGCGCTGCTGCGCGTTATAACTATGCAGCAGATTAAGCCCCATCGATTGATCATTAGAGCTTACATCAACGGCTTCAACGCTGAGTTTTAGCTCTTTGGCAGAGTTTAAAATGCGAGCAAGATGGCTGCGTTTAATTGCAGCGAAACTAACCAATAACTGTTCATCGCGGCGCTCTATAACACTGATATCAAAACACACATCCGCGGCACCAAACGGCGTATATTGGTCTAACTGGAAAAAAACCATCTGCCGGGCATTCGCTATCTGGCGCACAGGCAACCACAGCTGGGTTACCATCAGCGCTTGCTCTGGCAAAACTAAACGCACCTTTGAACCTGGCAAAACTTCTTTCTGAAGCGGCCAAGACACTGGCTCGACAGGCACGATTAAACGGCTGCGAATAAATGTCGGCAATAAAGAGCCAAGCTCACTTAGCCACCAATGCCAGAGTCTATCTCCAACCGAATGTCGCCAGCGCTGGGCTAGCATGTCAAAGCTCTGACTAATCACTCAAACTCCTGCCAATCTAAAATTCGATATGGTTTGCCCTGCCCTTTATCGGCATGTGTTACCACCGTTACTTGCAACTGCTGGTGATAGCCATCGACAAAGTCATCGTTTAAAACCAGCTTAAAGATATCGCCACCTCCTGTGTGCAGACTCTGTCGATGTGAAACCGGCCGCGACAGACCACTCCAGACCGTCGCTTGGTTTGAGACACATCGACTCGAGCGCATTGAGAGCGGCGCGATCGCGGCAATTTCACTCACGGAGCGAAATGGGCGAACATTGCGTGCGCTGACAGCTTTATTGACCCAATCAGAGGCATTCGCTATCACGCATTTTTGTGCCAGTTGGGCCAGAACACTTCGTTCCGCCTCATTCAAATCGACAAGCTCACGAACACTTTTCACCGTCACTTGCACAAGTGCTCCTTTTTGAGAAATCCGCAATGGTTTAGCCAAACGCAGCAACTCTGCCTTCTTTTTTTTGCTAGAAAGCTGGCGCACACTTTGTACAATTCCCTGGTTTAGCAAGTAAGCTGAGCGAGCAGCATCATGTTGCCACTGCGCCTGCTTTTGAGCGGTTGCAACTGAGGCGGTAAGCTTCATCAATAACACACTAACAAGCGCCAAAAACCACAACACTAAAATCAACACGGCTCCTTTGTGTTTGCTCATTGCGCCCCCACGATATCCGCCATAATGGCTATCACTACACGGTGCGCGCGGTGTTGGCCAGTCCAGCTAAGGGCAACTGCTCGAGGCATCTGCTTAAGTGCTGACCAATGCTCTAACCAATGCGGTTGGTTTTTCGCATCGATAGCAAGAAACTTAAATTGCATCTTGTGCACGCCGCCCAATAACACCCTGGCTTTACCAATATCTTGAGACTGGCCGCTCAAGCCTTTGAGCTGTAGCCATAACGAATGTCCGGCAATACGAACCTGATAGGTTGCCAGTTCACTACCCAGTGAGCGCGGCAGCGGCGCAACAAAATCAAAGCCACCCGAAAAAGCATAAAATAGCTGATGCGGATGCCTTGCCGCCGGAATGGGCAACGCCTGATGCAATGCACTCGTTAACAGATGCAACGAAAGCTGTTGTTGCGCCTGTTGCCACTGATGGTGGCTGAGCTTTTCACTACTTTGACGAACACCAGTTAATGTGTTGACCAACAAAGTAAAGAAAATAGCCATGAGCATCAGAGCCGCTAGCATTTCTAACAAGGTAAAACCAGCTGAGCGTTTACTCATTTCACCCTCTTGAGCAAACTTGTCTGATAAAGTTGGTATTGCGCGCCCATCGCCACTTTAAGCTTTACGCCAAGCTCTTGTAAGTTGTCTTGTGGCGTTGCAACTGGCGCTATCTGCAGCTGCCAGTGCACCCCATTGCGGGCAATCCCATGACTGTTACCAACAACGGGCGCTGCCAAGCGAAGTTCATCCAGCTTACTTTGCGCAAATTCGGCCATCAGTTGAACATGTTCCAGATGGCGCTGCGCTTTAGCGCCACCGGTCAAAGTTCGCGCGGCCACGGTGCCCAATAGCGCTAATAAAATGAGCGCAGCCAACATCTCTAACAAGGTAAATCCTTGCTCTCGCGCTCTCATTGCACCATCCGAACCGCTGAGGTTAACCAATCAATATTGAGCCGATAAGAGCGATGCGCACCGATAACCTGAACATGGCCGCCACTGGATGTTCCATCCGGATAAAAAGCGATGGCACTGCCAAGCTGCTTTGCGCTGGTCAGATGTAAACTGACTGATTCTGGCCAGCGTACGAACTTAGCGTGACCGGCGCTAAAAATGCGTCGGTTCATATCAAAGCGAACCATGGTTACCTTGCCACTTGCCAAAGAAGCAAGCTGCGCCCGGCGCAAGCTCTGCTGTAATTGGTTGGCAATCAGCTCAGTTTTGGAGCCGCTAAGTGACATTCCCATCGAGCGCACCACAATCGTGGCCGCAATGGCGAGCAACACAATGACAGCCAACATCTCAAACAAGGTAAAACCACTATCTCTAAAACGAATATTCACTATTGCCAGTTGCCAATATCCTGATTACGGCCAGTACCGCCAGGTTTGCCATCCGCCCCTAAGAAAATCAGATCATAACTGCCATGTTTACCTGGGCTTTGATAGGCAAATGGGTGACCAAATGGGTCTTTTAACTCTGACGGTTTTGCATATGGACCTGCCCAGCCTGGGGCATTCGCTGGCGCTTTTAGTAGTGCGCTTAAATGCTTAGGAGGAACGCCCACATCAAGAATGTAGTTTTCAACTTTCATGGTCAGCTCACCTAACTGCGCCTTGCCCGCACCATATTTACCCTTGGTTACGTTGCCTCCGACCTGCTTGACCACAATCGTCGCAATCACCCCCAACAGCACAATCACCGCTAACATCTCTAAAAGAGTAAAACCCGAAGCGCCGCGAGAGCCTGGAAATTTCCTGTGCATAAAATCCTCAAATATGATTGGTTAAACTCATCAATGGCAACATGATGGCGAGCATAATCACTGCCACCAATACCGCCATGACAACCGTTAGAATAGGAACGAGTAGCGTCAACATTCGCTCGAAGGTCTGGGTAATTCGTTCATCAAAAATATCGGATGCTTTGAGTAGCATGGCCGCCTGTTCCCCTGAGCGCTCCCCCACTTCAATCATCCGCAATGCCAAGGCAGGCATTGTGACGGACTGCGTTAACGCTGCGGTTAAACGCACGCCATTTTTAACCGCATCTTGGGCCTGATTGATCTGGTGTTTAAAGGCTCGATTAAGACACACCTCACGAGCGATAGCCATCGCTGGCAACAATGCCACCTGATGCTCAAGTAAGGTGCCAAGTGTCTGACAAAAACGGCTGGTATCGATTTGATAGATGAGTGAGCCCACGCCTTTAATGCGCAGTAATTGCCGGTCGGCCCACAATCGAGCCGCATCTTGGCGAAGCCATGCACTGGAGACTAAAAAAATCCCCATGACCAGAGCCAAAGCGATTAAGCCATATTGATTCAACCAACTACCAAGATGCATGAGCACTCGTGTGACAAAAGGCAATGGCACATTCAAATCGATAAAAATAGGGACGAACTGCGGCACGACATAGGCAATCAATAACAAGATAGAACCAAATACACCTACCATTAAAAAAGCTGGATAAATCAGTGCATTAATTAATTTGCTGCGTAATTTTTGGCGTTTTTCTAAATAAACCGCCAGCTGTTTAAAGACATCGGCCAAGGTCCCGCTTGATTCTCCGGCACGAATCATTGCCAGATAAAGCGTTGAAAATTGACCACTTTGCTTTAACGCATGAGAAAGCGATTCCCCCTGCTGAATTTGATTTAAGAGGTTTTTAAGCAAAGTATGAGAACGGCTCTGCGTTTGGCGCACTAGTGTTGAAAGTGACCACTCCAACGTTTGCCCAGCGCCAAGCAAAGTTGCCAGCTGTTCGGTTATTTCTAACAGGTCTCGCCCTTGCAATTGGCTACGCCGCGTCATCATTGAACTGCGCCAAGAGGATACCGCTTTAAGCTCGACGAGCATGCCGTCACGCGCTTTAAGTTGCTCAAAAGCGTCTTGCCAAGAGCTGGCTTGAAGCTGACCCGTTTGCAATTGTTTATCACTGCCAAGCCACTTATAGCGATACAAGCTCATAAGGTATCTCCGGCAACTCGCAGAACCTCTTCGATAGTGGTTAGCCCTTGAGCGACCTGACGCATACCATCGGCTAACATCGGTTGCATCCCAGCTTCAATCGCTAGTTGGGTCAGCTTGTCAACATCACATTCATGTAGGATATTTTCACGAATATGCTCATCTAAGATGAGCAGCTCACCAATGACAATTCGACCTTGATAACCGCCACCGGGAGCGTCAGGATCAGCGCGATAGAGAGTCAAACGACCATTTTGACAGTAGTCTTGCAGTTGATAACGCGCAATCAGCTCATCACTGGCATCAAAAGCGATGCGAGTTTGCGGATCAAGACGACGCACCAGCCGCTGGGCTAAAATGCCTTTGAGCGTTGCTGATACCAAATATGGTTCAAGCCCCATATCCAGCATTCGAATAATACTTGCTGGCGCATTGTTGGTATGCAATGTAGACAAGACCAAATGTCCGGTTAATGAGGCTTGAATCGCCATCTGGGCGGTAACCTGGTCACGCATCTCCCCGACCATAATCACATCCGGGTCTTGGCGCACAATCGAGCGCAAGGCATCAGCAAAATCAAAATCAATCGCTGGATTAACCTGAATTTGGTTAATTCCATCAAGTTGATATTCCACGGGGTCTTCAACAGTTAAGATTTTACGCTGTCCATCATTAAGTGATGACAAAGCGCTATAGAGCGAAGTTGTTTTACCCGAGCCCGTTGGGCCTGTGACCAAGACGATTCCGTTGGGTTGTGCCAATAGCTGTTCAAACTGGCTGCGTGAGCGCGCTGAAAAGCCAAGTTTATCTAAGCTCAGTCGCACCGAATCGCGATCAAGCAGACGCATCACGACCGACTCGCCATATTGCGTCGGCACGGTTGAAACGCGCAAATCCAACTCTTTACCTTGGATTCGCTGCATAATTCGACCATCTTGCGGTAATCGACGTTGGGCAATATCCAAATTTGCCATAATTTTAATACGCGAAACAATTGCACTGTAATCACGATAAGCCGGCGCGGGGCGCTCATGTAACACACCATCAATGCGATAACGGACCTGAATACTGTTCTCAAACGGCTCGATATGAATATCAGACGCTCGTAACTCAAGCGCCTGCTGAAATAACGTATTTACAAAGCGCACAATTGGCGCTTCACTTGCCAGATCGCGCAACTGCGCAATATCATCCTCATGGTGCGCATCACTTGCGACATGGGTATGTTCTGCGTTGGAATCTAACTGCTGAGAAAAAATTTCGCTTAACTCTTCATCGGTTGCAATGAGAACGCGAACGGGTTTTTCCAATGCATAGCGCAATGCAGATAACGGATATTTTTGACATGGATCGCTCGTCACCACTTGCACAGTATCTTCATCCAAACCAATTGGGAAAACTCGATAAAAACGCAAAAACCGTGTGGAAATAAGATTTGTATCGACTGTTTGATTTAACATGGATGGCTGATAACGAACATATTCAAATAACTCACACCAACCCTGTGCAACAGATTTGGCTGAGACTAATCCTAACTCTAATAAAGCGTCAATCAATGACAATTGCTCAGTATTATCACAGACATTATGAGCCCGTGATAATTCTGATTTACCAATATATTGATGTGCAAGTAACCACTCACATAATTGCGAGTAGCCATTATTTATCTGATTAGTTTGAATTTGCTTAATCATTACTCAATAAATTGTGGGATATTAGCATTATATAGAATAGCCAATGTCTCACAACTTATAACACCTATAGATCGCAACATAATTAATATAATACTTATAACACACTTCCTCGTTAAATATATATATATAATTACCTACACTGATATTTTTAATTGCAGCCATTAAATAATTAATGTATTTATATATACGACTCTTTGCTGTTCTTGGAGTAGGGCAGTTTATCGGCCATCGGACTGGCGAAAAACAAAATTGTCAATAGGATAAAAACATGAAATACAAGTCGTTAAACTCGCTTGTATGCAGCCTTTGTGGCCTAGCATTTGCTAGCTTCACACTAACTGCATATGCTGCAAGTGAATCTACTCCGACCTATTCATCATCGGCTACAATTAGTTCGGACACCCAAACATCCCAGGGAAGTTATAATGGGAAACGTGATTTTAAACTCCGTAAAAAATATCAAAAACAGAAAGATGCATTAACTTCTAATAGTTCTTCAACAAGTGTTAGTACTAATAAAAATACTTTACTGGACGAAGCAATTAAGACAAATTAATTCATTTGCTGTGATATTTTTAAATAATTAATAGTTAAAAAATAACCTATTTAATTTAGTAATAGTTATCTAAATATTACTAATAACGGAGTATTCTGTGTTTAATTCAAATAAAATTATATTAAGCGCGCTACTGGCAGCCATCGGCTGTAGTGCTTATGCAGCCGATACCCCCAAGACCGGGAATGCGGTTGAAGCACGGGTAGGCGCGATGATCGATAACATGACACTCAATGAAAAAATTAATTTCACGGGTGTCGATGACGGCCACATGATCCCAACCTTTGATAAGTTTGGCATTAAAGGAACAACTGCCTATGACTCCTCGATGGGCGTCTATGTCGACAGTAAAATCTTTGGCGCATCTTATCCATCACAGTCGGCATTAGCTGCAACGTGGAACGTCAACCGAGCCAAAGAATTTGGTCTGGCAATTGGCTATGAAGCACGAACAGCTGGCGGTCAACAAATTTTAACACCAACGGTAAATATGTACCGCACCCCATTTAACGGCCGTGCAGCTGAAAGTGTCTGTGGCGAAGACCCATATTTGTGTTCAGTGATGGCACCAGCGATTGCTAACGGTGTGCAGCGCCAAGGTATTCAAGCCGGCGCCAAGCATCTGATTGCTAACGAGCAAGAAGCTAATCGCCACAACGTCAATATTGTTGTCTCGCAAAAAACCTTGCGTGAAGTTTACCTTGAACCTTTTGAATCACTCGCGAAAAATGCCAATATCGCAGCGATGATGTGTGGCTTTAACAAAGTTAACGGCTATTATGCCTGTGAAAATCACAACATCATTACTGATATCGTCAAAGGTGAATGGGGCTATCAAGGCTTTGTGATGTCTGATTTTAACTCCATCCAAGATGCCTTTTTAGGGGCATGGGCTGGTACCGACTTAGACATGCCATCAGGGCTTAAATTTACCAGCGACAATCTACTTCCTTATGTCTACAGCGGTGAATTAACCCAATCGGTTATTAAAGATAAAGATCGCCGTCTGATGCGAGCTCTGGTCAGTTATGGATTTGATAAGAAAATTAATCCGGAAACCCCACTGACACATCCTGAATATGGTGAACAAGCATCTCTTGATATTGCCCGTGAAGGGATTGTATTGCTGAAAAACGCAGATACCTCGGGTAGTAAGCCGCTTTTGCCGCTTAAGAAAACGGCTAAAATCGCCGTTATTGGTGATTATGCGAAATACGCACCCAGCTCACCATTTGGTACCGCTTGGTCAGTACCTGAAGATAACTACGTCACCGAGTTAAGTGGATTGCAACAGCTCGCTTCATCAAGCTCGAAAATCCACTTTATTAAAGCAATGGCCCTTGATCCTAAAACAGCTACCTATTATGTGCCAGGAAGCTGCGATAACGGTGTTTGTACCCAAGGGGTTAAAGCTGAATACTTTAGTAATGATGAGCTCTCAGGTGAACCCGAGTTAACCCGCACCGAAAGTGGCATCAACTTCGATTGGAACGAGATGACCAACACGACCTCATCAGAAACTCGCGATATCGATGATTTTACAGTGACTGACGGTTCATTCTCAGCGCGTTACACCGCCTTGATCAAACCCACTATTACCGGTCGTCATGTGATTAAAGTGCGAGCCAGTGGACCATTTACCGTTAAGTTAAACGGCAAAGAGATCATGGAGTCTGACGGTGAACCACGAGCGAGTGATGAACCTAACGCCATTGAAAAAAGTGTAAAAACCAAAGTTCTTAAAAAGGGCAAAACATATAAAATTGTCCTTGAGTACGAACGCACAACACAAAGCTTCCAAACAACGTTGGGCGGTTTAGACGGCGTACAGATGAGCTGGGCGTCACTGGTTCCACCTAAATCGATTAAAAACTACGATGCAGTGGTCGCTATTGTCGGCAATAACTATGAAACCGAAGGGGAAACGCTGGATAAACACTTTGCGATTCCAGATCAACAAGGCTTCATGCTGAAAAAATTAACCAAAGCCAATCCGAATACCATTGTCGTCATGCATGCCGGTGGTGGGATGAAGATGTTGCCTTGGGCGAAAAATGCCGGTGCCATCTTACACGCTTGGTATTCCGGTCAATACGGTGGACAAGCATTAGCCGAAATTCTCTATGGTAAAGTCAATCCATCAGGTCGATTGCCAATTACGCTCGATAAGAAAATCAGCCAGAACCCAAGTTATGCTTCATACTCAGACCCTGATGATTACGTCGGTGATGATGCTAAAACTGAGATGACTTACAAAGAAGGTGTTCTGTTTGGCTATCGTGGCTATCAAAAAGAGCATAAAAAACCATTGTATCCATTTGGGTTCGGACTCTCTTATACCACCTTTAAATTCAGTAACCTGAGTCTGTCGAGTAATCTTATTACATCAGGTAAAGAGATTGCCGCAACCTTTACGGTCACGAATACAGGTGATAAAGATGGTTATGAAGTTGCACAGCTCTACGTGAAACCATCGGATGTGGCAAGTGATGAGCCAATTCGTGCCTTAAAAGGCTTTAAAAAAGTCTATCTTAAAGCCGGACAGAGCAAGCAGGTTACGCTGCATCTGAACAACCGAGCCTTTGCTGACTGGGTTGCTTCAACTGATAGTTGGGATGTGACTGCACGTAATTACACCATTCAGGTGGGAAGCAGTTCACAAACGCTACCGCTGAAAAAACGGGTTAAAGCACTCTACCCAATTTCACTGAAAACTAGCACATCAAATATGCTCTCAACTGAGATGCAATCGGATGTTCAAGTACCATTAACCGCCGCTTATTAAGCGATAGTTAACGCAATAATTAGATGACAAGGCCAGCGAAACGCTGGCCTTTTTTATAATTTCAATGCAATTGCGGCCGTTTGGCGACCATCTCAACGACATCGGCCATCCCTGTGTGATAAATCCCTTCCACCACATTTTTTTGTAATTGCCGACAGGTTAAAAGATTTAACTCTTTAAAATCTTGTTGCAGTTCAGAGAGCTCCACCAACATTTCTCGTTTTTTCGGCCCACCGGTGCCCAATTGCAACTGCCAAGGAGAATAAGCCTGATAGATAATCACACCACCTGGCGCTAAATGTTCACACATCTGTCGATGCACCTGAGCGCGCAGTGCCAATGGCAGATGACAAAAGATCATCACCATTAAATCGAACTGACCCGCAAATTGATATTCGGCTAAATCAGCAACCGTGTAATCCAGCGACACATGCTGCGCTTTGGCAAGTTTCTGTGCTTTTTTCTGCCCTTCGATAGAGCCATCAACAGCATGGACATCATGACCAAGGCGCGCTAAATAAACACCATTGCGCCCTTCACCTTCGCCAATCGTCAATACGCGGCGTGGTTTTTGCCCCAGCAATTGCATCTGCTGCACTAAAAACTGGCTTGGTTCACAACCATAAACATAAACATCGGCTGAAAATCGTTCATCCCACATCGACTCACCTCACTATTTTAGATTTTACTAATATAGAGTGTTTTAGAAAACCCAGCAACCATCTTTACCCACTGCCAAAAGCTCGTTATGGTAGAAAGCTGACACGGTCAAAGGATTTTTCATGAGCAGTTCATCTTCGGCTATTTCTCACTTAAGTAATCAAACATGGCTCAGCCACCCACTCGCTCGCTTAACCCTGGCACTAGTTGCAACATTATTGTGGGGAAGCGCTTTTCCGCTGGTAAAATTAGGTTATAGCAGCTTCGCTATTGCCCATAATCAGCCCTTTATGCAACTGCTCTTTGCTGGATATCGCTTTAGTGGTGCCGGATTACTGCTGTTGGTGTTAAGCAGTATTATCTACCGTAAAACTTGGCAATTCAGCTTTTCTAAATCACTGTCAATTGTCAAGGTTGGCAGCACTCAGACCCTCGCGCAATATATTTTCTTTTATATGGGACTGGCGCTTGCTAGCGGTATTTCCAGTGCAATCGTTGCCAGCGCTGCACCATTTTTTCAGCTAATCATTGCTCATTTACTGTTCGCCGATGATCGCTTATCGCGACGCAAATTACTCAGCGCTCTGTTGGGGTTTTGCGGCATTGGCTTTTATCATCTGATGGAACATGGCTGGGCATTTCATCTGGGCATTGGTGAAGGATTGATGCTGATTGCGATGCTCTTTAGCGCTTACGGTAATATTTTAAATAAACGCAACGTCAGCCAAGAGCTGCCCGTGTTACCTCTGACCGCCTGGCAGATGCTATTTGGCGGCGTTATCTTAATTGTCATTGGGGCCTGCAAAGTTGGATTGACCCCTTTTCACTTTTCAGTGCATGCCAGCATTTTATTAATCTATTTATGTGTTTTATCCGCCAGCGCCTTTTTAATTTGGAACACACTGATGGCGCACAACCAAGTCAGTAAAGTGTCCATCTTTTTATTTCTAATTCCAATTTTCGGAGTCACCTTATCAGCTGTAATTTTAAATGAAGCGCTGCACTGGTATGTTGCACCCGCGCTGACTCTGATTATCATTGGCATTATCTTATCCAACCGACCAGAGAGAACCTAACCTGCCCTCTTAGATTTGCAATAGAACCGATAAATTGTTGCAATAATGGTTAGGGGTGGTTGATCTTTGGTGATTGCTCTAAAAATAATCGCAAAAAATCAACCGCCTTAAATGCCATTAGCCGTGAAACTAAGGAGGTATTTGTGATTCCAACCTGGTTGAACATATGTGCTTGGATTTCAATCATTTTAGGGATTTTATCAGCGCTGTTACTGATCGCTGACGTCACCAATCGGCCACAACATATGCAGGTGATGAATTGGGTATGGCCACTATGCGCCCTGTTCGGACACCTCTTTATTTTGTGGATTTATTACCGCTTTGCCCGCGCCAGCAAATCTGCTGGGCACTCACATCACGAACATCACGAACATCACGAACATCACGAACATCACGAACATCATCATGATGGCAACCACCATCAACAGAGGCAACAACCATCGACCATTCAGGTAATTAAAGGCACTTTGCACTGCGGTAGCGGCTGCACTTTAGGCGATATTATTGCTGAAACACTGGCCTTTAATTGTGCCTCAATCGCGATGGTATTTGGTTATCAGCAACTATTTTCGCATCAGATCTTTGCCATTTGGGTATTCGATTTCATTCTCGCCTTCGTTATTGGCATTATTTTTCAGTATTTGGCAATAAAACCAATGCATCAGATGAGCCGTACAACTGCGCTCATTCAGGCAATTAAGGCCGATTTTTTATCGTTAACCTCGTGGCAAATAGGCATGTACGGGTTTATGGCCATTGCCCATTTTTATATTTTTGCACATGTCCTAAATATCGCGCTAAGCGCTAATTTGCCGAGCTTTTGGCTGATGATGCAAATTGCCATGTTCTGTGGGTTATTAACGGCAATGCCAGTAAACAGAGCGTTGATTAAACATCATATTAAAGAAGCAATGTAGGCAAATCTGTGACAGTGTGATCGCTAAAACAATTAATAAAATAATGTTTCTATATAATTGGAACATTATTTTATATTTGGATAAAAGACAATGCCTAGTGTGATGACTCATTACGTTAAGATAATCGCCGGATTAGCTTTGCCAGCCTTACCCTGCATCGCTTTAGCGGCCACGACAGCGCCTATGTCACTAAAAATAGCGCCATTAAGTGTGGATGACCACTCGGTTGTACTTACCTGGCAGGCGCCAGTGGATATCAGCCAAATCCAAGGCTATCAAATTCTAAAAGATGGCAAAGTGATTACCTCCGCCCGCGACAATAACCAACAGCACGCAGCTAGCGCACCTTATATTAAATCCTTTTATCAACGTAACACAGACCACTTTGCAGTCCCAATCGTCTGGCAAAGTGCCACCATCGATGATTTATCCCCCAACCAACACTATCAATTTGCCGTTCGCACCATTGCAAAAGATGGCTCACTCTCAACGCCAACGCCAGCAGTTGCTGTTACGACGACGCTTAAACCGACCATTGTTTCTATTGCTGACTATGGCGCTCAAGGCGATGGCAAAACATTAAATACCCAAGCGATTCAAAAAGCGATTGATGCCTGCCCGAGCAACTGCCAATTAGTGATCCCAAGCGGGACATTTAAAACTGGTTCACTGTTTTTAAAAAGCAATATGACCCTGCATCTTAATCAAGGTGCAGTTTTATTAGGATCGACCAATCCTGCCGATTATCCAGCGGGGTACAAGCTTTATCCATACTCTCAAACCATGCGGCCAGCTTCTTTAATCAATGCGATAAAAACTGGCTCGCGTGAGGCTGGAACGTTTACCAATATTAGGATCACAGGCTCTGGCACTATTGATGGCAACGGCTGGAAACAGACTAAAAAGCCTTACACAGACACGCTTGGACAAGCCCAACCCCATTATATTCAAAGTAGCAGTAGCCATTATGCAGCAGATGGCATATTGGCTAAAAATCAGGTCAAAGCAGCGCTTGCCAATGGCATGAACTTACATCTGGCTTATGGCCAAATGCGCTCGAGCCTCATCACCTTGATTGGTGTAAAAAACCTCTATGTCAGCGGGATCACGATGCGTAATCCCGCCGATCATGGTTTGATGATCCTCACCAGCCGCAACGTGGCAGTCAATTCAGTTAAGGCGCTCACTTTTGATGCTAATAATGGTGATGGCGTTGAGTTAGGGAACACGCAACAAGCCATGGTCTTTAACAGTTATTTTGATACTGGCGATGACAGCATTAACTTTGCCGCAGGCACTGGCAAACTCGCCAGTGTCGAGCCAAGTGTTTCGCATGTGCGGCTATTTAACAACTTCTTTCATCACGGTCATGGAGCAGTGGTCTTAGGCAGCCACACAGGCGCAGGGATGAGTGATATCACAGCACAAAACAGTGTTGTGGATGGCTCCAATATTGGTCTGCGCATTAAAAGTTCAACCATTATTGGCGGCGGCGTCAGTGATATTCACTTTGAGAACATGGCACTTAAAAATATCGTCAATAACGCTCTGACAATCACCTTAAAATATACCGACCCTAGCGCGTCCATTGACTATCCAAGCGCAACGACACCCGTAGAAATTGATCAGATTCATTTAAGCCACGTCAGTGTCGATGGTATTAGCGGCACGCAGCCATCACTTAATGTACAAGGCGCCGGCACTCATCAAAGCTGGTATAGCGATGTCACGTTGGATGAGGTGAAACTGCGCAACGTAACACCGACTGATATTGAAGATCTCAAGAATAGCCAGTTTAACCAGGTAGATTTTCTGTCCGTTAAAGGTAGTCAGCAGCCATGGGGGTTCCACCATGTCCAAAACCTCTTAGTTAACGGCCGCAAAGTTTCATTGAACTAGTAACCAATACAAAGCGCACCATTTAGTGCGCTTTGTTCGGCATTTTAATCGCAGGAATATCCACTTATTTAATACCAGAGAAACCGAAGCTGCGCATAAATTGCTTTTGAAACACTAAAAACGTAATCACTAGTGGTGCGCAAACCATCAGCGTGCCTGAACTAACCAGCCCCCAGTCACCACCTGATTCAGCGCCCATCGCAAAGGAAACCAAACCGATAGTCAGCAGCTGCTTACCCGGATCGCTTAACACCATCAATGGCCACAGGTACTCATTCCAGTGGTAAGTAACACTCACCACGGCAAACGCAAGCATAGCTGGACGCGCCAATGGTAAGAGAACATGCCAGATCACCTGCCACCAGCGTGCGCCTTCTAAGATCGCCGCCTCTTCAAGCTCTTTGGGAATATTCATAAATGTTTGACGCATCAAAAACACACCAATGCCTGAGGCAAAATAAGGCAGCATTGCCCCTGTTAAGGTATCTAACAAGTCCATCGATTGTAAGGTGAGCAAATTTGGCACCATCACCATCACGGGCATGATCATCATCTGCATTAAAAATGCGTAAAACAGCAGTTGTTTGCCAGCAAACTGATAATAGGCAAATACATAGCCACAGATGGTAATCGCCACCAACTGCACCACCAGCGTGCCAAAGGTAAAAAATATCGTATTTAGATACAGACCAATCCAATCGGCACTATTCCACGCCTCTTTAAAGTGACTGAGCGAAAAAGCCCCCGATGGAAGCAACGATGCCATTTGCGGACCAAACAAAGTCGGCCCGAATGATGATTTAACCATCCATAAGATTGGAGCCAACCAAACAATTGCTAGCGCAATTAACAAAATAACCAGAGCGCTGACACTCAAACGAGGCTTAACTGCGCTCATAATGTGTTCCTTTTTCCATCAGTCGAAGATTCACAACTGTTATCACCATCATCACAATCAACAAAACAAAAGTCGCCGCAGAAGCCTTGCCATAATCATTGGTTTGCGTTGCCAGCTGAGTGATGTAGTAAAGCAATACATTGGTTGACTGATTAGGCCCGCCTTGGGTCATCACCGCGACATGATCAATCTGAGTCACTGCATAGATAAATGCGACAATCACCACAAAATTTAATGTCGGACGCAAAAGCGGCAATGTGACAGACCAAAATATCTGCCAGCGATTAGCCCCTTCCATACGGGCTGCGGCAATAATGTCATCATCAATCGACTGTAATCCCGCTAAGAAAAACAGCATGTAGTAACCGGTGAACTTCCAAATACCGATCGCCGCCAAGGCAATCAGGGCTGAACTTTTTACGCCTAAATAGTTATTATTCATCCAACCAAACAGCTGACTTAAATAGTAATCAAGCAGCCCCATGCTGGGCAGATAAACAAATAAAAATAGCGTCGCCACACTCACCAGCGGCAGAACCATCGGCATAAAAATCACTGCTCTTAAGCACTGGTTAAATCGGCTGTTACGCCGAAGCGCTAACGCCAATAGCAAAGCCAACACCAAGCTTGGGATCATGGTCATGATGATATATAACAGGTTGTTTAATAAGGCTTGCCAAAAGACAGAATCGTGAAACAAACGCAGGTAGTTGTTCCATCCGACATAATGCACCGCCATGCTTAAACGAGTGTCAAACAAACTATCAAAGATAGAGCGCACCACCGGCAGATAGGTAAATAACACCAAAAAGATAAGGCTAGGAAGTAATAACAAATAGGGACGAAGACGAAAGCCCATAACATTCCTTTAAGATTAAAAAGGGCAGGCTCAGCTGCCCCAAAAGATTTATTGCTGATTTAGCGCACTTTGGCTCTGATAAGGCGCTAAGATTTTATCGGCGTTTTGCTGCGCTTTTTGTGCAGCCGCAGCGGCAGATACGCTCTTATCACTAATCAGCGCCGCCAATTGGTTTTCCATCGCTTGGCGCACCGCCACTGTTTCGTATGTGCTGTACCAAGGATACGCATATTTAAGCTGCTCAAAGGCGACCTTAGCGCTGGGATATTTGGCTAAGAATTGCTTCATTTCAGGTAAATCATAGGCTTGTTTACGCGGAGCAAAATAGCCGGTAAAACGCGACCACTGGCCATTGATTTTAGGGCTGGTTAGATAGCGCAATAATTCATAGGCGGCTTTTTTCTGTTCATCACTAATGCCTTTAAATGACACCAGTGACGCACCACCAATAATCACCCCACGACGAACATTTTTCGGTAACATCGCAACACCTAAATGAAACGATTTGACATGGTTACGGATAAATGTGAGCGAGCCAGTTGAGAGAATGGTCATACCCAATTTACCGGAGAGGAACTGCGCATCAATCTGTTTTGAATCCAGCACCCCTTTAGGCATGGTTTTATCTTTAAAAACAAGATCTTTATACAGAGTCAGAGCCCCGATGGTGGTCACTGAATTGTAATAGACTTCACCGGGGTAGTCCGGGTTATTAAAGTTGCCACCATTGGCATGAACCAAAGATGAAAGCACCCAACCACCGTAGTCATTATTGGTTGAAGGCAGCATAATGCCCCACTGACCGTTTTGTGCTGAAGTTAACTTGCGAGCATCAGCGCGAAGCTCCTGCCAAGTTTGTGGCGCGCCTTTAATGCCAGCTTTTTTAAATAGGTCTTTGTTGAAATACAACAGCGGTGTTGAGTTATGAAATGGAATGGCGTAGGCCTTGCCTTCAAACATCGCGTTTTTCTGTACCGCTTTAAAAAAGTTCTCTTTTAAAAAGGCGGTTGCATCTTTATCTGAGCCATATTGAAACAATTCACTCATTGGCAAAATTTGCTGGTTAATTGCCAAATCAGCCGTATAGTTCGCTGACATAATCACCAGCGCAGGTGGCCACCCTGCTTTGGCCGCAGCTTCTGCTTTTTGTTTGGTTGTATCGTAGCTCCCGGTAAAGATAGGTCGAACTTTAATATTCGGATGAGCCTGATTAAAATCTTTCACCAGCTGATTCATTTTAACCGTTAATTTGCCATCGACCGGGGCCGGAAACATCATATCGATATGAGTAGCAGCCATCGCTGGCACCATCGAACCAAGCGTCAATAATCCTGCGATTAACGTCTGTTTTTTCATCATAAATCCTTTATCAAGAGGCGTTGATAAGTCTTGGCGCAAAACAAGTGCACTCGCTGCGCTTGAAAGTGACAGCTCAGCGATTGCCCGATATCCGGAAGGCTCGCCTCGTTATCACAGAAAAGTTGAACCGTGCCGAAATCAGCACGAAGTGTTAATAATCGAACATGTCCAAGGAGCTCTTGGCGCTCAAAACGGGCGTTAAACTGGTTTTGTCCATCGCGACTTTCACCCAAGTGGATGTGCTCCGGACGCAGCCCCAACCACAGTGAATCGTGATTTTCGCGAACGGGTATCTGCCAGTTGGCAAAATGAAGAGCGCCGTTATGTATGGGGACTTGCCAAGTATTCATACTTGGCGAGCCGATAAAGCGCGCGACAAAGAGGTTGTTTGGACTCTGGTAGAGTTGCTCTGGCGTACCAATTTGCTGAATTTGTCCTTTATCAAGAACCACGATGCGATCGGCCATCGTCATAGCTTCGACCTGATCATGCGTGACATAAATGGTCGTGACTTTGAGCTGTTCATGCATCGCCATAATGCCATCGCGCACATCATGACGCAGCTTGGCATCTAAGTTAGAGAGCGGCTCATCCATTAAAAAGAGCTGCGGATTGCGCACAATGGCGCGCGCCATTGCCACCCGCTGGCGTTGGCCACCCGAGAGCTCTTTGGGGCGGCGTTTAAGCAGCTCATCGAGCTGTAACATTGATACTGTTTTATCAATTAACAGCTGATTTTCTTTTAATTTTTCACCGCGCACTTTCATCCCAAAGGTAATGTTTTTCTCGACACTCATATGGGGGAAAAGCGCATAGTTTTGAAAAATCATCGAAAAATTACGCTCTCTGGGAGAGCGCGCCGTTATATCGGTTTGGTCGCAATAGATATGGCCCGAAGAGACCTCTTCAAGACCTGCAATCATTCGCAGCAGCGTTGATTTTCCACATCCCGAAGCACCCACTAACACCAAAAATTCGCCATTTTCTATCTCTAGCGAAAGATTTTCGATAATAGGTTGCTCGGCATAGCGCTTGGTTACCTGTTGCAGTTGTAGTTGACTCATTTGCCACCCACCCAAGGGAAACGCCGCACACCCTGAAATAGTTGGAAATGATGCTGGAAACTCACCCAGCGATCATCATCGCTTAAGGTATGAATCAGACATGAAGGTTGATCAAACTGATAGGAAGGCGTTGCATCGCGTTGATAGACCGGGATCTGAATTGAAGTTGCTGGCGCACTGACAATTGCCACACCTTGGTAAAAGGTCGTCGTATAGCAGTGGTTGTGCCCGCAATAAATGCCCTCTAAATGAGAAAACTGCTCACAAAGAGCCAACAGTTTGTCCCCGTTCTGACAGTTAATCGGGTCCATATGCGCAGAATTGAGCGCAAGCGGCGGATGGTGCATAAAAATTGCCACAGGCAAACTCGTCTGTGAAAGCTGATAAGCGACCCAATCCAATGTTGCTTGGCTGAGCTGACCATAAGTCTGCTCTGGCACTGTTGAGTCGATAAACAGTAGTGTTCGCTTGGCTAAATCAACTCGATAGCGCACTTGCTCAGCGCTTAAAAGTGGCTCACACAATGGCGCTAAATGCTCTAAAAAAGCAGCCGTTCGGTCATGGTTGCCATTAATTAAATAAAGTGGGCAACGTGCATAATTTAAGATTTTTGCCGCTGCTTGATACTGCGGTTTGGTCCCATCGTTCGTGATATCACCAGAGACAATAATCGCATCGATAGGGTCAATGAGATGATTCAACTGATGAATAATATCTGCGTTATGCGCATTCACATCAACGCTGTCGTACAACCGCTCACCCTGAGCGACAAAATGCATATCACTTAATTGCGCAATTCGCATAATTCCTCGTACACCTTGAATTTCTGGCGACTAGGCTAGCGACTATAAATGACAGTTACATGGCAGATTATTGACAAATAGATAACACTAAATTACTAATACTTTTATTAAGAAGAGAGTTGCTAGCGGGGAGGAAGGGCTGTCGACCTAACTGCGAAATTAGGATTACCAAAAAGTAATGGGTGTCGACAGCCCAACAACTGTGATTGGGTTTGCACTCAATCGCTATATAGAGTGCACATTTTTAGCGATAAAAATCAAGATCTAAAACACAAACCCAATGAATGGTTGGCTATACTAACGATATTCAGCGTAATGTCTACTTTTAAAAACAATTTTATCAATTTGAATTTTGATTCAAATTGTAAATCCCAACAGCATCTTGATATTTCATCGAAATTTGCAATTTTTCGTACAAATATTAAGCATTTTGAACCATCAATATGCTTTAGTCTGCTATCGCGCATCAACGAGTATTGTTATAGTGGGGATATTATTTCTCACTCCACAGGCGTACAACGATGTATCACTGTTTACTTAAAACCGCGATAGGCCCTTTGGCATTAAGTGCATCGGATGTAGGCCTTTGCCAGATTAGCTTCGACCCACCTAAGGAGCCATTGGATGAGCCAAAAAGACAAAATCCAATCTTAAAGCAGGCGTGTCAGGAGCTAGAAGAATACTTTCTAGGTCAAAGAGAGCAGTTTAGCGTTGCACTAGATGTGACAGGGAGCGACTTTCAAATGAAGGTCTACCAACAGCTTCGCCAAATTCCTTATGGACAAACACGAAGTTACAAAGAGATTGCACAGGCGCTGAATAAACCTGGCGCATCAAGAGCGGTTGGCATGGCCAACAATAAAAATCGTTTACCGATTATCATCCCCTGCCACCGAGTCATTGGTAGTAATGGCCAATTAGTGGGTTTTGCTGGCGGTTTAGGTGTAAAACAGCAGTTACTTGAACTTGAACGCAGCTATTCGCGAAGCGCACAATCGATAGCGGTATAAGACGATTAGACTTGTTGGGCCTTTAATTTAGCGGCGCCTATCACCGCTTGGCCCAAAGATAGGCCACCATCACCACACGGATATTGCTGGGCACATATAATCTGTTTAGATTTTAAATAATATTCAAAGCGCTCGCGCAGCAACAGATTATTCATCACGCCGCCACACAACACAATCGTCTTAATGTCGCGCTCTTTGGCAACTTGAAGCGCTATGTTTGCTAAACCATGCGCTAAGCCATCATGAAATAGCCACGCTTTTTGCCAAATTGAACCCTGCACATTGAGCCAAGCCTGCCAAAAACGGGCCATATCTAAAAATTTACGAGCGCCTTTTTGCATGAGCGTAACTGGCATTGATGTTGGAACATCACTTATGCGAGTGGCTAATTGCTCTAAGCTAATCGCGGCCTGTCCTTCATAATCAAGAGTGTGAGGCGCGCAGCCAAGATAAGCAGCAGCTGCATCAAACAGCCTGCCAGCTGAGCTTGCCAGAGGCGAATTGACCTGAGCTTTAATCGCTGCACTTAAAGGTTGGACTGGGCAATCAGCAAGCTCTTCGGGCCAGCGCTTTTGCCAATCTGGCACAAACGCCAGCCACTGCGCTAATAGATTTCGCCATGGCTGACGTGAGGCTAAATTGCCCCCAGGCAGAGCCACAGCAGGCAGCCCACCAACATGCTCAAAGCCTTGATAGTCAGCAACTAAGCACTCACCGCCCCACAAAGCGCCATCGTTGCCCATACCTAGGCCATCAAGACAAATTCCAACCACTTTGTGAGAGGCTTTAACATGAGCCTCCGCCATCGCGGCTGCCACATGTGCATGGTGGTGATAGACCTCAATAACCTGCGCATCGAGCTTATCTGCCAGAGCTTGCCCTATCTGATGGCTGTAGTAGCCTGGATGTGCGTCCAGCACAATCCATTGCGGATGCAGCTGATAAAGTTTCAGATAATGTTCAATCGCGCTCTGATACTGATTTTGCACCGATAATGGTGCTAAATCACCGAAATGGGCACTTAAAATCACCTCATTTTGACGAGCCAGCGCGAAGGTATTTTTAAGATCTGAGCCCATTGCCAACAATGGAGCAGATAATCGAAGCGATTCATCAATGCTGCAGCTTTGTGGCACATAACCACGGCTGCGGCGAAGCATAATCGGTTGCTGGGAAGAATCAAGCCGCAGCAGTGAGTCGTCAACCCGCGTAACAATTGCTCGATTATGTCCCAGCAAACCATCAAAAACAGAGGCTAGCTCTTTAAAAACCTGCTCATCATCAAGCATCGGCGCTTGAGCGGACAGATTTGCAGAGGTGAGCACCAAAGGCCGATTGAGAGCTCGCGAAAGCATGTGTTGCAGCGGATTTGATGGATAAATTAAACCTAGCTCATCAAGCATCGGTGCCACTAAAGAGGCAATTGGCGCATCATCTCGGCGTTTAAATAAACCGATGGGCGCAACACTTGAGGCCAGTAACTGATGCGCAGCTTCCAGTTGCTCCGCCACCACAAGCTTGGCCAGCCACTGACGATTAGGCACCATCAGCGCAAATGGTTTACTCATCCGCCGCTTTTTCTGGCGAAGCGTTGCCAGAGCTTGCTCATTGGTGCCATCACACACCAGATGAAAACCACCTAACCCTTTCAGTAAAATAATCTTACCTTGTTGCAGCATCTCAATCGCCGCATCCAGTGGAGCCAGATTAGCAGGCAAAGAGCAATGAGAACGCCACATAAGCGTTGGCCCACAATCGGGACAAGCCGTTGATTCAGCGTGAAAACGCCGATTATCGGGCGATTGATACTCTTTTAAGCAACTCGGACACAAGGGAAATTCACGCAAGCTCGTACGCTCGCGATCATAGGGCAGCGCTTCAATTACGCTAAAACGTGGGCCACAGTGCGTGCAGGTTGTAAATGGGTAAAGGTAACGATGACTCGTTGGGTCAAAAATTTCGGTTAAACACTCAGGACACGTTGCCGCATCCGGCGCAATCGCGGTTTGACTGCCATCCAGACAACTGGCTCGAATGGAAAAATTCGGGGGTGGCTGATGCCAGTGAAAAAACTGCCACCCCACGTTTTGGATATCAGATAAAGGCGGTGCATGCATACGCAAATCCTGTGTAAAACGATGCAAGTCAGGGATAGGATAGGCTCTGATTAACACGCCAGAGCCATCGTTACACACATCCCCAGACAGTTGATACTGCTTAGCCAACTGCCAAATAAACGGGCGAAATCCTACCCCTTGAATCGTTCCTTGAATACGAATCGCAACCGCCTGACTCATACCAATTTAAGCACCAACAGCTTGATCGACTGCATTACGAAGCCGTGCTTTTAACTCGCTGTAGACTTGCGCTGTATGATTTTCAGCCCAAACCTGATCGTCAATGGCACTAACTTTCACCGCACAGTATTTCGTTTCAGGTGTTTTTGAAGTTGGGTCTAGATTATCTTGAGTCAACTCGTTACAAGCACCAATCCACCACTGGTAAGTCATATAGACAGCACCTTTGTTGATGCGGTCATTGTAATTGGCGCGGGTAATCACTTTACCGCGAGCCGATTCAACCCAAACTAACTGCTGATCAACAACTCCTAGTTTGACTGCATCTTCAGGATTAATCTGCACAAATCCAGGTTCATCCGCCAAAGTACGCAAAGCAGCACAGTTACCACTCATTGACCGGCACGAGTAATGGCCAACTTCACGCACGGTACATAATACCAGTGGGAAATCTTTGCTTGGCCGTTCAGCTGGGCCGCGCCATTGCGTTGCGAACAACTGCGCTTTATGGCTTGGAGTGGAGAACTGGTTATCTCTATACAAGAATGGTGTTCCAGGATGATCCAGTGTTGTACATGGCCACTGAACGTGTCCTAAACCTTCCATTTTTTCGTAAGTTGCACCGTAGTACAGTGGGCAAAGCTCACGCAATTCATCCCAAATCTGTTTGTTGTCGTCATAGTGCATTGGATAACCCATTTCGGTGGCGATCAATGAAATGATTTCCCAGTCACGTTTGACGTTATATTTAGGTTCGATGGCTTTTTCAAAGCGTTGGAAGCCACGGTCAGCACAAGTAAAGACACCACCGTGTTCACCCCATGAGGTTGCTGGCAGTAAAACATCGGCTTGAGCGGCGGTTTTGGTCATAAAGATATCCTGAACAACCAAGAAATCGAGCGCTTCAATCCCTTTACGAACCAACCCTAAGTCAGCTTCAGTCTGCAGCGGATCTTCACCCATGATGTAATACGCTTTGACTTTACCTTCAAGAGCCAAATGAGGCACCTGAGTAATACGAACACCGACTTCTTTATCCATTTTTTCAGGGTCGATATTCCAAGCTTTCGCAAATTTTTCACGAACGGCAGGGTCAGTCACTTTTTGATAGCCTGGGAACAAATCAGGCAGAACGCCCATGTCACAGCCACCTTGCACGTTATTCTGGCCACGAACAGGAGCTACCCCTGCGCCTTCTCGGCCAAGGTTACCAGTTAATGCAGCAACAGTTGAAAGGCCTTTAACCACTTCGGTACCTTGACCGAACTGAGTCACGCCCATCCCCCACATAATGACCGCAGATGGCGCAGCGGCATAAGTGCGCATAGCTTGGCGAACATCACCTGCTGGCACACCAGTAATCTCTTCGACCTGCTCTGGCGCGTAATCTTTTACGACGTCCCAAAGTTTTTCATACCCTTCGGTATATTTGGCAACGTATTCTTTATCGTAAAGATTTTCTTCAATCAAGGTGTGAATGAAGGCGTTAACCAGCGCCATATTTGAGCCGTTATGCAGTTGCAGATGTTGATCGGCAATACGGGCTGTTTCAATTTTACGAGGGTCACAAACAATGATTTTAGCGCCGTTTTCACGAGCTTTAACCACGCGTCGCGCCACAATTGGGTGTGAATCAGCGCAGTTATAACCGAAAACTAGCAAACAGTTTGATTTTTCAATCCCTGAGATTGAAATACTCATCGCACCGTTACCTAACGTTTCGCGAAGACCCGCCACTGATGGACCATGGCAAACACGAGCACAGCAGTCTACGTTGTTTGAACCAATCACCGCACGGGCAAATTTTTGCATCACGAAGTTAGTTTCGTTACCAGTACCACGCGATGAACCAGTGGTCATAATCGAGCGAGGACCATATTGCTCTTTAATTTCGCTTAAGCGCTTAGCAGTATATTTAATCGCTTCGTCCCAGCTCACCACTTCAAATGGTTCGCCGCGTTTACGCCGGATCATTGGTTCGCGAATACGAGGAGTTAATAATTTAGTATCGTTTAAGAAATCCCAGCCGTAATAGCCTTTTAGGCATAGTTCGTTTTGGTTTGTAGCACCATCAGCCCCTTCGGCACGAATGATTTTGCCATCTTCAACGACCAGATTTAATTTACAGCCAGCCCCGCAATAAGGACATACAGTAGTTACTTTTTTCATCTTTAAATCCTGGAATCTTAGAAAATTGAGGCGCTGGCATCGAGTGCGGCGCGGCGACGTTTTTCAGCATTCATTTTGGCCAGTTCACTACGGTCGACACACCGCAGAGCTTTGGTCGGACAGACGCTGACACACGATGGGCCTTCAGGTTTGTCATAACACAGGTCACATTTATTGGCTTCGGCTTTTTCGACAACCACATTCACTGCCGCTCCGGTATTACGAACGACCGGATGAGTGACCACTTCCATTGCGCCATAAGGGCAAGCCACAACACAGGTTTTACAGCCGATGCAACGATCTTGTAAGACGTGAACAAAATCACCTTCGCGACGAATCGCCCCGTTAGGGCAAACATTCGCGCAAGGAGCATCTTCGCACTGGTGGCATAATGTGGCAGTGCTGATATTGCCACCTTTGATAACTCGAATTCGTGGGGTGAAATTAATTGGATCAACTTCGGTTACATCGCCGTGAGCATCGTGAGCCACGACACAGGCTACCTCACAAGTCCGACAGCCGATGCATTTATTTGCATCCGCCAAAATAAAACGATTCATGAGCACTCCCATTGTTAGTATTCGGTATAAAACGCCTGGATACCGCTATTTTGTATTTGCTATACATAATCCAAGCCAATTTATTTTTTATATATATTTCAATAAATTAACTAAAAATAATGAAATAAAAATTGCCTAATTTCTCGTCATTTCGACACAAATGACGAAGGTGACGAAGCTCATAAACAAGACTCGTCAGCCATTTCATCGATAAGCGGAGGCAGTTGCCGCCAGAGTTCTTTGGCGTCATTAAGCAATTGCGCCAGCTGGACACTGGCATCTTTGACCGCCTCAGTCATGGGATAGCAAAATCCGACGATGTCAGGTTGAATGCCAATCATCACCACTTCGCCCACCGCTTCTTTTAGATCATCGATGAGAAAATTAAGCGGCATACTGTGGGTACTCATCAGCATCATTTCACCAATCATATCCGGGTCAATCTGACGAATGGCGCCAGGCTGCAAGCCCATTTCAGTAGCATCGACAATCACTAAGGTTTTAGGCGCGCATTGTCGAATCGCCGCGCTTTCACCTTCAGGGAAACTGCCACCGACATAAACCTGCCAATCGCTATTGCGCTCGTTCAACATATTGGCAACCAGCACACCAGCCCCGTCATCGCCCATCATGTCGTTACCGACACATAAAATTGCTTTGGTTGCGTTAGTCATTAAGCCTCCGGACAATTAAGTGAATGGCTTTTTCTTGTTGGATCATCTCAAGCAATTGCATGAGTTGATCGCGCCAACTTAGAAACCGAGCCTCACAATCTTCATTCATGGCGCTCAGTGCCTTGGCCAACATCACCACATGAGACGCATCGATAATAATTTCGCCGTATTTTGGCAACCCTGCTAATTTGGCGTGTGCATGGGGCTCTTCAATGAGCGCAAGCCAGCGCTGATAATCGTCATAATCACAGCTAAATTCAGGCTCAAAGCAGTCAATAACCCCGAGATGATGGCCAATTGCTAGCCCGTAATAGACCAGTTGCTGGCTTTGTGCCGGGCTTTGCTTTTCGTCGATAAATTTGCGGCGCAGAGCAAAAAAAGTCACCGTTTCACTCATGCTCGAATCTCATCGGTTAATTGTGCCAGCTGGGTCATAATTTCAGTTAAGCGAGGGTCATCACGCTCTTGCAAAAAGTGATTAAGCGCTTGGCTTGACTGCGGTTTCACCAATAGTGCTAAAAACTCATCAGCAATTTGATGACCATAGCGATAACCGGCTAGAGCTCGCGCTTTGCGCTCAATAGCAACGCGCAGGCTTGGCGCAACTTTAGGGTGACGAAGCTCGGCAGGTTTGACGTCATTTAGGGACGCATCGCGAGCATGAATTTTCTGATCCAATAAACCCAGCGCCATGGCTAAACCATATAAAGTGGCAGCCGGGGTTGGTGGGCAACCTGGAATATACACATCAACGGGTAAAATTTTATCGGTGCCGCCCCAAACGCAATAAAGATCGTGAAAGATGCCGCCGCTATTACCACAGGCGCCATAAGAAACCACAATTTTAGGATCCGGCGCTGAATCATAAGCAAGCAGTGCGGGCACTCGCATTGAGCGTGTTACCGCCCCTGTATAGAGTAAGATATCCGCATGCCTTGGCGAGGGAACGACTTTAATGCCAAAGCGCTCAGCGTCAAACAGTGGCGAAATGGAAGCAAAAATTTCAATTTCGCAGGCGTTACAACCACCGCAATCGACGCGATAAACATAAGCAGAACGCCCAATCTGGTTGAGCAATGTGCGTTTCATCTGGGCAACGGTTTCATCAATACTGACCGGGATAGGTTGTCCCTGACTATCACGAGGTCCAATCAGTTCACTCATGCTTTTACCTCCCGTAATAATCGGCTAATCTGCACCCGCTGCGACTGTGTGACATTGTGTTTTCGTTTGCACTCTGGGCAGGTATAAAGCTGGTCTATCAGCGTTTGTTCATCAGTGTATTGACCACTTTGCAATAACACTTCTTTGGCATATTCCAACTCTTTGGTCACCGCAAAAGGTTTGCCACATTCACGACAATGCTGAATTGGAAAGTCCGCTTTCATGTATAAGTCGTCTTTATTCCAAGCAGCAAGCTGCACCTCTTGCCCCAATTCAATGGCTCCTGTTGGGCAAACCTCTTCACAGCGCGCACAGAAAATGCAGCGGCCTAAAAATAACGACCAGTGCTGGGTATCGGTGGCCACATCGGTTTTGATTGACAGGGCATTCGCCGGACATGCGTTCACACACGCGCCACAGGCGATACACTGAGAACTGTCGTGTTCAGGTTTGCCACGAAAGTTTTTATCAACATCCGGCGGTGTCAGAGGATCGGTTCCAGTAACGACCCCGGTTTTTAGTGCTTTTTTAAAAAATTTCAGCATGATTTACTCTCCGGTCCCCTATTTCAGCGGTGAATTTTTACGTTCAATGCCATAGCGTTCGACCTCTTTATAAGAAACCGTTTTACTACGCCGTTTATTCACATCGATAAAGGTCACCCGGTCAGTACATGAATAACAAGGATCAAGGCTACCAATAATCAGCGGAGCATCTGAGACCGTGTTTCCGCGCAACATGTATCGCAAAGTTGGCCAGTTCGCATAGGTAGCGGCGCGGCATCGCCAGCGATAAAGTTTTTGGTTATCACCCGTCATGCTCCAATGGATATCATCGCCACGTGGCGCTTCGCAAAATCCCAACGCAAATTTATGCGGCTGATAAGTGAAGCCTTCGACCATCAGCGGTCCCTGCGGCAGGTTATCTAAGCCATAATCAATCAGATTAAGTGCGGTGAAGACTTCGTTAATACGCACTAACAGACGCGACATCACATCGCAGCCCTGTTCAGAGTGAACAACCATTGGCATCAAATCATATCCTGCAAATGGATGGTCACTGCGGGTATCACGCGCATGGCCACTGGCGCGAACCATTGGCCCAACATTACTAAAATCACGAGCGATTTGCGGATCCAAACGACCAACGCCGACCCCACGTTGTTCCATATTTGGTGTGCTCATCATGATATCCAGTAGATCTTTCACTTCCCGGCGCATCTGCTGCGCAAGTTTGCGAGTCGCGATGATGTCATCTTTGAGCATATCGCGGCGAATACCGCCGATGAGGTTCAACCCATAAGTTTTACGGGCACCCGTTAAAATTTCCGCCATCTTCATCGATTTTTCACGAACTCGGAAAAACTGCATAAAGCCAGAGTCAAAACCGGTAAAGTGGCAAGCCAAACCCAGGTTCAGTAGGTGGCTATGGAGCCGTTCAATCTCTAGTAAAATCGAGCGGATCATTCGAGCCCTATCTGGCACCACAATGCCCATCGCATTTTCTACCGAAGTGGTATAAGCCGTACTGTGGGCAAACCCACAGATCCCACATACGCGGTCGGCAAGGAAGGTTACCTCGTTATAGCCCATGCGAGTTTCGGCCAGTTTTTCCATGCCTCGATGTACATAAAATAACCGGTAATCCGCATCAACTATCTGTTCTCCATCAACAAATAAGCGAAAATGTCCCGGTTCGTCAGAAGTGACGTGCAGCGGCCCAATCGGCACCACTCGGTTACTGGCATCGCCCAGTTCATTGTCAAAAGGATAAGTTTCGCGATCAGTAGTTGGTGCTGGGCGTTGGCGATAATCCATGCTGTCTTTGCGCAGCGGATAGAGATCTTCTGGCCAGTCATCGGGCAGCACTAAGCGGCGTTCATCAGGCAATCCGACAGGGATCATGCCGTACATATCACGGACTTCACGCTCCCCCCAAACAGCTGCCGGAACTTTTGGGGTCACCGATGGAAATTCTGGAACATCACCGTTAACCAACACCTTAATGGTGACCCAACATTTTTCGCCCTGCTCCATCGATAACACGTAATAAAGGCCGTAATGCCCATTGAGTTTACGCTCATCGTTACCAAACAGGACCGACAGCCAGCCACCAAGCTGGTAGTAAACATATTCGACGACATCTGGCAGCGCATTGAGTTTGACCGTGATGGTCAACTGGTCAGCGGTCTGCCATTCACTGGCTAACACAGCATTTGGAAATTTTTCACTGACTTTTGCCAGATACTGTGCACCTTTTGTGCTTTGAGAAAATTGATCAGTCACGGGTTAACTCCAAAGATACAGCTGAGGGAGAAAGAGAAGACGACGGAATCGAGTTTGCCGCCAGATTTTGTGGGGCTGGCTCAACATGCATCACCACCTGAGAAGCCTGTGTTAATAATTGGCTCACCGAATGGGGAATATGAGTCCCCATCAGTAACATCAGAGCCAGCAACAGAGCCATTGGCGTTGTCGTTAACCAGCCCAATTCACCTTTGGGCAGTGAATCAGGACATGGGCCTAAAATCGCTTTAGCAATCAGTCGAACCAGCCCAGCAAGGACAATGGTTAGCAAAATTAGCAACAACCCAGTTAACCAAGGATAGCCACTTCGAATCCCCGCCGTTACCGTCAGTAGTTCACTTAAAAAGACATTAAACGGTGGCATCCCACCAAGCGCCAGCGCACCACCGGCGAGCAAAGCACCAGTTAAAGGGGTTGCTCTTAATACGCCTTTCACCACGTTCAGGTCGCGGCTGCCATATTTGAGCAATACGTTCCCGCTGCCACAGAACAACAAGGTTTTAGCCAAACTGTGATTTAAGGTATGCAGCATTGCTGCGAGTGTTCCAAGGGGGCCACCAATGCCAAGTGCAAGAGCAATGAGCCCCATATTTTCAACACTTGAATAGGCCAATAGCCGTTTCATATCGCGCTGAATCAAAATCAAAAACGCGGCAACAGCAACCGACAAGAAACCAAAGATCAACAATAGATGCTCAGAAAAGGCACTACCAATCGTGATACTGACTAACACATGGAAACGGATGATAATCAGCAATGCACAGTTTAGAAGAACCGCCGAGAGCAACGCACTGGTTGGACTTGCCGCTTCGCTGTGCGCATCAGGCAACCAAGCATGCATTGGAAATAATCCGGTTTTGGTGCCAAACCCAATCAGTGCAAAGACAAACGCCAGTTTCATGAGCGTTGGGCTAAGCATTTTGGCATATGGCAACACAGCGCTATAGAAAATCGCCTGATTCGGGTCGGGCATGACTTGCACCGCATTGGCATAAACCAAAATCGTTGCGTACAAGCCAAACGCGACCCCGACCGTACAGATAATGATGTACTTCCAACCTGCTTCAAGCGATGTCCGTTTGCCATAGATTGCGACCAAAAAGGCAGAACTAATCGTCGTTGCTTCAACAGCAGCCCACATCAAAATCAGGTTATTGCTGGTAATAGCCAGCAGCATCGTGAACAGAAATAGATGGAACAACCCATAGTAATTACACAGTGTTTTTTCACTGACTTCACCGTGAGCGAGTTCATGGTTCATATAGCCAATCGAATGCAGACCCGTCATAAAACCAATCAGCCCCAAAATAGCCATAAACAGAGCCGCTAAACTATCAATATGAAACCAGTTACCCAGCGCAAAAATATCGCCCTGAGAATAAACCTGCCAAGTTCCATAAGCGGTGAAAATAAGCAGTAATACAATGGCTATGCTATGCAGTGTACTTACCCAAAACTTCTTATTGCTAAAGACCCATTGGCAAGCAAACGTTAACGCCGATGCGACCAGTGGAATGGCCAGCAGGGTGAACATCAGTTCATTATTACTCATCCTCAATCACCCTTTCAGTTGTGTCAGTTGACGGACATCGAGCGTGTTCAATGTCCGGTAAATCTTACGCACCATCAGCACCATCACGATGACCGCAAAAATAGAGTCGGTGGCAATACCAATTTCAACCAACTCAGGCGCGCGATAGGCCAGCAGCGCCAACGTCAGATGAGCGCCGTTTTCCATCAAGCAATAACCAAAAATCTGTTTAAGGATATTGCGCTGACTAACGATGCATAAAATACCCAGTAGGAAATGGCCCAAAGAAATAGCCAGTACTGGTTTTAGAGCAGGATTCATTGGCAACGTAACTGGCTCAACGGCGGCAAAACTGATTAAAACAATCACCACCGCAATAGCCACAAGGACAGGCGTTGAAATTAATGGTGCCACAGCAGAGCGGTCCATTTTACGCAGCGCCAATAACATGATCCCCGGCACCAAAAGAACTTTGGTGACAAAGGCACTAATCGACCACTTATACAGCTCATCTGCGCCAAGCAGATGGCCTAGCGCAATAAAAGTGGCCACCAACACCAGCGACTGCAGGCTATACAGCCAAGCAGAAGTGGTTGGCCGCCGGGCAATAATCACCAACATCGATGTGATGATAAGCAACCCGGCAAATTGAATGACAAGATAACTTCCGGTCATAATCCTTTCCTATTGCAACCAGAGCGCAGCGATTACGCTCGAAATAAGTGACATAACGATCAGCACCACCAGCACCAATTTCATTGAAACGGGTACTTCGCTGGCATTGGCGATGGTTTCTGAAGGCTCCCCAGGAACTGTTTTACCGAACCAGTGCAAGAACCACGCAAAGCTTGCGACCGATTCAAAGAGCACCACAATCATCAACGGAATTAACCACAGTTGTTTGGCACTGATGGCAAAACCTGCAGCAAACAGTGGGAATTTACTAAAGAAGCCGTTAAACGGAGGCACGCCTGTCACCGCCATCGCGGCCACGCAAAAACCAATTCCTAACAGCGGTAATTTGCGCAACATCCCTTTAAAGCGCGGCAGTAAACGCGTCCCGCAGCTGTAGCTCAAAGCGCCGGCAACTAAGAAGAACAAGCTTTTCGCATAAGCGTGGTTGAAGATATAAGAAACCCCAGCGTTGAATGCTTCATGCGAGCCGAATATCGACAGTGACAACGCCAAAAATATATAGGACAACTGAGTAATCGTTGAGTAGGCAAGCAGCCGCTTCATATCTTTTTGTGGCAGATACATAAAGAAGCCATAAATCAGTGTAATCACCGCCATGACAACGCCAACGACACCAATCACATGCGGCACGTTTCCAGCTGAGAGAATTGCCCGGGCAAAAATATACACCCCGACTTTAACCATGGATGCGGCATGCAGATAAGCACTCACAGGCGTTGGCGCTTCCATCGCATCTGGCAGCCAAACATGCATTGGTAGCTGCGCTGATTTACCCCAAGCCGCAAATAAAATACCGCCAATAACCACCAGTTTGCTTGGCTCATCAAGCTGCGCCATCGCGGCCAAATCGAACGTTCCGGTTTTGGCGAATAACCACGCAGCACCGATGTACAATCCCAATGAAGCAACGTGCGTCACTAATAGTGCTTTAAGCGCCGCTTTTAAGGATTTTTCGCTTTGGTAATAGCCAATCAAAGCCCATGAACAACCGCCCGTGATTTCGAAAAACAGCAACTGACCCAAAATGGTTGAAGAGAGCGTTAAACCGGCCATGGCGCCGATAAAAATCAGCAGAAATGCCCAATAGCGATTATCACCAGTTTGCGGGTGTTCACGGTTGCCCATACTCATATAGCCGCATGAGTAAAGGCTGACTAAAAATCCAAGTGAGACCACCGCAAAGCCAATCAACAAACTGACTTTATCCAAGCGAAAGCCAAACAGCTGAATATGACCAATCTGATAGAGAACCAAGGTGGTTTCGTGCTGGCCATTTTGCCAGAACAAATAGGCCAAAGAAGCCATTCCCAGTGTTGCCACTAACGCCAATAACGAACAGAGCGCAGGCCCACATCGTTTGGGTAAAATAGCAATCAACAGCGCCCCGATAAACGGCAAGAGCATCGTTGCCAGGGCTATATGCATCATCATGAAAAACAACTCCTTAGCTTAAATCCCGGTCAGGAAAAATACGAAGGCCAAAGCGGCGATTCCAAATCCCAGCCAGGTCACCCGATCGGTTAGCAAAAACCGGCCTCGGGCCATGGCATTCTCAACAAGAGCTGCCAGCACAAAGACCACCACTAATTTAATGAGCAGCGCCACAAAGCCACCAATCACACCGATAAATGTGGGCGAAACGCTTTTACCAAACGGAATAAAAATCGCCAGAAACAACGCGGCAACCACCACCTGTTTTAGGCTCAAACTCCATTTCATCAACGCCAAGCCAACGCCGGAGTATTCACTCAACGGGCCTTCTTGAAGCTCCTGTTCAGCTTCAGCGACGTCAAACGGAATTTTGCCCATTTCAATAAACACCGCAAAAGCACAAGCAATAAGTGCCAGAGCAGTAGCCGTTGGAAATTGCCAGCTTTGAGCTAAGGTGTGACTAATGAGCGAAATATTGGTCGAGCCTGCAATTAGCGCGACCACAATCAGCGAGAGCATCAGAGTTGGTTCGACCAGAACGCCTAAGTTCATTTCGCGACTTGCGCCGATTCCAGCAAAAGGACTGCCTGAATCAAGCCCTGCCAGCGCAAAGAAAAAGCGAAAAATCGCAAACAGGTAAATCAGCGTAATAATGTCGCCGCCAGCAAAAAATGGGGACTGCACGGTGATCATTGGCAACGCCATCGCAACCACCAGCAACGTACCCAACAAAATAAACGGCGCGATGCGAAAAGCACTACCGCTGCCACTTGGGGCAACTTCTTGACGAGCCATTAATTTGACCAGATCGCGGTATTCCTGCCAGATAGGCGGCCCTTTACGGGTATGCATTTTGGCGCGCAAAACCCGGGATAATCCGGCGAAAAATGGCGCTAAGACCAACAAAATAATCGCCTGAATCAATCCACATAACAGAGCAAACCACAGAGAATGTTGTGTCATAAGTGTTTCTCCTAAAGCATGACCGCAAACAGTAAGACCAACAGCGCCACGACCACATACAAGCAATAGGCACGAAAATCACCGAACTGGATCCATTGCACAACCCGGCTCAAACGCTGCGTTGCTCTAACCACAGGCATTACCAAATAATTATCAAAACCCGGTTCAACGAAGGCGGCCCCACGTTCGGCGCCACTTAAGCCGCGATGCAGAAGCGGTGATAAATCAAGCGTTTTACGCAGTTGATACAAACCACTAAAGAAGACTCGCAACGGCTGAGCAAAGCTTTTGGCAGAAATAGCCATCTCTTGCTCATAACCATAACCACAAGCCCATGGATCGCCGCGCCGACGAAAACCAAGACGCCCTTGGCGCAAAACGCCCGCAATAATCAAAGGGAGTAATGGCAGCGCTAGCAGTAGCACAAATAACAGCGGAGCGTTCAGCGCCGTCAAGGCGTGGCTGCCGGGCATAACCGCCAGAGAACCGGCCGAAATAGTCGTTGCCGAACTGTGGGCAAGCTGCGCGGCAATCGAGGTGAGCACCGGTGCAATTTTCCATGCACCCAGTCCTAATACGACACACAAAAGCGCAAGCAATCCCATGGCAATGCGCATACTAAGCGCTTCTTCATGAGCATTTTCAGCCGCTTCACTTTTCGCGCGGCCACAAAAACTCACGCCATAGACTTTGACAAAACACATCGCCGCTAAAGCACCGGTAATCGCCAGCAAAATAATGGCGATGGCACCGGCCAGTTGCAGCCACATATGGTGATGTAAAGTTAAAGAGAATAACGATTGATAGGTGAACCATTCACTGACAAACCCGTTCAGTGGTGGCAGTGCGGCAATCGCCATACAACCGATTAAAAAGGCTAATGCAGTGTGTGGCATCCGTTTTGCCAAACCACCCATTTTTTCCATATCCTTGGTATGCACCTGCTCAATCACCGCGCCAGCACCGAGGAATAACAACCCTTTAAATACCGCATGGTTAATTAAGTGATACAACGCGCCCAGCAACCCAATCAGCGCCAACAGTGGATGGTGAGTGGCAATCCCTATCATTCCCGCTCCAACGCCCATCAGGATAATGCCGATGTTTTCAACTGTGTGGTAAGCAAGTAGCCGCTTAATGTCATGTTCGGCCAGAGCGTAAAGCACGCCGAGTACCGAAGAGACCGCGCCAAAGGCTAAGACCACCACGCCCCACCACGCTTGCTCGGCACCAAGCAAATCAACACCGACTTTGATAATCCCGAAGATCCCAATTTTAACCATCACCCCAGACATCATTGCTGAAGCATGAGATGGAGCTGCCGGGTGAGCCCGTGGTAGCCAGCCATGCAGCGGCAACATCCCCGCTTTGGCACCAAAGCCAAAAAAGGCTAATAAAAAGATAATGGAAGCTTGCAGCGCTCCTGGGTGAAACTGTCGAAATGAGGCAAAATCAAGGCTCCCAGAACCGCGATACATCAAGAAGAACGACAGCATAATGAGCACGGAGCCGGCATGGGCAATCAGAAAATATAAAAAGCCCGCACTAACTGAGGATTCATCTTGTTCGCCAATCACCAGAAAATAGGATGATAACGACATAGCCTCAAATAACACGATGAAATAAAAGGCATTATCAACAATCACTAGCGCTATCATCGAGGCAATAAAGATATTCATAAAAAAGCCCAGCGCCCAAGCGCCGCGACCGCGATAATGTTCAAGATAACCAATCGAATAGATCGCCGAGATGGTTGCCAATAAGCTAATCACCAACACCATAAACGCGGCCAGAGCATCCAAGCGCACGGTTAAATGGGCAAATTGGGCAAATGGTCCAGCCCACTGGGCATTCACCACTTGGGTGTGAATCAGCACTGGCCAAATCGCGACAATAGCAACAACACCTGCCAGCGCGGTTAAACAACCACTTAAACGAATCGCCAAGGCTTCCAATTTTGGCAAACACAGCGATACCAGCGCACTTATCATAAACAAGCCCAGAGCAACCATGAGCAAGGCTAGCGAATGATTCATTTTTGCCCTCCAGAAACAGGTTTATCGTGCAATGAGGTAATAACCAGCTGATTGGCCTGCGGAAGTGCTGCCTGAATGCGTTTGCGTTCATTTGATTGGGCAATTGCCGCTTCGCTTACTTCAATAATGGCCCCGGTAGGACAGGTTGAAATACATGCTGGCCCCTGGTCACTAAAGGCGCACAAATCACATTTCACGGCAACCGCGCGCACGCCTTTGTGCCAATCGAGCAACGAACTGACAGGCAAGGTTTCACGCTCAGGCAAAGGTGCTTTATCGGTGGCGACATCATCGGGAATATCAACGGGCCGAGAGCCACTTATCGTAACCACCCCAAATGGACAGGCAATGGCACACAATTTACAACCGATACAAAGGCTCTCATTGAGCACAATGGCATCATTTTCACGGCGGATAGCGCCCACCGGACAAACAGTCGCACATGGCGCATCTTCACACTGATGGCACATCTGCGGAGCAGATTCCTGCTCGGTGCGCATCACCTTTAACCTGGGCTCGCCCTGCAATCCTTGCTGAAGGTGTGTCTGGGAACACGCCGCCATGCAGGTATTGCAGCCGATACACAAGCTCGGATCAGCAATTACAAAACGGTTCATAATCTCTCTCTTTGCTTAGCTTGACGTCACATTGGCTTGGGGATCTGGCAGTCGTCATTTCTGACGAGATCACCACAGATGACATTTTTGTCGACACATCAACGTCATTTTTCCGCGCCTTAACGTCTGAGCCTGAAGCGGTGAATCAGCGCACGACTGACGGGACCTGGCCAGTATTTAAAGGCCTGCTAACTCACAGCTTTTAGGTCATTCACTTGTGACTGACATTGCGTAATTTGCACGAGCAAATCATCTTTCATGGTAGATGCAGCATTTTTCGCACCAACCCGATAAAATCAAATAAAATACTTTTATTTCAATTGGTTATTGGTTTTAAAGATGCATTTAAAAAGAACTTGTTACGCATCAACTCGACAGCCATAAGCTTGGCGTAGCATGAGCGCTAAGAGTTTGGCACTGGTTTTGCTAAATCAGATGTAAGTTGTTTTTGTTTTTCGAGACGTTCCATGCATGAAATTACACTTTGCCAACAAACCATCGAAACAGTTGAGCAATTTGCTCGCGCCAATGGCGCTAGAGCGATTACCGATGTTTGGCTAAGGGTGGGCGCATTTTCATGTGTTGAACCAGCTGCGATGGATTTTTGTTTTGAGCTGGTCTGCCGGGAAACGCTGGCCGATGGCTGCAAACTGCATCTTGAGTTACAAACGGCTCACTGCTTTTGTAACCATTGCCAAAAAGAAGTCGAACTGCTTTCGTCGATGGTGAAGGTTTGCCCGCACTGTGGCAGCCATGACTTAAATATCGATGCCGACAATGACGTCACCATAGAGCGAATCGAAATTATTTAAATCGTTATTGAGAAAAAAGACGCAGAGGTCTTTAAGGATCCAATATGTGTAGTACTTGCGGTTGTGGTGAAGGCGATGTCGAAATGTATGACAGCGCCCATCACCATCATGAAAGCGAGCATGAACATGAACATGAACATGATCATCATCACGAAGCTCATGCCCATCACCACCACGATGACTCGCAAAAAGCCAGTTACATCGAAGTACACCACCATTATTACCACCACGGGGATGTGCACCACCACATTCATTACCATGTGGACGCACCAAGCACCGAGACATCTCAACCCAATGTTACCGGCGTAAAGCGCACCATTAATATTGAGCAGCAAGTGCTGGCGAAGAATAATCTGCAAGCTGCCCATAACCGGGAGCATTTTGCCAGCCATCAACTCTTAGCGCTCAATTTCGTCTCAAGCCCAGGTTCGGGCAAAACATCCTTGCTAGTTGAAACGCTTAAACGCCTGCTACCAGAGCATTCTTGTTATGTCATTGAAGGTGACCAGCAAACTCAAAATGATGCACATCGCATTGAAACAACTGGGGCACCAGCGCTGCAAATTAACACCGGCAAAGGCTGTCATCTGGATGCGCAAATGATCCACGATGCGCTGCATCGACTCGAACCAACCGATGGCAGCTACGTTTTTATCGAAAATGTCGGAAACTTGGTTTGCCCAGCTGATTTTGATTTAGGTGAAAAACACAAAGTCGCCTTATTATCAGTAACTGAAGGTGAAGATAAACCACTGAAATACCCGCATATGTTTGCAGCTTCTTCATTACTGTTGATTAATAAAACGGATTTGTTAGAACACGTTAATTTTAATCTTAGGCAATGTATGGAATATGCCCATCAGGTTAATCCTGAGTTAACTATCATCCCTATTAGCGCCACCACTGGGGAAGGGATAGATGAGTGGATGAGCTGGTTGGAGGCGCAACAATGTGCATAGGAACACCAGCGCAGCTGATTGCCTTGGATGACAACCAGCCAGATATCGGCATTATCGCCGTAGGCGGCGCTCGGCGTGAAGTCGATCTATCTCTGATTGGCAGCTGCGATGAAAACGGCCAGTCGCGACTTGGCCAGTGGGTCCTCGTTCACGTGGGCTTTGCCATGAGCGTATTAGATGAGCAACAAGCCAAAGAAACACTCGCAACGCTTGAGCAAATGTGTGAGCTAGAAAGTGATGTAGGCGCCTTTTTAAATAATGGCGGTGGCAGCTATGCGCTGGATTGATGAATATCGCGATGCAGATAAAGTTCAAAAAACTCTCGCGCTGATCAATTCAAAGATGGCAACACTCAGCCGCTATAGCGCACGCTCACCACTTCGAATTATGGAAGTCTGCGGCGGCCACACACACGCTATTTTTCGCTTTGGCCTAGATAAACTGCTGCCCGAGAGTATTGATTTTATTCACGGGCCAGGTTGTCCGGTTTGCGTATTGCCGATGGGGCGCATCGACAGTTGCATCGAGATAGCTCACCACAGCGAGGTGATTTTTTTAACCTTTGGCGATGCCATGCGAGTACCCGGTAGCCATGGCTCATTGCTAGACGCGCGCCGTGAAGGCGCCGATGTCAGGATGATTTACTCCCCGCTCGATGCGCTTAAAATTGCCAAAGAAAATCCATCACGAGCAGTGGTGTTCTTTGCCTTGGGCTTTGAAACCACCATGCCCGCCACAGCGATGACGTTTATCAAAGCCAAGGCACTTAAACTTTCCAATCTATTTGGGTTTTGTCAGCACATTACTATTATTCCAACACTCAACGAGCTGCTCAGTTCGCCAGATCAACAAATTGATGCGCTCCTTGGTCCAGGCCACGTGTCGATGATTATCGGCGCAGATGCCTATCAGCCATTATGTCAGCAGTATCACTGTCCATTGGTGGTCAGTGGCTTTGAACCCGTTGATATGCTCCAGAGCGTTTTGATGATTGTCGAACAGATTGCCCAAGGGCGATGCAGCGTCGAAAATCAATATGCCCGAGTGGTGCGCAGTGAAGGTAATCGCCAAGCTCAAGATGCGATTGCTAAAGTCTTTACGCTTAAACAATCAAGCCAATGGCGAGGGCTTGGAAGTATTGCTAAATCAGGAATGCGCTTTAGTGATGACTTTGCCCAGTTTGATGCGGAGATAAAATTCGCTCCGCGCCAGTATGACGTCAGTGAGCAAAGTGGCGCTCGCTGCGGTGATGTGTTAACGGGTAAATGTAAACCTCAACACTGCCCATTATTTGCCAAACAATGCTCCCCCAAACAACCAGTTGGAGCATTAATGGTGTCATCAGAAGGCGCGTGTGCAGCCTGTTATCAATATGCTTTGGAGGATGAATGTCCAGCGATGTAATTACCTTAGCGCACGGCAGTGGCGGCCAAGCAATGGGCCAGTTAATTGAAAATCTGCTCGTTAAACAGTTTGATAACCCCTATTTGCGTCGTGGTGAAGATCAGGCCCGACTCGCGCTGTCATCCATGAGCTCAGGGGCTGGCACGTTGGCGATGACCACCGATAGCTTTGTGATTGACCCTTTAGAGTTTCCAGGTGGTGATATCGGCAAATTGGCCATTTGTGGCACCGCGAACGATCTAGCAGTGGGCGGCGCTTGCGCTCAATATCTGACCTGCAGCTTAATTTTAGAAGAAGGGTTTGCTATCGCTCGTTTAGAAAAAATCATTCAGAGTATGGCAAAAACCGCTCAAGAGGCCAACATTCAGATTGTCACTGGAGATACCAAAGTTGTGGGTCGAGGCTGTGCTGATAAATTATTTATCAACACCACTGGCATTGGTGTGATTGATGCTCGCGTGCAGTGGGGCATGGAACAGATTAGTGCAACAGATGACATTATTGTCACCGGCACATTGGGCGATCACGGCGGCGCTATTTTAAACCAGCGCGAAAACTTAGGTTTGGGCGATGCGTTGCAAAGCGATTGTGCCCTGCTCTGGCCCTTGGTTGAACCACTGATTCACATTGAAGGTGTTCATACCTTACGCGATGCCACCCGTGGCGGCGTAAATGCTATTTTGCACGAATTTACCAAAGCCAGTGGACTTGGCTTTGAAGTGAGTGAAACGCAATTGCCTATCAGTGATGCGGTTCGCGGCATGTGCGAGTTATTAGGGCTTGACCCACTTAATCTGGCCAATGAAGGTAAGCTGGTTATTATCTGCAAAAATAGCGCAACCGAGCAGGTGTTAAATGCGCTCCACCAGCACCATTTAGGCACTAATGCAGCTGTCATCGGCAAGGTTCAGACAAAATCAGGCGTTCGCGTTAAAGGCGCTTATGGGGTTGTGCGCACCTTAGATCTACCTTATTTTGAGCCTCTTCCGCGTATTTGTTGATCAAGTTTCGGTTATTGAACACACCAAATCGATATAATGCCTTACAAATAATATGGCTTTATCGATATGGCTGATTTACGCGCATAGTAGAGATGTTTCATTATCATCAAATCGGCTATTTCGAACCTATTGCCTTAAGAACAGATGGTCTTAAATAGTGACGCTGTGGCGGGTATTTAAGGCAGCTGTTCTGTGCTCATATATGCTTCAGCGAGATAGTCATGTTCATAACAACCAACGATCATACGCAATCGACATTTTGGCTGGATTTGACTCATCAGCTCCTTGAGCAATTTACTATCGAGGAGTTCTTGGGTTGCCTGCAGCAGAAGTTAGCGGCGCACCCGGCGCATTGCCAACCAACATTATTGGTTTCTGGCTCTGAGCAATTGAGTTGGCATATTTATGACCCAAAATACCGCAGCTTTGAACAGCCCGGATTATTTGAAAATGGCCCGCTGCATCAGATTCAAACGACTCGACAAGTTCTAAAACTGAGCCGTGAAGAGTTTATCCAACGCTATCCGGCGCTCTATCAACAGGCTAACTATCCTGAATTTAATTACTATGCAGCCCTGCCACTGGTTGATACTCAGGGCCGTTATAACTTGTGTGAAATCTTAAGTGAAAAGCCCTTTGAAGACACCCAAGTGCTGACCCATTCATTATCCATTGCGCTGGCTCACTTGCAATCGCACGTTGAACTGCGTTATCAGGAAAATCAGTTGTGTCAGCAGCGCGATGACTTTCATGTGTTAGTCAATGTCACCAATTCGGTGCTAGCCCAACGCGAGTTAGATAAAGTGATTTTGCAGATAGCCCGAGAAATCCACCGCTATTTTGCCCTTGATGCCATTACCATCACGCTGCCAGATACCGAACCTAAACATAACATCAGCTACAGCACCTTCTTTTTTAACTCTCAGGAGATATCGCTGTGTGAACAGCGCTCACTGAGTAACAAAAGTCAAAGTCGCCACGTTTTTGAACATGCCAAACGCTCACTTCACTCGCTTAACAGTGATGATGATATGGCGCTCTCAGAGCAAAAGCTGTTTGATTTGTGGCCGGCCTCATCTCATCAACTAGGATTACTGCCAATTATCTATGCAGGCAAAGTCTGCGGCGTTTTAAAAGTGGCCCATGGCGAACCAAATACCAACAGTTTTAGCCAAAATCGGCTCGATCTGCTTGAGCAAATCGCTGAACGCGTCGGAATCGCCATCGATAATGCCCGCGCCTATCAGCAGATCAAATCACTTAAAGAACAGTTGGTGCATGAAAATCACTATTTAAGTGAGCAAATCGACCAGATCGATCATCAGTTTGATCAAATCATCGGTCGCAGCAGTGCTATCAGTGATGTGATGAAACAGATAGAGATCGTCGCGAAAACCGACTGCAGCGTATTACTATTAGGCGAAACCGGAACTGGTAAAGAGTTATTTGCCAAAGCGATTCATCAACTGAGTCCACGCAATGGCAAACGCATGATCAAAATGAACTGCGCCGCCATGCCTGCCGGCTTATTAGAGAGCGATCTATTTGGTCATGAAAAAGGCGCTTTTACTGGCGCGAGCACCAGCCGAGCAGGCCGCTTTGAGCTAGCCCATCAAAGCAGCCTATTTTTAGATGAAATAGGCGATATGCCGCTTGAGTTGCAACCCAAACTATTACGAGTTCTCCAAGAGCAAGAATTTGAACGACTCGGTGGTAGCAAACTGATTCAGGTCGATGTTCGCCTTATCGCGGCAACCAATCGAGATCTCAAACAGATGGTTGAAGATAAAAGCTTTCGCAGCGATCTCTTCTATCGGCTCAATGTGTTCCCGGTACGTCTGCCGCCACTTCGAGAACGCCTCGAAGACATTCCGACATTAGTTAAGTTTTTTGCTTTTAAAGCGGCGCGCCGTTTGGGCCGAGAAATTAACAGTATTCCAGCCAAAGTGCTCCAACAGCTCCAGCAGCATCCATGGCCGGGCAATGTGCGTGAGTTAGAAAATGTGGTTGAACGCGCAGTGTTACTCTCGCCAGGTCGAGAACTTTGCTTACCGCCAGAGCTTAATATTCAAAGTGAGTTTGACTTTAGCTCATTTAGCCACAAAGTTATGCCAGAGCCAAAACCTGATCACCACCAGTACGACCAGATTATCAGCGCCTTAAAAGCAACCAATGGAATCGTGGCAGGCCCTCGCGGTGCAGCGCAAAAACTAGGCGTAAAACGCACAACCTTACTGTCGCGAATGAAACGCTTAGGAATTGACAAAAATGCGGTCCTTACCGATGAATCTTGCTAACAACCTGACAAAAAAGAGTAAAAAAGCTTGTCGGTTATTTCGTGCGCAGGTAGATTAATCTCTGTTAGCGAAAATTAGTGGCTTGGTGTTAAAAAAATGCTAGGCTCGCTCCCTTCTGCATTAAGTTAAAAATAGTTATGAAACTCATTGTTGTCGGCATCTTGCTGCTAGCTGCGGCGATCGCCATTGCTTCTACGCAGACGTATCTGCTTTATTACATCCGTGAATTGCACTCTTTTGGTGGTGGCCTGCTAATTGTGCCAGTGCTTTGTTTTTTGGTGATTATTTACGTGATTCACGACTTTGTGCAGGTCAGTAAAGGGCCAAATTTGGCTGATAATCCCCATGCCAGAGAAAACGAAAACAAGCTATTACTGGCTTGGAGCGATAGCGACGCAACCGATAGCCATTATCATCCGCAAGCTGTGTGGCGTAATTATCTGTTAGGGTTATTAAGCTTTGATATCGGCTTTTTGATCTTAGGGCGCAAATGGCGGGCGCGGCGCTGGCTAGAGAAAAAAGCTCGGCGGGTTCAATCGCCTTATGCCTGTTGGGCGGCGCGTTGTTGGCTAACCCAAAAAAACGAACCTAACTTTGCCAAAGCAATTGAACAATTAAGCTTATCTGTCACTCTTGAAGATCCCGCTGCTTATGGTTTGCTGGGCTTTATTTATAGCTGTCCTGATAGCCCATGTTATGACACCGAAGAGGCGCTTAGTTATTTTATTCGCGGCGCCAATAATCAAGATTGGTTTTCCCGACTCAATCTTGCCTATTGCTATGAATATGGCATCGGAATCAAAGCAGATAGCCAAAAAGCGCAGCAACTTTATCAACAGGTTGCAGAACAAAATGGCCAAGTGGCGGCTGCAATGCGACTCTCACTGATGCAGGAGCAAGACCCAAATCAGTTAGAAAATGCCTATTACTGGGCTTATATCACAATGATTGAGTCCGACCGCAGTGATAGCACGGTGGCCCGCTGCGCGGCATTAGTGAACCAACTGCTGCCCGAACAAGTGGTTAACCTTGAAGAGCATGCCAAGCCACTGCTGCGGTTACTGGCACTGAAACGCTCGAACCATATTGGCAGTGTGAGTTGGCAAACATCCGAGAGTTTAAACCGCTAACCCAGATGATAAAAAGCCAGTCAGCTTAACTGACTGGCCTTAAGTAGCCTTGTCGAGACTAATTTAAAACGCTCTTACTGAGCCTGCCAAGATGCTTCAATTAACGTTTTGCCCTGACATTTTACAATTCCCAAAAAGCGATCGCCTTTGGCAATCGTGCCAACCCCTTTAGGTGTGCCAGTCATTAAAATATCATTGTCATCAAGCGTGGTATAAGTGCTGAGCTCTTCTAGCATTGCTTGTGGAGAGTGGATCATCTGGCTGATATGACCTTGCTGGACAAGCGTCTCATTAATGGTTAGTTCAATGCTTAAATCATTAATATCTAACCCATCCAGTGCCACAAATTGGCTAAAAACAGCTGCGCCATCAAAGGCTTTGGCGCGCTCCCACGGCAGTCCTTTACCTTTTAGGGTGTTCTGCAAACCTCGCTTGGTCAAATCAAGACCAAAAGCGACTGCAGCTAAGCGACCATCACGAACCAAAAAGCTTAACTCAGATTCATAATGTAATTGCTCTTGATGAAAACAGTGCAATTGCTCAGAAATGGCTGAATTTGGCTTATTGAAGACGACCATCTGGTCGGGAACAGCGTTATTAAGCTCGGTGATATGCTCAACATAATTGCGGCCAATACAGACGACTTTACTGGGCGTGACGTGAGTCTGCCCAACTAATACAGTATTCATGTTTTATCCATAAGCTGACAAGCGAAAGCAGGCTTTCGATTGGAGTGAAAATCCGCGCACAAGGTTCATCAGCATGAACCTTGTCACCTTATTAAGTTATACGGATTATGCCAGTTGCTGACAAGCATTGGATAAGCGCTCACAAGCACTCTCTAACAGTGCATCATCCACCGCATACGCAATTCGCAGATATCCTGGCATGCCAAAAGCAGAGCCTTGCAAAAGCGCTACATGGGCTTGTGAGAGGATCCAAGCAGCCACATCGACATCATCATTAAGAATTTTTCCATCCGCAGTTTTTTTACCAATCAGCCCCTGACAGTTGGCAAATACATAAAAAGCACCATCGGGCGCATCAGCGCTCAAGCCATCAATGCTGGCAATGGTCTGTAACACTTTATCTTGGCGCTTGGCTAATTTGTCTCGCCACCCATCTAAAAATTGCTCATTTTGCGTGAGTGCGCAAACGGCGGCAGCCTGCGAAATAGTGCTTGGATTAGAGGTGCTTTGCGACTGTAAAATCTGCATCAAGCTGATAAGCCAAGCCGGGCCCGCTGCATAACCGAGTCGCCAGCCGGTCATCGCGTGACTTTTTGAGACTCCATTTACAGTTAAAGTGCGATCAGCTAACTCAGGTGCTGCCTGCGCAAAGCTCTGATAACCAATGCCCCGATACCGCAGTGGCTCATAGATGTCATCTGACATCACTAAAACATTAGGGTAATCTCGTAGCACTTCAGCCAACGCTTTGAGCTCACTGGCAGAATAGATAGCCCCCGTAGGATTATTGGGCGAATTTAAGATTAACCAGCGCGTTTTATCGGTTAGTGCGCTTTGCAACTGCTCGCTGGTAAGCTTCCAACCACTTTGTTCAGAGCAAGGAACAATCACCGGCTCACCGTCGGCTAGACGGACCATATCTGGATATGAAACCCAATACGGCGCGGGAATAATGACTTCATCTTCATCTTCAACGGTTGCCATCAACGCATTAAAAATAAGCTGTTTTGCGCCACTTCCAGCAATAATTTCATCTTTGTGATAGCAAAGTTGATTGTCTTGCGCAAATTTCTGAGCAATCGCCTCTTTGAGTTCGGCTGTTCCCGCAACCGCCGTGTATTTGGTTTGATGGTTAACAATGGCCTCAATACCGGCATAGCTAATCGCATCAGGCGTGGCAAAATCTAGCTCACCTTCACCCAGATTGATCACATTTTTACCCTGTTGCTCAAGTTCTCGAACCTGGTCGGAAATCACGGCCGTTGGTGACGGCTTCACACGCAGCATACGGCGCGCGATCAGTCGGTTATTCATAATACCACCCATTGTATAAATTGAATCAGTTAGTACAATCAAAGACACAAAGCTCACTTCGGGAACATTTATGCCACGTATTTTTATTATTGATAATGCTCTAACGCCGGCACATTTTGGCGTCACAGCCAGTATTTGGGCCAACCAGCACCAGCTGCCTTTGTGGAGCCTAAGGCCCAGTTTCGAAGGCGACTATCCCGATAGTCACCAGCATGTCTGTCATAGCGGTTATTGTGTCACTAGCGGTTTATATCGCAGTGACACACTTGAAGCTGAAGTCACAGACATAGAGCAGCTTAAAAATAGCCCAGAGCACTGCGTTATAGTCCTTTCAAGCACGGATAAAAACCGCATCAGCTCTTTTAGTGGCACACGTTTTGTCAGCTCGCTCCAAGACGATAAACTTATTCTGGCTGACTCAAACAACCAGTCCCTCCTTGAGCTGCGCTGCGATCATTTTGGCCGCTGGAGCACCAAGCCTTATGAAAAGCAAAGCCAAGCTTTGCCAATTGCCATCATCGCTCGAAAAGCTGACCAGTGTGATGCTTATCCAGCTATTCTTGGCGCATTAGGCGATGCAGCCCAGATGCTAAAAACTGACGTTGCCATCTCGTTTATCGCCCCCAGCGAAGTATCTCAAGAGCTGTCAAACCTTAAGAATTTCGCTGGTATTATCTTGCCTGGTGGCTCATCCATGCAGGCGGTAAAAGCACAAATTCAGGTTGCCAAAACAACGCTCAGCCAACAGCTCCCAACCCTTGGACTGTGCTTAGGGATGCAGAGCATGGCGACCGCGATTGTGCAAACCTATCCAGAGTTTGCAAAAGCCATGCTTGAAGAGCTCGATGCTAGTGCGCCAGTGCTAAGTTTTACCGCATTTAGTGACCATCGACACCGCTGTGGTCTGTTTCCCATCACGCCGATAAAACCGCTTTGCCGCCTTATGGGCTCAGGCTCGATGCACTATAACCATCGTTATCAGTTCAACCCTGCGCTCACCGATTACCTAACAGCTCAGCAAATTAGCATCAGCGCGACAACAGGCGATATCGTCGAAGCGATTTCACACCAGACGCATCCATTCTGGCACGGCGTGCAGGGTCATCCAGAACTAGCCTCTCGTACTGGGGCCCCGCATCCGCTATTTAGTGCATTTTTAAACCATTGCCAAAGCCAAATTTAAAACAGTGTCAAAGGCCGAGCGAGTGAACCGAGTTGGCGATAGCCTGTCTCGGTCACAACCACTGTTTCACTCACCCCGACAGTGAACTGACCATAGATACGCAAAGCCGGTGGAATGTGGAATGTCATGCCAGGTTGCAGTGGTGTCATCACACCTGAATAGAGACTTAAGATCCCGCCTTCCCCCCAATCAGGTGCGAACGAAACCCCAACCGAATAACCGGTGCGTTTTTTAAAGTTGTCCGTAAATCCCGCTTTATCAATGACTTTCTGACATGCGATATGCGGTGCTTCACATGGTGCACCCGGTACAATGGCATCAAGTGCCGCTTGCAGCGCTTCTTGACACACTTTATCCATTTCAACGGCAATCGCCGGTGGCTTACCCAGCCATGCAGAACGCATCAACGCGGCATGATAACGGTCATGGGCGCTAGACATTTCTAAAAAGACCGGATCATTTGCCTGCATCACTCGGCGTCGCCACGTTCCGTGAGGAACCCCACTGCGAGGACCTGTTGAAACCAGCGGTTCCATACCGACATATTCAGAACCCGCAGCAATCGCTGCGCCCATCATCGCCGAAACCAGAGCATTTTCATCGCTTCCTTCACGAACAGCGGCTAAACCTGCGGCCATGCCAGCATCGACATAACTGGCGGCCTTGGCAATTTTCTCAACTTCAGCCGGTGATTTAACCGCCCGTAATGGCTCGATAATACCCGCGCAATCAGCCAGTTCACCTAACTTACTTTGCAACGCTTCATAAACGGCAATTGGCAAAAACCAGCCTTTTTTATCGATGCCAATACGCTTGCTCTGCCAGTTGTTCTGTTTAATCATCTGGAAGAGAAAATCAACGGGATTATCGCCATCTTGATAAACCGCCGCATCACTAATAAATGTGTTTGAAATGAAGTTAAAATACTCAAGCTGGCGAATCACAAATACCGGCTCGCCTTCAACTGGTAATAACAAGGCCTGAAACGTGTAATAACCTGGAGTTTGCTGACCTGTTAACCAGAAAATGTTCTCCGGCCCGGTCACAATCATGACATCAATGCCAGATTTACTCAGTTGCTCGCGAGCGCGCGCAATGCGCCCTGCATATTCAAGTTCTGCAAACGCAGATTCACTGCCCTGCACCACATTACTCACACTAGCCATTATTAAACTCCTTAAGGAAAGTGGCCCCTGTCGTATCAAACGAAACGCCTAGACCATATGAATCGTGCATGCTCACCATGCCATCGTGATAACAAACGCCCCGAGCGGGGTCATCTTTTAGGCCATCGGCACCATACAATTCAGCATGTTCTGGAGCCATCGCCAAAGAGGTAGCAATCGCCGCTGCAGTGGCCACATTTCCTTCATTCATCTGACCAATCATAAAGGGAACATTTGCCTGCTTAAGCTTTTTAGCCGCGCACATCAGCGGGGTGATCCCGCCTAGTTTTACCAGCTTTAAATGCGCGCAAAGCGCCACGGGTGAGTGGATAATTCGCTCGATAGCCGCCGCTGAATTGATGCTCTCATCGAGCATTAACGGAATGCCAAATTCAGCCAACTCGCTTAAATACTTATCGTCAGCCACAGCAACAGGCTGCTCGACATACTCTAAAGACAAACTTTTAAGACTCGCTAAATGCTCTTTTGCCTGTTCAACTTGCCACTGTCCGTTTACATCAATCGCCAGCGAAATCGCATCGCCAAACGTTTCACGAAGCAGCGTTAAGCGATGCCAATCATCAGCAAAAGCGCCAACACCGACGCGCAGTTTTAATTGGGTAAAACCGCGTTCAACGTAGCTTTGGGCTTGGTTAAGCAGCTGCTCAGTCGAGCCCCAAAATAAGGTTTGATTGGTGTGGATCTGATGGCTAAGATTCGGGCTTGGATTGAGTCGCTGCGCAACGCTGAGCTGCGCTTGTTTTGCCAATAAGTCGTGCAACGCGCAATCAAGCAACATCCGCCCTGGAGCCAACAATAAACACTCATCGTGATGCACGGCATCCAACATCTGCTCAGCTGATTGCTGCCAATTCCAGTTGGATAAAACTGTGACGACATTTTCCAGCACCGTGTTTTGGGAGTAACCATGCAGATAGCTGATATTAAGCCGAACTTCACCGATGCCCTGCAACGACTCATCATCTAAAACCAGCCAGAGCGTATCAAGCCCCACGACAGAACCTGAAGAGGCGGTGTGCAGCGTCACGCCATGATAATGAAGCATTCCGCGATATAAGCGAGCACGCATAAGTTAGTCGACTCCTAACATCGCAATGGCGATATCAAAATAGATAGATGCAGTGGCAATAAACTCTTCAATGGGCACAAACTCATCGGGTTTATGGGCAACCGCGAGCGAGCCTGGACCGATTACAATGCCCTTGGCTCCCAGCGCTCGAAAATGCACTAAATCGCAGCCGCCTTGAAAACCATAAGGACCCGGATCGCTTTGTCCATAACGCTGACTGGCAGCAAGTCCCACCTGAACAATTTTTTCATCGGCACTGGTTTGCGTTGCCCCGCCCGTCGTTGGCTGCCAGCGCACAATCTCGGCTTCGACACCAAACTGTTGTTGGGCAACATCTAAAAGCTGCTGAATTTCTTCTTTTACCAGCGACTCATCTTCACCGGGCACCATGCGGCGGTCTAACATTATCTCGCAATCTTGGGGCACGACGTTATCAGCATGGCCACCATGAATACGAGTGACCGTTAAGCTGGCGTTGCCCACTAATGGATGATGACGGCAACACACCTCTTCGTGGTGCGATTTTTCAACCAAGCCCAGCAATTGCCCAGCTTTATAAATCGCGTTAACTCCCAAATCGGGCGTCCCAGAGTGAGCCGCTAAGCCTTTCACTTTTATAACCGGACGCAAGCTGCCTTTATGAGCTGAGAACACTGCATTAGACGTTGGCTCGCCAATCACTGCAAAATCGATTTTAGCGGGCTGATTTTTAACGTAATATTTAGCGCCTTCACTGGCGACTTCCTCATCGGCGGTAAAAATCACCATCAATCGCCCTGACCACAGCTCTCGATTCGACGCCAACATTCGCGCCGCTTCGACCATGCCAACTAAGGGCCCCTTGGCATCACAAGAACCGCGGCCATATAAACGCCCTTCGCGCTCAGTGAGGACAAACGGATCGCTGCTCCAACCAATGCCTGCTGGAACCACATCAAGGTGCGTATTAAACGCAAAGCAAGGGCCTTCACCGTTTTCCAACACAGCGATCATATTGGTCCGACTTGGCGCATATTCGCTATATGAGACATCAAAACCAAATTCAGATAGCCAACCTGCTGCACATTGAGCAGCCTCAATTTCTTTGCCCGGGGGATTTTCAGTATTAATTGCGACAATGGTTGCTAAATTTTCTTTCATCCGCACGCTATCTACGTTTGGCATAGTCAGACTCCGATTAATGTAATATTTGATCTAAGAAACGGCGGGCTCGTTGGCTCACATTCGATGAGAAGAAGTCATTGGCACTGGCCTGTTCGATAATTTCGCCATCTTCCATAAATAAGATTTTGTTCGCCGCACGGCGGGCAAAACCCATCTCATGGGTGACGACCATACTGGTCATTCCTTCGGCACTGAGCTCAGCCATCACATCGAGTACTTCGCGAATCATCTCCGGGTCAAGCGCCGAGGTGGGCTCGTCATAAAGCATCAGGTCTGGTTTCATCGCGAGTGCTCGAGCAATGGCAACACGCTGCTGCTGACCACCGGAGAGCTCATCGGGGAAATGTTCGCTGCGCTGTTGCAGGTGAACTTTAGCCAGCAGCTGTTCCGCTTGCTTGCGAGCGTCAATACGGTTCAGACCAAGCACAGTCATTGGGGCCAGCATGATATTCTCAGCCGCCGATAAATGAGAAAAGAGCTCATAGTTTTGGAACACCATGCCGATGCGCTGGCGTAATTTATAAGGCGATATATCACCGCCGCTGATGTTTTTGTTATCAAAGAAAATGTCGCCATTTTCTGGTGGCGCTAACATGTTAACGCAGCGCAGCAGTGTCGATTTGCCTGAACCCGATGGACCGATCAGAACAACGGTCTCTGTTGAGTGCACATTCACACAGCAGTTTTTTAACACCTGATTCTGGTCGAAATATTTATCGACACCGATAATCTCTAATAGTGGTTTCTCTTTTTTGCTCATGAGACCTCCTTATCGGGTGTGCTCAAAGAAAGCTCTGAGGCATTGGTTGGAAGCTTTTTACGTCGTTTTTTCGGATCAAGGTGGCGCTCTAACCAAGATTGCGTCGCCATAAATAGGCTGGTTAACAGCAAGTAGTAGATGCCCGCTGCACATAGCGCTTCAAAGTAACGAAAACTTGCGCTTGCGGTTTGGTTGGCAACCAATAAAAGTTCCTGAACCGCAATAACCGAGACCAAAGCACTCGATTTAAGCATGCTGATCATCTGGTTACCCATTGGCGGCAACACAATACGTGCAGCTTGCGGAAGCACAATTTTGCGCATCACTTGCGTGCGGCTCATTCCCAAAGCAAGCCCGGCGGTCCGCTGACCACTTTTCACCGCTTGCAGTCCAGAGCGTAAAATCTCCGCCATATACGCCCCTTCATTCATCGACAGCGCCAGAACTGCACAAGTGAACGCTGAAAAGCGCATACCGAATCCTGGTAACACGTTATAAATAAAGATGATTTGGAACAGCACAGGGGTGCCGCGAAACAGCCATAAGTAAAAATAAGCGAGTACTTTTAAAGGTCGAAATGGCGCTTCTTGAAGAAGCGCCAGAACTAACCCTAAGATCACGCCAAAAAATAGCGAAGTGACGGTGATCATAAGAGTCATCCATGCCCCTTGTATAAAGGATGGCGAGATGACGTAATGCCACATTAAGTCTAGGGACATGAATTGCCTCCGTTAGCAGTTACAATCAGTTAAAAATCGAGACAGACTGAGGCAAGTCCCACTTTTTGATAATCTTGCTGTAAGTGCCATCTTTAACTATCGCTTTTAGACCTTTTTGAAGTAATGCTGTCATTTGGCTATCGCCTTTACGAACTGCAAATCCAATGTGAGTATTGGCTTCGAACTCAGGTCCAACCGCTTTGAAAATCCCAGGTTTTTTGCTAAATAGAGCTGCAACTCCTGGAGTTGATAGATATTCAGCATCAGCGCGGCCCTGAGCCACAGATACAGCGGAATCAGTCGCGGATGGATAGGTCAAAACTTTGATTGCGGGTTTATTAGCGCTTGTACATTTTTTGTTATCCGCTCGCGCTTGGCTCTCTTCAATCCCGCCAAGTGTTACAGCCACGCGCTTACCGCATAACGAAAAGTTTCGCCCGGTAATTTTTCCCGGATTATTGTCCTTAACTACAACTCGGTTACCAATTTTCATATACGGCACAAAATCGACCTGTTTGGCGCGAGTTGGATTGATATACATCGCTGAATTGATGATATCTAACCGTTCCCCCTGCAATGCTGGAATCAACCCTTTAAATTCCATTTTCATTGCTACAGGTTTAAGGCCGACTTCCTTACTTAGCGCTGTAATCATGTCGATATCAAAACCGGTTAATTTGCCATCTTGGACAAATTCAAACGGCATAAAGGTTGCGGCAGTCCCGTATGTTAACTTTCCTGACTCAACCATTTCACCAGCCACAGCGTTTAACGATGTGAGCGATGAAAGCGCAATAGCCACTACCCCAAGGCAGCGAATAACAGGCTTAGATCTAAACATATATATCCCCAAAATTGATTATTATGGATCGAAAAATACAATTAAATGTAAAACGAACTATCGCTGTCGATATTAACCGCACCCGAGTCGCGATTCGGCTACAAAAAGAAGCAGTGAGGATTAACCAATACCAGCCACATAAATTCTGAAATATTTAGCAATCTTTCGCTGTTTTACCCATCTTTTGGATTATATATAGCAAAATACGATCCAAAATGACGCTATATAACCCATGACAATTGCTTTTCATTATGAAAATCAATGAATACCATGATCATAGAGCTATGAAAAAATGATAAAAGGTACACGAAAAAAGTTGTATTAAATGTTCATAAAAGACAAATTAATCCCTAAAAGAGTGCAACAGCTGCACTTTTTTAGGGAAATAAGATAAATCTAGGCGGATATTTTGAATTTATTTTAATAATAAGCCTACAATATTGTATATTTAGAACCTAATAATACATTCAGGATAAATCCATGCCCACTGCATCTAGCGCAAGTAGTCGAAGAATAGCCAGACAGATTATTGAGCTGATCTGCGAGGCCAAATTTGAAATCGGTCACCATCTTCGCGAACAACATTTAGCCGACGCCCTAGGTGTATCGAGAACGCCAGTAAGAGCAGGACTCAAAGAATTAACTCAAATGGAAGTGGTACAAGCTCGTCCTCATCAGGGATTTTATCTGTTAAAAAGTGTTGAACAGCTGCAAGCATTAAACATTGAACAGCCCAAAAGTGTCGATCAAACCTTATATGAACAGTTGGTTCGAGACCGGATCCAAGGTGTATTAGATGCTCAATTTACCCAAACACAGATAGCCCAACGATATAACGCCGATAGAGGTGTGCTCACTCGTACGCTTTTAAAACTGGCAGATGATGGACTCATAGCCAGACGAACAGGACAAGGTTGGCGGTTCTTACAAACTTTAAATACAGATATCGCACTGCAAAATGGTTATGGATTTAGGCTAATGATAGAGCCAAGTGCCCTTTTATCGACACAATTTCATATCGACCGTCATCAGCTTAAACGCTGCCGGGCACAACACTTACGGCTGATAACTCATCCAGATATCACCCAAGTTGCTCCCAAAGAACTATTTGAAACTGACGCTGAATTTCATGAAATGCTAGCTGAAGCCAGCGGCAATTTGTTTATCCATCAAGCTATTGTGCAACAAAACCGCTTACGCCGATTAATGGAGTTTGCCAGCTACAATAACAAACGCCGAGTACGAGAATGGTGTGAAGAGCATGTCGCCATTCTCGATGCTATTCGTGACAATGATAAAGAGCAGGCAGCTTTATTGATGAAAAATCACCTGCAAATAGCTTATGACCAGGTTGCCAATAAGGTACCTAAGGCTTAAGAATTACCTTTGCTCTTCTTTTTAAAATTGACACATTCGCTATCTTTTTGTTTATGTTTCATCGCCAAGTATATATCTCGATCTTCTGTCAGATACATTTGGTAATACGGTGTATGATAAACAGGTGTTAATTTATTGACAGGGTAATATTTATCACTAATAAACCTGACGTCATAACTGTCTAATATAAAATTATGTTTTGTTAAAAAATAGCCACTTGAACCTTTGTAATTTTCATCAAGGTTACGACAGGAAAAATAATTCTTTAATGAAAACTTAACAATTGGAAATGCATTTATGACAGCTCTATTTTCTTGTATAGTAGGTAAGTCACCTGAAATAGAAATAGTTTTTCCTAAGTCGTTTAGATCAGCAATTTTACTACTTACAGATGTCATCATTGTAAGATAAGAGTCATACCGAATAGACTGTGCTTTTGGATAAACATTAGCATTAACAAAGAAAATAATAATTAATGGAATGATAACAATATTACTCCATTTGAAACCTAGCATTTTAAATAAAAGATAATATCCATATATTAAAAGGCCAGAGAAACCAATCATTGTACGAAATTGAACAACCGGAGAACTTAAAAAGCAAAGAATACAAAATGATAAAAACAATACTAAAATAGGAGATATTAATAACAAACATCTACGAGAAAATTTAACATATTGTTTTTTACAAATAAGATGTAAAAATGGCAATACTAGAAACAATATAAAATATATGTAATATAGATATTTAAACTGACCAGAAAAAGTTAATTTAATAAGACCTGTAAAGCTCATTACATTTTTTAAAAATTCATGCAAGCCATTTATCGACAGAGCAATTAAAGCACTATGTTCTACACTATAAACCCCAGATATAAAGCTCTTTACTGAGAGCATGTATAACATAACACTTAATACAATTGACAATATATATTCGTAGATAAAATATTTATCATTAGCTCCTTTTTTTTGAAAAATATAATTTTCTACAAAAAGGATAAATGATAATACTAAAAATAGTGAAATAGCTGGCTGATACAAGGTCCAAATACCAAGTAGCAGTATTGTTCTTATCCCCACTGATAACGTAAAATTATTTTTCTGTGGTAACAATGCCGTATAGATTGCTAGTGCAATAGCAAGAGTCATTGTCAGAGAGTCATAACGATATGAATAAACCTGAAGTAAAAAAGGACTACCCAAGCACAAAACCAGAGCAATTATGCCACTAGCAACATGTTCTTTAAATAAGAGCAACCTTAACCTATTAGCGCATAAGATTACCGAAAAAACACCAACAATAAGCCCTAAAGGATAGATATTAACGCTACTGTTTATGGCAATCATTTTAAAAATGAAATTGGTTAGAAGACGACCATTACGATCCCATGCAAAAATACCATTGATACTCCGATAAAGATCATCAGCATAGTAAAATTGATATAGAAAAAATCCGCTTAGATAAATAGTTAAAAGAATAGAGCTATATATAATATAATTCTTTTTATTGTTATCCATATACATTCCCTATTTTTTTATAAAATATCGAGGCTTATGGCGCACTTGATTATATATTTTCCAGATGTATTCGCCAATGACGCCTAAACCTACCAGCTGAATACCTAACATTAAAAATAGAATATAAGCTATTAAATAGGAGTTGCTAATTGTAAAGTTTTCAATAAATAGCGCTTCACAAAAAACCGATAACAACAAACATAAAGAGGTGATGGATATAAGCCCGCCAATGTAGATCCAAATCTTCAGAGGAAACGAAGAAGAAAGCAATATCGCATTAAAAGCATATCGGACCAGTTTCAAGCAACTAAAATTAGAGTGCCCTGCAATCCGTTTATCTCTTTTATATTCAACAATTTCATAATCTGAACCAACCTCTTTATAGATTGCCTTCATAAACATTTCATAATCATCAAGCTGAACGATTCGCTCAACAACCGCTTTAGAAAGCAATCGAAAGTCTCCGACATTATTATCAATCGGAACATCACTCACCAAATTGAAAAATTTATAAAATAATCGAGCGGTATTTTTCTTTAAAAATGAATCTGAATTACGATCAACTCGTTTGGCTAAAACAGACTCAGCATTGGAAGCTTGCCACTTTGAAATGAGCTCTAATACCACATCGATAGGGTCTTGCAAATCAACATCAATGGGGATCGCTGCATCAGAATCATGGCTGATGTTCTCAAGACCCGCAAACAATGCTATCTCTTTACCAAAATTTCTTGAAAAATTGATAGTTTTAATATGATTATCGCCAACGGATAACTCTTCAATAATCACTTGCGTCTGATCATTACTACCATCATTCACAAATATGATTTCAAGTGAAAAACTATGTCCATATAATTTTTCTTTGACTGACTGATAAAATAATTTAATAGTATCTTCTTCATTATAAACTGGAACAACTATAGATATTTTCATGCTTTATGACCTACAGTTAATACTATTTTTTTCATGACAAAGAACCCGAATAGAAAATTAATTCCCGAACTTATTATTAGTGTCAAAAATGGATTCCCATTTAATTGGCCAGCTATATAACCAATCAAAAAATAAATAATCGCCATAAAGCAAATATAAAGAAGGTATTTTCTTATATGAAGGTTAGCCCGAAAGGTAAAGAAACTATTCATACAATAGCTAAATGATACGGTAACAAAAAAACCTAGGACATTTGCAAGGGATTGATCTAAGTAGATTAATTTAAATGCAATAAAAAACACCAACCAATGAATAGCCGTATTAAAACATCCAACAAACCCATAGCGAAAAAACATTTCCATATATTAATTTCAACTAACCAGATACAAAAAAGCCATCTAATATAAAGAAAGATATCATACAACTCAATAGACGGCATCGAATAATTCTAATATCCTAGAATATTAAAAAATAATATTAATACTTATTAATTAATATTATAGTCCATTTTTAGTAATCACTTAATAGGGTTATATTTATACTCTGCTAAACCACTACTCTTGAGAGAACACTTAACAGGTCAACCCCATCCCAGAGCCAATCAAACGCAAGCGCTTGACCCGGAGCAACCACTCGGTCGATCATGATGCTCGCAGATTGAGCCAACTGCTCTTTCATCGCTTCTCTAGAGCTACCAACCACGACACAAGTTTGATAATTAATGGGTTGGTTAAAAAACTCTTCAATACTCTCAAATTGAGACCAATAAAGTGTCCCGCCTCTGCGAGGTGGTAACTGAGCTAGACTCTTGAGCTCGCCCCAACCAATATTATGAGTGCTGTGATAACCTTTAATGAGTCCATCTAGTGAAGCTTTTTGCAGTAATGTCAGCTGTGTTGAACCACTGCAAATAGATGAATCAATATATTCGGCAATTTTTGCAAATATTTTCTTGCGTAGCGATGAATCACTACCAAGCCACACCAACACTCCCGGGGAAGAACACGATTGCTGAGCAAATTGGCTAATATCCTGAGCAAGCTGTTTTAATTGCAGTTGCACAGAGTGGCCCGGCATCTGGCGAATATTGTGCTCATCAAGCACCGCCAAAGATTGGCGATCAGCAAATGCAACCTCCAACGCACCAGGCGATAGTGGATATGATCTAATTTGTTTTATTGTCGCATTGCCTCCCCAAATGACTCGGCTTCGCGATTGCAAACTTAACGCTGTTGTTAACGTATCACTATGGGAAAAACGTATAAATCGAATACGCTGGGCGATGCTCTGCCAGCGGTTTTGGCTTAATAGCTGATTAATGGCTTTAATCACTTGCTGCTGTTCTGGTAGTTGCCGAGAGGATAAACGCACGATGGTTGGATTACCTTGCAACAGAGATGCAAAAGCTGAATGAAATGCCACCATCGGCACATTCGCCGGAACGACATGAAAGCTCAGCCCGCGTGGCGCGCGCAGGTTATCTCTTTGGCGAATTGCCACCGCTTGTTCAAGAGCACGAGCGCGCAAAAAGAATCCCAGTGCTCGAGCATTAGGGGCGTCACTTAAGCGGCCCAACGCATCACTAAGGGCTGCAAAAAACTCCATTAATATCGGAGCATAACAGGGTAATGGTTCAAGATTTAGCGTCTGGACATTTGCATTTTCAGGGACTTCGACCTGTATAAGTTCAGCGTCATCATCACTTAACTGAAGGTATCGCTGCATCCTCTCACCTCTGCTTTTTGCTCCCGGCCGAGCACTTTAAAATAGCGACCTTTGCGACCACATGGACAATCGTCATCACCCAACCAAATTCCTATATCCTCAGTTAGAATACTCTGGCCCGGATAGCTTTGTGCTAAAGAGGAAAACACCTGAATCAGCCCTGGCTCACCCATGGGGCTGGGAGCTAAATTAACCGGGTTTCGAATTAAAATGTCGGAAAAAATCGGGCAATGCAGATGGCCATGCTCACAACTGACAAAAATACTCCCGGTTTGCTCGGCCATACCGTAAAAATTATGCACCTGATTGGAGCCAATCGAAGCTTCACATTGCTGATTAAATTCTTCACTGCTAACCGAGAGATGTTGCAGCTTTTTCCAACCGCCACTGTGAAAAATAATGGCTTGGCTCAGATCCAAACTCACCCCTTGCTCCGCCAGAGGTTTGAGCAAATATTGCCAAAGCATAAAGGTGAAACCAAAAATGAGCACCGGCTGATTTTGATGTGCTTTCACAAACGCTTCAATCACGGGCCAATTGGGTTGCATCTTATCATCCAGCGCATAACAATGATCACGGCCCATAAATGACAAGCCTAAAGCCCCCGCGCCACGGGCCGAAAACCCACTGCGCTGCGCAATCAGATTACTTTGCTCAATGAGCAGCATCGGCAAGCGGGCTCGACCCACCCAACTTTGCATGATCTTAACAAGCGCTTTGCTTTGCAAGGCCGCGTTCGCCCTATCTAAGATAATCTGAGATTTTGCGCCGCTCGTCCCCGATGAGGTAATCGTTTTAAACACCTCATCATCAGCAATACTGGATAATCGAGCTAACTTAAAGAGCTGAACAGCCAGTGGTAACACTTCACAATACTCTTCAGCATCTAGGTTTAAGTCTGAGCCTTCCAAAAGCGTGTTATAGCTTGGACAATGTTCGCTATGCCAACGAGTTAGTTCATTTAGCCGAGCGAGTAACAGCCTTTCTTTATCTTGCTGACTGAGTCCATAAATTGGCGCATTCCACAGGCTATCCATCTCACTCATATCTGTGCTCTTATATGGCTTTTTCAATCATTGAAACCAGTCCGATATAGTCTAGTTTCCCATTAATGTTATGAGGTAAATCGGCAATCACTGCGACTTTAAACAAAGACGGATGCAGTTGTAGCTCTTCGCGAAGATACGACTCAACTTTGATTCTTTGCACAGGGGTGAGTACTGAGATACGCAGCGCATTATCCCCACCACAGCAGGTGGCAGGAATACCTTGCGCTGCCAGTGCACTCTCAAGTGAATCAAGCGCAGTTCGCACGCCAGCTAGTTTAACAATGCGTTTGAGCCGCCCGGTAATATAAAAAAATCCCTGAGAATCGCGATATCCCAAATCACCAGTTTTTAAAAACTCTGGCCGCTCGGGCTGCGCTAAATCCTTAAGCTCTGCGGCATAGCCAAGCATCACATTGGGTCCGCGATAGATAAGCTCACCGATTGTGCCATCAACGAGTGGCCGGTTTTGCTCATCAACAACCTCAATCGTACCGCCTGGAATTGCCACACCAATGCTTTCTGAACGCGCTAAGACTTGGGTCGCTGGCAAATAGGCAATTCGCGCAGTTGCCTCAGTTTGCCCATACATAATAAAAAACTCTTTCCCCTGCAAACTGGCCCAGTTGGCAAATCGCTCTGCCAAATTTGCATCCATGTGGCCACCTGCTTGCGTCAAAACTTCTAAATCAGGCCACTCGCTGCGGCGCATCCGAAGCTGCTCATAGATTTGATAACTATAAGGGACACCAGCAAGCTGAGTGATACGCTGCTCGCGCATCAATTGCCAGAATTCTCGACTTAATGGGTCGGGCTCGGTTAAAACCGTCGTGCCACCAATCCATAAGTGGCTATTTAATAGAGATAATCCATACGAATAAGCCAGCGGCAGCGAGCTTAGCACACGCGATGAAGGCTTCATCTGTAAATATTGCGCAATAGAGGCGGCATTCGATGAGATATTTTCAAGGCTAAGCTGAACCAATTTGGCACTACCGGTTGAGCCTGAGGTAGTCAACATCACTGCTAAATCATCGTCAAATTGGTGGCTCTGTTGAGATTGTCGCTGTCCTTGCAAACGGCCATTTAAATAACACCAATTGGGCTGATAGCGCTTTAAAATAGTCTGTTCAGTGCGCCGATTTAATTTTGGATTAAAAAGAATAACTGGATGTCGGCCTATCAGCGCGGCCAGATAAATAATAACTGTTTCCGGGCGATGGTAGGCCCGCAGCACAATCAGCTGACGCTCTTTTCCCCATTGGCGAACCAATAACTGTGCTTGTTTGAGTAACTGCTTATAACTTAAGGAGGTTCCATCGTGCCAAAGGGCTTCACCTTGGTGACACGTTATCTTTTCCACTAAGTTCAAAGTTGCATTCCTCCATCAACTTTTATGACTTCACCGGTGATGTAACTGGCCATAGTGCTGGCTAAAAATAATGCACATTGTGCCACTTCTTGCGCACTGCCTGCTCGTTTAAGAGAAATTTGTTCAATATGTTCAAGGCGTTGTGAATCAGTCAAATCAGCCACCAGCGATGTGTCGATAAATCCTGGGGCAATGGCATTAACGCGAATATGATCGCTAGCTAATTCTTTGGCCAATGACTTAGTCATTCCAATCAAGGCCGCTTTACTGGCTGCATACACGCTTTGTCCGGGATAACCATTTAACGCCATCACCGAAGACATGTTAACAATACTGCCACCACCTGCTCGGCGCATCATCCGAGCTGCATACTGACAACAATAGAAAGGCCCAAAACTATTGGTCGCAAAACTCTCTAAAAGAGTATTATTGGCAGCCATTGCCAGTAACGAATCAATGCGCACACCCGCATTATTAATTAATATATCAAGAGTTTTACTCTGGGCAAAGACACTGCGAAACCCCTCTTTTACAGCCTGCGCATCACTCACATCAAAGGCATGTACAGAAACATTTACGCCATAACGTTGACGCAACTGTTCAGCTAAAGCGCCCAAAGCTTGTATGTCTCGCCCATTGAGATATAACGTGGCCTGATGCTCGGCAAATAGCTCCGCGATGGCCCTACCGATGCCACTGCTGGCACCTGTAATAAGAGCCTGTTTACCCAGCAAAAGCGCGCTCATTACACATTAACTCCGTATTTAGCAAGGATCTCACGCGCCTTGGCAACGGAGCTCATATCGATAATGTCATCGGTATCAAGCATCACATCGTAACTGTCTTCAAGAGCGGCGATAAGTTGCATATGCGCCACCGAATCCCACTGGACAATGCCTTGATATTGCAAGGAATCGCTGATCAGGCTGACATCGACAGCCAAGGCTTTGGCAAAAACTTCATTCAGAGGTGTTAATTCAGACATGACGAAAAAATCTCAGTAAATTTTGCCGCGCTCGAACATAAGATGGCGCGGTTAACGTTAAAGTAATCCAATAATTATCATTGGCTTGCGTTTGATAGCCTAACATTTGGTTCAGTCTTAGCGCACTATTATTATCACTTTTTACCTGAGTCTGTATCTGGCCTATCTTAAATTGCTCAAAAGCGGCATCAAGCTGACACAAAGCAACTGCAGTGGCTAATAAACCATGACGAACACGGCTTTGGCCCAGATACAAACCACCGTCAGCGGTTGCCTGGCCCATTAACGGCTCTTTTGCAAACCCTTTTAAATTAGCATAGCCCGCGCGAGTATCACCGACATAGACACACCAGTGACATTGTGAATCATCGGAGCTGATTCGTTCATACCAAAGGCGCTGCTGCGAAGCGCTAATCAAGGACTGGCTGAGCATATTCAAGCGAACTTCATCACTATTGCGCCAGCGCCGCAGTGAGGGCAAATCAGCAGGAATAATAGGTTTTAAACTCACGCCATAACGCGTGATAAGCGGTGTTAACATGTCGTAAATAATTTCCTAAATTGCAACTCTCTCACGGTTCTTTGGTTCAGTGCTGGTACTGAGCTTAAGAATATCTTACCCTTGAGCCTCTTCCCCTGTTAACAAGGAATTGGCATGGCGATCGCAATCATTCCGGCGCGCGGTGGCAGTAAACGGATCCCGCGTAAAAACTTAAAACCATTTTGTGGCAAACCGATGGTAAGCTATGCCATTGAGGCGGCAAAGCAAAGCCAATGTTTTGAGCATATCGTGGTCTCGACTGACGATCCAGAAATAGCTGAACTAGCCAGCCAATACGGTGCCAGTGTCCCATTTTTACGCGACGCCGCCCTTAGCGATGATTATGTCGGAACGACCCCAGTGGTGCTTGATACCATTCAACGCCTTGAAAAAGAGAGCCAAATTAGCGACAAAGTGTATTGCTGCATTTATGCGACATCACCGCTACTAGATAGCGATGCCCTTTCGCGATCGCTGGCACTACTTAAACAAAGTGGCGCCGATTATGTCTTCTCTGCCGCAGAGTACCCATTTCCGATTCAAAGAGCCTTAAAACGCGATAAACAAGGATTTATCACACCTTTCTATCCAGAACATATCGGCAAACGCAGCCAAGATCTTGAGCGCGCCTATCAAGATGCCGGACAATTTTACTGGGGAACTCGCGAAGCTTGGCTATCAGGGGAGAGCGTTTTTGAAGGTCGCGGCCAAGCATTTGTACTGCCTCGCTATAAAGTCGTCGATATTGACACCCCCGAAGACTGGAAAATGGCTGAATTGCTCTTTCGCGCCTTGCATTGCGATAAATAGCCACTATGAAAATACTGTTTCGTCTGGATGCAACCACCGCAATAGGCACTGGCCATCTGATGCGAGCGCTGACATTGGCTGATGCCTTTGTTAGTGAGGGGAAAAAATTAGCGCTTCAAGTAGATTGTTGCTTTTATACGCAAACATTGCCTGAAACCTTAAAGAATCTAGTTTTAGCGCGCGGTTTTAGCACCCTTCACACAAATCAATTAAATGCTGATATTGCCCCCATTGAGCATGCCCAACCCGATTTGGTCATTGTCGATCACTATGGACTGGATGCCAGCTGGGAGCGCAAGCTAGATGGCCGCTTTCCACTGTTAGTGCTCGATGATCTAGCAGACAGGCCCCATCATGCGAATTGGCTACTCGATCAAGGCCCGCTGCGCCAGCCAAATGATTATAAACCATGGCTCAATAGCGATTGCCAGCTACTCTTAGGCGGGCAATATGCGCTCATCCGCCCAGAGTTCCGTTTGGTCAAAAAAAACCAAGATCCCACAATTTTGCGACGTGGGTTTATCTGTTTTGGGGGAGCCGACCCGGTGCATGCGACCTTCAAACTCTTAAAAAGTTTAGGCAAGGTTAAAAATGCCCACCAAATTCAGTGGCGCGTTGTGGCTGGGGCCGCGAATCCTGACTGGCTGCAATTAGAGCAGTTATGCCAAAATAGTTCGCTGCCAATCGAGCTTATTCGTCATGAACCCAATATCACGCAGCAGTTGGACTGGGCAGATTTTGCCATTGGGGCGGCAGGCGGCATGACGTGGGAAAGATGCTGTGTTGGGCTGCCGACACTGGCGGTGCCGATTGTTGATAATCAGAGCTTCAACGCACAGGTCATTGACCATTTTCAGCTAGCTCGGTTACTCGATTTTGCCCATCTAGATGATGCTTTATTACTCAGCAAAGCCTTGGATGAACTTGCGCAAAAAGCTGACATTTATCGGCTCAACTCACAAAAACTCATCGATGGTTATGGAGCCAGCCGAGTTGCTAAGCAATTAATCAGTACTTTGTTTTAGCTAAATTTCTGCCACAATTAATAATGTGTATCTGATTAAAGGAGCAGAGAATGCCTTGGCAGTGGAATGAAATACTCAATGCAACGCCCTGGGTTCCCGCTCTTTTAGTTGTTGCCTTATCGCTGGTGATTGGATTTGTTGCTAGGTTCTTAATTTTTCAGCTAATTCGCTATTGGCAAAAGCGCGACAAACCATTATTTAAATCCCTAGAAAACCACCTGCGTGGTTCGATGTTCCTGTTTATTCCTCTGCTCTTAATAAAAATAGGCATCAGCTACGTTGCGATTGACCCAGATATTATCAGCTCCCTATACACTGGCATTAATATTCTGATCATTTTATCGCTGTGCTCCATTGCGATTCGCTTAACCAATGTTGCTCAAGATATTTTATTCCTGCGTTATGACATCTCCCATGCTGACAACCTGCGCGCCCGCAAAATTCGCACCCAGATTATCTATATCAAAAAGGTTGCAATAGTCGTCATTGTCATTTTGGGTATCTCATTTATTTTGCTCAATTTTGCAAGTGTTCGCCGCTTTGGTACGACCATCCTAACCGGTGCGGGTGTTGCCGGGATCATCATCGGCTTTGCACTGCAAAAATCGCTAGCTAACCTATTTGCCGGGATTCAAATTGCTTTTACCCAACCGATTAAGATTGACGATGCGGTGGTCGTTGAAAACGAATGGGGCTGGATTGAAGAGATTAACTTAACTTATGTCGTCGTGCGCATTTGGGATTTGCGCAGGCTCGTGCTGCCCATTACCTATTTTACCGAAAATGCCTTTCAGAACTGGACGCGCAACAGCGCACAGATTTTAGGCTCGGTATTTTTATATCTTGATTATTCCATGCCACTGGCGCCACTTCGAGAATATTTTGAAAAAGTTCTCGATGAAACCGAGCTCTGGGATAGACAAACGCAAGTTCTACAGGTCACCGACAGCACCGATAAAATCATGACTATTCGATTATTGATGACCGCGAAAAATTCCCCAACAGCTTGGGATCTACGCTGTTACGTTCGCGAAAAAATGATTGAATACATCCAGCAAAATTACCCACAGAGTTTGCCTAAATTCCGCGCCACCTTAACCGATGAGGACCAAGCAACCATTAAGCAGAACATTGCTAATCATCCGTCATAAATCACGGTCCAGGATGGGTGGCGATAAAGATAACCATTGCAAACAGTGCGGCAAACAAGAGCAAACCGAAACAATTTAACCAAATCCGTTTAAGGTAGCTTTTCAAAAGCTTAGTTTCCCCTTTAGAGGATATTACAAACGGCTGTTCACGATACTCTGGTTTCACCATACTGTGGTATTGCTCACCTGAGCGTTTATCGGCGAACGTTTTAAATTCACCCAATGCATAAAGTGGGTCGTCGGCGACGATAAGTGACTCGCTATAGCGATAACGATGGTCATAACCAACTGAACGACCCGCAAGTATCTCACTACTAGAAATGGAATCATAAGTGCTACTCACGCGCCGAAAAATTGCAGGGGTTACATCCGCTCCGTATGGCTCTACCTTGCAGCAACCCGTATCATCCTCTAATAGAAAAGGAGTGTCAGAGCTGCGACTGAACTCTGTTCTCCACTCTACGGTTTCTTTACCATCTTTATCTTTGGTCACTACTTTGCGTTCTTTCTCGACTAAAAACCAAAGGCATGCCAGATCAGAAAATGGGGCGCGCTGATATGTTTCTCCCGAACACGCGATGGCTTTGCCGATAAGTTCAACATAGCCTTGTGGCGCTGAGCGAATTTTTGAAGTTGCGGTATCTGCCACCATCCGGTAACGATGATAATTACGACGAATAATCCCAATAAAGGCTGCAAAGCAAATGAGGAAAATGCCTCCCATGACTAAAATTGCAGTCCATTGGCCAGAAGTCATTGAGTCCATGTTCAATTGACTCCTTAATTAAATAAGCTTTTTAGATCAACGTCGCTGGTTTGCTCCTTAGAAAAAGAGAGCATTTCAGCACTTTTAAAGCCGAAGCGCCGAGCGATTAAAACATGCGGAAACTGTTCAATACGGGTATTGAGCAAATTCACTGAGTCGTTATAAAATTCCCGGCGATCACTTATCGATGACTCTAGAGTACTGATACGTTGTTGCAAATTGGCAAAGCTGTCATTTGCATGTAACTCTGGATAAGCCTCTGCTAAAGCGAACAGCTGTCCTAGCCCACTTCTTAGTTCACTTTCAGCCGCTCCAACGGCTTTCACATTTCCATCATGGCTGGCTTGATAAACCCCTGAACGAGCCTGCATAATCCGGTCAAAAGTACTCTGCTCGTAGCTCATATATTGCTTACAGGTTTCAACTAGTTTAGGAATCTCATCATGGCGCTGTTTAAGTAATACATCGATATTTGCCCAAGCACGAGCAACATTGTTTTTCAGATTGACCAAATGGTTATAAATGGATATTCCATAGCAGATAAAAATAATAATTAGTACTGCAAGCGTAATTAGGCCCGTCATCGAGGCATTCATAAAAATCTCACTTGAATGGTTTGGTTTAATTGACTCATTAAACAGTAGGAGAATGAATTTTGATATAAACATCATTAATATGCAAGTAGGTCAATGATAGACAACCTCACACAGAGTGAAATGCCCTCTAAACAGTGATTACTTTCTCATGAAAATCGCCTAATGGTACGACCATTAAGTTTGATCCAACCCAAAGAACTGCCTTAAATTTAGCCAAAATTGCAATTTTTAGCGGTCAAATGTTGAAATTTGCATAACTAGTCAACCACAATGGTAATACCATTAAATGACTTACTATCATCATGTCGAATCAGTCATCGTTATTTAAACCCGTACAACCAGGCCGTGCGAGTGAAGAAATTGCCCTGCAAATTGAAGCAGCTGTGCTTTGTGGCGATTTAAAAGCTGGCGAATCATTACCCAGTGAACGGGAACTGCAACAACTATTTCAAACGGGCCGCGGAGTCGTGCGCGAAGCGCTGCAGACTCTTCGGCAAAAAGGCATGATTGAAGTGCGAAAAGGCGCTCACGGCGGCACCTACATTAAACAGATAGAAGTGGCGCAGGTCAGCGAGTCACTCACCCTGTTTCTGCGCCAGAACCACATTGAACCTATCCATATCATTCGCTATCGAGAAAGTATGGATCATGCAATGGCAGCCCAAGCGCTCACCCAAGCAAGCCAAGAACAGCGCCAAACGCTGGTGCCGATGGCAACAAAATTAGCGCAACTTGCCGAAGATGAAGCCACTTCTCAGCAGCAACTTGGTGAATTAGACCGAAACCTTAATATCGCCTTTGCCAAACTGAGCCACAACCCGGTATTTATCTGGATGACTCAAGCAATGCAGATGGGATTTAGCTCTCAAGACTATAAGCTCTATGAAGATACTCAATTTCGTCTGTTAACCGCCCAGAATTGGGCACACACCGCTCAAGCTCTTGCCAATGGCGACCTGCAACAGACTCATGCGTACATCAGTAAACACTATCTATTGCTACGCGAATGTGTGCAAAACCATCAAGAGCTAAGCACTCACCACAGTTTTATCAACCCAAAATGATCGTTTGAGGAGTTCTATCGACATTTGCTATCAAGGAGTTTTTATGACCCGCGAAAACTATGACTTTATTATCATCGGAGCCGGTTCAGCTGGCTGCGTGCTGGCCAATCGCCTAAGCACCAATCCTAAACATCAAGTCTTGGTGTTAGAGGCCGGACATCCAGATTATAAGCTGGACTTTCGAATCCATATGCCTGCTGCTTTAACCTATCCACTGCAGAGCAAAATGTATAACTGGTGGTATGAGTCAGAACCAGAGCCTTACATGCATAACCGCCGGATTTATCAGCCTCGGGGGAAAGTCTTAGGGGGATCAAGCTGTATTAACGGCATGATTTATATTCGCGGTAATGCCATGGATTATCAAAAGTGGGCAGCAAACGAAGGCTTAGAAAACTGGGATTATGCGCATTGTCTGCCCTATTTTCAGCGCTTAGAAAACAGCTTAAGTGGCGCTAATGACGGCTATAAAGGCGCCAATGGCAAACTAGTGCTTACAGAACCCGAGTGTAGTGAAAGCCCGTTGTTTGATGCTTTTTTTGAAGCGGTTCAACAAGCTGGTTATCCACTAACGAGCAATGTGAATGGCTATCGTCAAGAAGGCTTTGGCAAGTTCGAGCGAACCACGCTCAATGGCCGGCGCTATAGCGCGGCCAGAGCGTTTATCCATCCCATTAAAGATCGCAAAAATCTGCATACGACCTGCCGAGCGCATGTCTGTCGAATCTTATTTGAAGGGACAAAAGCCGTTGGTGTGGAGTATCAAAAAGCAGGCCAGCGCCATAAAGTCTATGCCGCTGAAATTATCTTAAGTGGCGGCGCCATTAACTCACCGCAATTATTGCAACTGTCGGGAATTGGCAATGCCAGTGAACTGCGCGCCCAAGGCATCGAACCTATTGTCGATTTGCCCGGTGTCGGCGAGAACTTGCAAGATCACCTAGAGTTATACGTCCAATACAGCTGCAAACAACCGGTCAGCCTTTATCCGGCGCTGAAATGGTACAACCAACCTGCAATTGGTTGGCAATGGTTAACCAAAGGGACAGGCGCGGCTGCGACGAACCACTTTGAAGCGGGCGGCTTTATTCGCAGTAATGACGAGGTTGCCTATCCAAACCTGCAATATCATTTTCTACCCATTGCGATTCGTTATGATGGTTCTTCACCTCAACAAGGGCATGGCTATCAATGTCACGTTGGCCCAATGAATACCGATGTGCGGGGAAGTGTCAAACTCAAAAGTGCAGACCCATTTGCTCATCCAGCAATCTGCTTTAATTATCTATCAACAAAACAGGAACGTCAGAATTGGGTTGAAGCGATTCGCGCCACCCGCACGATTATGCAGCAAAACGCGTTTGACCCTTACCGAGATAAAGAGCTGGCCCCAGGGCAGGACTGTCAAAGCGATGAGCAAATCCTTGATTTTGTCGCTCGCGAAGGCGAAAGCGCCTACCATCCAAGCTGTACCTGCAAAATGGGTTACGATGAACAAGCCGTCGTAGATAGTCAATTGCGAGTGCACGGCTGTCAGAATTTGCGCATTGTCGATGCTTCGGTCTTTCCCAGTATCACCAATGGCAATATCTACGCCCCAACCATGATGATTGCAGAAAAAGCAGCTGATTTAATTTTAGAAAACGCAGCGCTTGAGCCTTCAACTCAGCCTTTTTATCAACATCACGAATCCAAACACGCGGTTGCAGGTTAACCTCTTATAAGCGATCAATCCGGCCAATCTATGGCTCGATTGGTCGCTATAAAAATTAGTCCACTATCTATTTTGATCTATTCACCCCCATTTTAATCTCAAAAATCACTAAAAATGATTAAAACAATTTATATTTCGATTCAGAGATAAGCCTATTTCTAAAATTTTAAATAATAATATCTATATGAATTTATTTATAAATTTTTAAATTTAATATTATTTTTACATTAAAACAAAACTAATCATAAATTTTACAAACAAAACCTATTATAAATTAATAAAAAGTTCAATCTTTTGACATCTAATCAAAATTCTGACAACCTATTTTTAATTGAACGATTAATTAAAGAAAAACATGCCCAAAGTTGGAATGCCTGAAATCCGCCGCCCGCAACTGATTAACGCCACGATGGAGGTCATCGATGACGTTGGATTAGCGGGGGCAAGTGTCTCGCTAATCAGCCGCAAAGCAGGTGTTTCAGCGGGGATTATCAATCACTATTTCGGTGGTAAACACGGATTGCTTGAAGCCACGATGCGCTCAGTCTTAAAACGTTTAGGCGCAGGCATTGTGGCAAGACTTCGCCAGATCCCATCGGATCAGGTGCTCGAGCGAATTAGAGCCATTGTTGAAGGCAACTTTGACCCGCATCAGACTGAGAGCAAAGTGGTGAAAACTTGGCTGGCATTCTGGACTCAGTCAATGCATGACCACGACTTGTATCGATTACAAAGGGTGAATGAACGCCGCTTGCATTCACATCTGCGCGGTGAACTTAAAAAGGTCTTAAGCGCCCAGCGCGCAGAGTTCGTCGCTCAAGGCGTTGCTGCACTCATCGATGGTTTGTGGCTACGTGGTGCTCTTGCTCCAGAGGGAATTCAAAGTCAAAAAGCAATTGAGCTGATTCGCGATTATTTAGCCCGTGAAATCGAACTTGCCGAAGTTAGTTAATTTTTAAAGGAATGATCATGTCACAGCAACCGAAGATGAGTCGCCAACAGCTTTACATTGATGGCCGCTATCAAAGCGCTACCTCAAATGAGACATTTAACACCATCAACCCAGCGACGAGCGAACTGCTTGCCGAGGTAGATCAAGCCAGTCAGGCGGATGTCGACGCTGCGGTAAAAAGCGCCCAACAAGGTTTCGCCATTTGGTCAAAAATGACGCCTTTAGAGCGCTCCAGAATCTTATTAAAAGCAGTTGAGCTGCTGCGTGAGCGCAACGATGAGCTGGCTAAACTTGAGGTATTAGACACCGGTAAACCCCTGCAAGAAGCCGATTGCGTCGATATTGCAACTGGCGCTGATGTGATTGAGTATTACGCAGGATTAGTTCCGGCCATGCAAGGGGAGCAACAGCCGCTTTCTAACTCAAGCTTCTTTTACACTCGCCGCGAGCCGCTAGGCGTGTGCGCAGGTATCGGCGCTTGGAACTATCCAATCCAAATCGCCATGTGGAAATCAGCCCCAGCGCTCGCCGCTGGCAATGCGATGGTCTTTAAACCTTCTGAAGAAACCCCGCTAAGCGCACTTAAGCTGGCAGAAATATATACGCAGGCTGGCGTGCCAGATGGCGTGTTTAACGTTGTCCAAGGCGATTATCGAGTTGGCCAGATGCTTACCGCTCACCCAGATATTGAAAAAGTTTCTTTTACCGGTGAAGTAGGAACAGGCAAAAAAGTCATGGCCGATGCGGCCAAATCACTCAAAGAAGTCACCATGGAGTTAGGTGGTAAATCACCGTTGATTGTATTTGATGATGCCGACCTTTATACCGCAGTTTCCGGCGCGATGGTCGCTAATTTCTATACCCAAGGTGAAGTATGCACCAACGGCACACGCGTGTTTGTGCAGCGCGGTATCTACGACCAATTTATCGAACAATTACGTGAGCGCACCGCCAAATTAACCATTGGCGATCCGATGAATCCAAACACCCAAGTGGGTGCACTCATCAGTGAAAAACATCTTCATAAAGTATTGGAGTATATCGAGCTGGCTAAACAATCGGGCGCCAAACTAATCGCTGGCGGCAACCGTGTCGTGGATGGTGATTTAGCCAATGGCTTTTTTGTCGCACCAACTATTTTTGCTGACTGCAGCGATGAGATGCCCAACGTTAAAGATGAAATTTTTGGCCCCGTCATGTCCATCTTGCCATTTGATGATGAGCAAGAAGTCATTGAGCGTGCGAATGCCACTCAGTACGGCCTGGCAGCAGGGCTATTCAGTAAAGATTTAAGTCGCGCCCACCGCGTTATCCATAACCTTGAAGCAGGTATTTGCTGGATTAACACGTGGGGCGATTCTCCCGCAGCGATGCCAGTGGGTGGTTATAAACACTCCGGGGTTGGCCGTGAAAACGGCATTGAAACACTTAAACATTACACTCAAACCAAGAGTGTTTACGTAGAGCTTGGGACCTTTGAGAGCCCATACGCCTAATTAGCAGCTCTTTGTATGTAACCAGAATAGAGGATTTTATGGACACCACTCAGTTCGATTACATCATTGTTGGAGCAGGTTCAGCAGGTTGTGTACTTGCTGACCGGCTCAGTGAATCAGGTCAGTACCAGGTTCTATTACTAGAAGCAGGCGGCAATGATCACAGTATTTTTATCAAAATGCCGACTGCCCTTTCCTATCCAATGAACACCGATAAATACGCTTGGCAATTTGAATCACAGCCAGAACAGGGCTTAGATAACCGGCGCTTGCACTGCCCGCGCGGTAAAGTAGTTGGCGGCAGTTCATCAATTAATGGCATGGTCTACGTACGAGGCCACGCCGAAGACTTCAACCAGTGGGTTGAACACGGCGCTTCAGGCTGGGATTATCAGTCATGCCTGCCTTATTTTAAACGCAGTGAAAACTGGGTCGATGGCGGTGATGATTATCGCGGTGAGAATGGCCCGGTCGGCACCTGTGCTGGCAATGAGATGCGCTATAACCCGCTTTATCAAGCTTTTATTGAAGCGGGCAAACAAGCGGGCTATCCACAAACCGAAGACTACAATGGTTACCAGCAAGAAGGCTTTGGTCCGATGCAGATGACCGTCGATGCGGGCGTGCGCGCATCGACAGCTCGCGCCTACCTTAAACGAGCGCGAAAACGAGCCAATCTGACGATTAAAAAACAGGTTTTAGTGCACAAAGTGCTCCTTTCAGGAACACAAGCCACCGGCATTGAATTTAGCCGCGATAACCAGACATTTAAAGCCTTGGCCAAGCGCGAAGTCATTTTAAGCGCCGGTTCCATTGGCTCACCGCAGTTATTACAACTTTCTGGCATTGGTCCTTCTTCGCTATTAAAACAAGCGGGCATTGAGCCAGTTGTCGACTTGCCAGGAGTCGGTGAAAATTTACAAGATCACCTCGAAGTTTATTTTCAACATCGCTGCTTACAACCCATTACCCTTAACAGTAAATTGGACTTGTTAAGCATGGCGATGATCGGCACGCGCTGGTTATTACGCCGCGATGGCTTAGGAGCGACCAACCATTTTGAGTCTTGCGCCTTTATTCGTTCGTCAGCAGGTGTAAAATGGCCCGATATCCAATACCACTTTTTACCTGCGGCCATGCGTTATGATGGCAAAGCTGCTGTAAAAGGTCATGGATATCAGGTACATGTAGGGCCGAACAAGCCCACCAGCCGAGGTTACGTGCGTATTCAAAGTAGCGACCCAACGGCCGCACCAACCATTAAATTTAATTATTTATCTACTCAGCGCGATATCGAAGATTGGCGCAAGGTCATCCGCCTGACCCGTGAAATTTTGGCGCAAGAAGCTTTATCACCTTATCGTGGCGAAGAGATAGCGCCCGGAGTTGATATCACCAGTGATGAACAGATCGATGCTTGGGTTCGCCAAAGCGTCGAGAGTGCTTATCATCCATCTTGCACCTGTAAAATGGGCGCTGATGATGACCCACTTGCGGTCCTGAACGCCCAATGTCAGGTTCGCGGTATCGAGCGTTTACGCGTTGTTGATTCATCCGTTTTTCCAACCATTACCAATGGCAACCTCAACGGTCCGACCATTATGGTTGCAGAACGAGCTGCCGATATGATTCTCGGCAACCCACTTCTTCCACCAGCCGACGTTCCTGTCTGGATCGATCCCGGCTGGCAAACTCGCCAGCGTCTTCACCAAGACGTTCAGTTTGCTCACCCCTGACGATAGTTTCGTCAAATTCTGTTCACCCAGACAGCTCAGCCCACGTTGGGTTGAGTGATATCACTTAAATGAAAGAGGATTTTTGTCATGGAGACAATCTCAAAAAAGAGACATCTTAAACTTTGCGGCGCCCTTCTGGCAGCCTTCAGCCTAGCTTCTGCCGCGCATGCTCAATCAAGCTGTCAGACCGTGCGTTTCTCCAACGTCGGCTGGACTGACATCAGTGCCACAACGGCCAGCACCGGCGTGGTCTTAAAGGGGTTAGGTTATAAAACCACAACCCAAATGCTCTCTGTTCCAGTGACTTACCGCTCACTTGCCAACAAAGATATTGATGTATTTTTAGGGAACTGGATGCCGTCAATGGCTGGCGACATCGCAAAATACAAAAAAAATGGCACCGTCGATACGGTTCGTGCGAACCTCACTGGCGCCAAATACACCCTGGCAGTACCTCAATATGTTTACGACGCAGGCGTTCACAGCTTTAGTGATCTGAAAAAATACGCGAGCAAATTTCACCGCCGAATTTATGGTATTGAACCAGGTAACGACGGAAACCGTCTGATTCAATCAATGATTAAGAAAAATGCCTTTGGTCTGAAAAAATTTGACCTGATTGAATCAAGTGAAGCAGGCATGCTCTCGCAGCTTAAACGAGCGATTCGCCGTAAACAGTGGATTGTATTTTTGGGTTGGGAACCACACCCAATGAATACCAACTTCAAAATTCAGTACCTCTCTGGTGGGGATGATTTCTTTGGCCCGAACTTCGGCGGCGCTAAAGTTTATACCAACGTCAGCCACGGCTACGTGAAACGCTGTCCAAATGTCGGAAAACTGCTAACAAATCTGCAGTTCTCACTGTCGATGGAAAACCAGATCATGGACTCCATTATGAACAAAGGTCAGAAACCAACTCAGGCGGCGCAAGCTTGGCTTAAAGCGCATCCAGACGTTCTTAATGGTTGGTTAAAAGGTGTCAAAACAATTGATGGCAAACCTGGCCTACCTGCTGTTAAAGCCTCATTAGGTCTGCAATAAAAGCCCTTAAAGGGCGGCATTGCCGCTCTTTAGAGCTTAAATTCAATTGAGGAATCTCATGAATTTTATTACCGAACACAAAATTCCGTTTGGCCACTGGATGGAAGTGCTATTTGACTGGCTCAGTATCCATGCCGCTACCTTTTTCGATGCAATTTCAAATGGTCTGGGATGGGCGATTATGTCATTGGTTGACCTGTTTGAATGGGTGCCACCAATTGCATTGATCCTACTAACCGCAGCCATCGCTTATCTGATTCATCGGCGCTGGTCATTGGTGCTGTTCATTCTGCTGGCACTGGCATTAATCTTAAATCTTGGCTACTGGCAAGCGATGATTGAAACCTTCGTTTTGGTATTTATCGCCACCTTGCTTAGCGTCTTAATGGCTGTGCCAATCGGTATTTTTGCCGCGCATAAACCGCGGGTGTTCACCGTTTTACGGCCAATTTTGGATCTGATGCAAACTGTACCAACATTTGTGTATCTAATCCCAACACTGGTTCTGTTTGGCTTGGGCGTTGTTCCAGGGCTTATCTCAACCATTATTTTCTCAATCGCATCGCCTATTCGACTTACCTATTTAGGAATTCGCAAAGTACCCGAGGAGCTTATCGAAGCGGGTAAAGCCTTTGGTGCAACACCGATGAAATTATTATTTAAAGTCGAGCTTCCTGCGGCGATGCCAAACATTATGGCCGGGGTCACTCAGTGCATTATGTTGTCACTGTCGATGGTGGTGATGTCAGCATTAGTTGGGGCTGGCGGTCTGGGTAAACCAGTGGTTCAAGCACTTAACACCGTCAATATCTCGCAAGGATTTGAAGCCGGTTTATGTATTGTCATTGTCGCGATGATTCTTGATCGTCTGTGTAAAAATCCATCAGGTGAGCAGGAGGATTCATGAACATTGCCGTAGAAATTAAAAATCTTGATGTCATCTTTGGTAGCCATATCAACAAAGCAGCGAACTTACTTGATAATGGCCTATCTCGTCAGGAAATTATCGATAAAACTGGCGATGTGGTTGCAGTTAGCAACGCATCTCTTAGGGTCAATAAAGGTGAAATTTGCGTATTAATGGGCCTTTCTGGCTCTGGTAAATCAAGTTTGCTACGCGCAGTCAATGGGCTCAATCCAATCACTCGCGGCTCAGTTGAAATCGAATACGATGGCAATATGATTGACCTTGGCAGTTGCAACAGCGCAACGCTGCGCCATATTCGCACCAACAAAGTTTCCATGGTCTTTCAAAAATTTGCCCTGATGCCATGGCTTAGCGTGCTTGAAAACGTCGCATTTGGCTTAGAAATCCAAGGCATGAGCAAACATGAGCGTGAACAAAAAGCACATGAGCAGCTAAAAATGGTAGGGCTTGATGAATGGGCGCACCAATATCCGCATGAGCTCTCCGGCGGGATGCAGCAGCGTGTTGGTCTGGCTCGCGCTTTTGCGATGGATAGTGATATTTTGCTAATGGATGAACCTTTCTCAGCACTCGATCCGCTCATTCGAACTCAGTTGCAAGATGAACTGATGGAACTGCAACACCAGCTCAATAAAACCATCATTTTTGTCAGTCATGACCTTGATGAAGCGCTTAAGTTGGGGAGCAAAATCGCCATTATGGAGTCGGGTAAAATTATCCAGTACGGCGAACCTGAAGCGATTGTCTTAAAACCTGAAGATCAATACGTTGAGGACTTTGTCGCCCATACCAATCCACTCAATGTGCTGCGTGGTCAGTCATTGATGACCCGACTTGATGAGCTCAAAACCAAAGATCAGAAAATTGTCCTCAAAGAGTATGAAGATACCTGTTTGAAACTGGCATTTGATGGCTCAATTGAACAAGTGACGCGCCAAGATAAATCGCTAAAAGTGACGCACTGGCAAAGCTCTCGAGATGATTTTGCCGCCATTGAAGCCGACTCCATCGTTGTCACCGATTTGGCTATCTCCATGCGAGATGCGCTGGAGCTTCGTTATCGCAGTCGCCAACCCGTTGTACTTAGTGATAATGGTCGAATTCTTGGTATTTTGCGCGATCAGGACTTTTACCATGCTCTGCTGGGTAAACATTTTGGCCACTGCGCTGAAAACTCAGTTGCCGCCTCTTAATTGATGCAAAAGCAGCTGCTAGAGATAACTCTCTAAAGCGCATAAAATCCGATATCAGCAATTGGTATCGGATTTTTTTATAAGCGTTACTCCTCCTTAAGACAACTCATTGGTATTTTGAGAACAAAGCAACCTAAGTAATCACTCAACTCGGACCTTCTCTTTAAATTTGTCAAACACATGTACCAGTGTGGCAAACGATTATTTTTCTATACACCATTTTGCTGAAGAACATTAAATGATAAAAGATATCATTTGCAATTGATAATAATTATCAATTGCAATAACATTACCACATATTTAACAACACCATAACAATATCTTTATCAATTAGGACGATTCCTCTATGAAATCCATATCTGTGGTATGGCTGACCCCATTATGTATCGCATTATCCGTTCGAACAGCTCTGGCCGATAATAACTCGGACTCATCTCAATCAGTGCTCAATGCAATGGTTGTAAAAGGCAAAACCCCACCTAAAGACGCTGATAGTTCAACCACTAAAATCACCAGTAAACAACTTGAAAAACAAGGTGCTAGCGATCTTGCACAGGCATTGCGTTATGAGCCAGGGATTGATGTTGCCAGTACCAGTCGATTTGGGGTCAGCGGCATTTATATTCGAGGTCTAGGGGATGACCGTGTTTATCAAAGTATCGATGGTGTGACGCTTGCCGATGCCTATAACCCTAGTGGCAGCTATATTCAAAGCGGACGCGATGCCGTTGATATCGATTCTCTCGCCGCCATTGATATTACTAAAGGCGGCGATGTCCTCGCAGGTAGTGGCGCTCTAGCTGGAGCGGTAGCACTTCGCACAAAATCTCCAAAAGACTTACTCAAAGCAGGTAATAGCCAATATCGCTCTATTAAAACTGGTTTTCAGAGCGCTTCAAATCAATATCACGAAACCCTTACATATGCCGCACGCCACAATTCATGGGAAGGACTACTTCTTTATACCCGTCGTGATGGCCATGAAACTAAAAGTAATGCCAGTGGCGATGGCTTAGAAACATCTCGTGGGAAAGCGGATCCAGCAAGCATTAGCTCAGATAATGTATTAGCAAAGCTAAACTACCAGTTCAATGCTCACAACCAATTGGGCGTTACTTTCGAGCACTACAATAATCGCAGTACCAGTGAGCTATTATCGCAAAGTTCAACCTCAGAGCTTGATAGCGCTAATGACCATATCTATCGGACTCACTTAGGTATTCACCAAAATCTTAGCACTCCAACCTGGGCCTATGATCGCCTGCACTGGCAGTTAGATTATCAGGATACCAAAACCACCAACGGTACCCATAAAGTCAGCAGTGACTCGGCACGTTATGTCAAGCGCTTCTACGATCAGCGTAATTATCAACTGCAAGCAAAACTCAGCAAACACCTTGGTGATCATTATCTTAGTTACGGAATTAACTACCAGTATCAACGATTTGATGATCTCAATGACGATAGCTCAGCAACCTCAGCAGAACGAATGAGCCCCAAGGCAACTGGTCAGGTTATTGGCTTATATGCAGGCGATCGCTGGCAATTGACAGATCGCTGGTTAATCATGCCCGCGGTGCGTTACGACCATTACCAATACAAGCCGAAATATGACGCCAATTTAGGTCAGTGGGATACGAATAAAAACCATGCTCTGACAGCACAATTAGGCAGTGAATTTGCTCTCACGCAGTCTTTAAGTGTTTTTGGAAAATATGGTACAGGCTTTCGCGCACCGAAAATGGATGAAATGTACTACACCTACATCCATTCGCTAGCCTTTGGCAGCTATGCAATTACACCGAATCCGAATCTAAAACCAGAACGTAGTATTTTCTTAGAAGGAGGACTGCGCTTTAAAAATGATGTTGCCAGTGCCGAAATCACCACCTACTACAATCGCTATCGTAACTTTATTCAAACGCAGCAAAGCATCGGCACCAGTAGTACCTATACTCTGGGCCAATTCACCAGCTTAAACCTCGATAAAGTAGTCATCCATGGTATTGAAGCAAAAGGCACATTGGCACTTAGTGCTCTGACTCATCAACTTGAGCGCTTTACTGTGCAAGGAGCACTAGCCTACGCCAAAGGTCACAACGTTAAAGATGATGAACCATTAGACAGCGTAGCTCCGCTACAAATTAACTCTTCGCTGAGCTACCACAGCCAACACGACTTTTGGGGAAGTAGCTTACACGTTACTTGGACAGATGCTAAAAGCAGTGATGACCTTACTGATTCCAGTTCGTGGCTTGCCACCAAACGTTCAACCGTTTTGGATCTCACCGGCTATATCAAACCGTTAGAAAACCTAACCATCAACGTTGGCCTATATAACCTCACTAACCAAAAATATTGGGTCTGGAGCAATATTCACGATGCTAATGAAAACACCACAGGCAACCTAGGCCGATTAAGCCAGCCGGGGCGCAATTTCGCTGTTGATTTGACTTACGCATTTTAAGCCAAGGAGAAAACTGATGTTAAATTCAAGCAACCTTTATCAGCGCATGTGCACGCTCCAAACGCAGCAACCGAAACTAAGAGCTCGGCGCTTGGCACAATCATTGAATGTCAGCGAAGCGCAATTAATTCACTGTCGCCATGGACATGATAGCTGGCAGTTAACCAGTAATTTTCAAGCTCTTATCAATGAAATTAATCAGCTGGGCGAAGTAATGGCACTAACTCGCAATGAACAAGCGGTACATGAACGCCATGGCAGGTACCACGATTTGCATCAAGACGGAGAGATAGGCGTCATCTTAGGACCTGAAATTGATCTGAGGATCTTTTTTAACCACTGGCGAAGTGCCTATTGGGTCGATGATGAAGGTCGACAAAGCATCCAGATCTTTGATGCAACAGGCCAAGCCGTGCATAAGATTTATCAAACTGATAAAACCAATTCCCAAGCGTGGGACAATTTGATTAGCCGCTACAAAACCAACGAGTTACAAGATTTAGCGATACACCCCGTAACGAGCAATGCTGTCCGCCCAATAAATGAGGCATTTAATCGCGAAACATTTTGCCAAGACTGGGCCAACTTACAAGAAGTACACGATTATCACCTACTACTACAACGCCACCAGCTCAGTCGCACTCAAGCGTTAGCACAAATTGACAAGCAATGGGCAACCAAACTTCACATTGATGCATTAGCAATGCTTTTAACTCAAGTAAGCCAAAACCGATGTCCGATTATGATTTTTGTCGGTAATCGGGGCTGTGTGCAAATTTACACTGGCCCCATCGCTCACATAAAACCAACAGCTAATTGGCTCAATGTCTTAGATCCTGGCTTTAACCTACATCTGAACTTAGCTGAAATAGACCAATTGTGGATGCTTAAACGTCCGACGGTAGACGGCAATATTCACGCGATTGAAGCATTTAACGCTGACGGTGAATCAATTGTAACTTTTTTTGGTAAACGCAAACCAGGCCAACCACAACTAAAAGCCTGGCAACAATTGTGTGAACAACTTTGCCTTACCCACCCAGCCGACACCAACTAATAGCAACAATATATTGCGCCATTTTGTGCTCAAAGTGGCTGAAATATGTCTCTTGGTGAAAATATATTGGGTTCTTTACTGCATAAAAAAGCCGGGGAGCAATTCAGCTCCCCGGCTTTTCAAATTCATCTAGCGCTTAATTTAAGCGATATAAGAAGATAACATCCAGACTTCTTTTTCTTGACCTGCGATGTAATCACTTAACAAGCTAACGGTTCCTTCATCCCCAGCTTCAGCCGCCTTAGAGAGCAACTCACGCTGCAATTGCAACAGTGCCTGATAACCAGCCAACAATCCGCTAACGCAGGTAATGCCATCGTGAACGCCAGTGTGTTCTTTAATACTGCTGGCTTTAATATACGCACTGTAGCTATGCGACGGCGTTCCGCCCAGAGTCAGAACTCGTTCTGCTATTTCATCTACTTTTGTCAGTAAATCGGTATACGTTGTTTCGAATTTAGCATGCAACTCAAAGAACTTATCGCCACGAATATTCCAGTGATAGCCTCGCACATTCTGATAGAGGATCTGGTAATTTGCCAGAAGCGTATCTAAGCCTTTAATAAGTTGTGATGCTGCTTGTTCATCTAAACCAATGCGATTCATAAGCTATCTCCTTTTGAATCCAAGTAAATATTGATAACGAGTTACAAGTTAAACGACAGCAACCAATAAATCCAAACGATTAATATTATAAAAGTGATTGGTAAAACCTATGTATTCGATTTTACCTAATTAGATAGCTTGTTCATCCATAAGAGGAACGTCACAAAGCGCGGCCATTTTCTGCCGATAAGCTTCAACTTTCTCTGGATAAACAATACCTTTGACACCTGAGAGCGAACGCAGTGTCGGAAACAGGTGAAAATCATCTTCTGAGAGCTCACCATTAACGCCCCGTTCACAAACAATCCATGGTTCGAGCTGGGTCAGCGCTTTATTCATCCGTTCCAGATAGGTATCAGTCTGGGCAAGATGCTCCTCAAAATCACCAATAATATTCTGTTTAGCATTAGTGTAATAAGCCTGAGCTGCTTGTGTTGCAAACTCAGCGAATGGTAAACGCGGTGTACGAGGCATGACCAGCTGATTGACCAACAGATTGTTATCGCTCAACCACTGCGAGAGATCGTTATTATGGCGCTGAGAAACCAACGGTTGCCCATCTAGCCTATCGATCCAATGCACAATATCCATGCTTTCAGGCATAAAGCTACCGTCTTCTTTTTCCAAAATCGGTACCATTTTTTTGCCAATCATGGCAGTTGGTGTGTCAACATCATCATTCAGTAAAATGTTGAGTGTGACTGGAATCCCTTTTAAACCGAAGATCATGCGCGCTTTGACACAAAACGGGCAATGATCATATACGTGTAACTTCATCCTGACCCCCTAATTTAAGGATATAAATAGCGTATGGGCTTAAGTCATTCTGGGCTGATTTGACATTTGAATCAACTCCCCAAGGATATCCGACAATAAGCTTGTGCTAGATTGATCAAGAAAATAACACAACAATCTATTCTCATACTTCCATTTATTGGCTAAACTGGTTAACCTTAGGCGCCTTTATTAACAGCCGATAATTAGTGACAGATATGATCGCAAAAGGCACGCTTTACATTGTCTCCGCCCCAAGTGGAGCAGGCAAATCATCGATGATCAACGCACTGATTAATCGAAATCCTAATTTGCCGATACAGGTTTCTATTTCACACACCACCCGCGCCCCTCGACCAGGCGAAGAAAACGGTGTGCATTATCATTTTGTTAGTAAAACTGAATTTGAAGAGCTCATTGCTCAGAGCGCATTTTTTGAATATGCCGAAGTATTTGGCAACTATTATGGCACGTCAAAATTAGCCATCGAGCAAACGCTATCGCAAGGCATCGATGTTTTCTTAGATATCGATTGGCAAGGTGCCAGACAAGTGCGCGAACAGATGAACGAAGCAGTTTCGGTATTTATTTTACCGCCAAGCAGTGCAGAATTAGAAAATCGGCTCAAAATGCGCGGCCAAGATAGCCAAGAAGTGATTCGTTCAAGAATGCTCCAAGCCAAGGCTGAAATGAGCCATTATGATGAATATGACTATTTGATCATTAACGAAGATTTTGATCGCGCAGTTACCCAACTGCAGGCTATTTTACAGTGCCATCGTTTACGCCAAAGCGCACAGGCACTAAAATACCAAACAATTATTACGGATCTTCTGGTAAATAAACCAAAGATCGATTAACATTTTGCGTTATTTTTGAACAACGGAGTTACACATGGCACGGGTTACAGTTGAAGATGCGGTAAAAAAAGTCGGCAACCGCTTTGATCTGGTCCTTATGGCGTCACGTCGTGCACGTCAAATCGCACTAGAAGGCAAAGACCCTCTGGTTCCTGAAGATAACGATAAACCAACCGTTATCGCCCTTCGTGAAATTGAAGATGGGTTAATTAATAGTGATGTCATGGATGCTCAGGACCGCTTAGAACGTCAAGAACGTGAAGCAGCAGAACTGGCAGCAGTTGCAGCCATCGCTGATAAACACAACTAAGCATCCCCGCCTTAATTGATGCTTTGCGCCGGGTTTACTCGGCGCTGTAAACCTTACATAATAACTACCAATGATGTGTTCCTAGAGCAGTGCGCCAAGGGGTGACAGCTTGTATTTGTTTGAAAGCCTCAAAGAAGTAGCCAGTCAATACTTAGACGATGAGCAGATGAACCTGCTCAAGCAGGCTTATATTGTTGCTCGAAATGCGCACGAAGGGCAGTTTCGCTCAAGCGGCGAACCCTACATCACCCATCCGTTGGCGGTGGCAAGAATCCTCGCTGAAATGCGCATGGATCACGAAACACTAGCCGCCGCATTGCTCCACGATGTCATTGAAGATACCGAAGTCAGTTATGAAACCCTCGCAGAACAGTTTGGCAAAGACATTGCCGACTTAGTCGAAGGGGTGAGTAAACTCGACAAACTAAAATTTCGCGATAAAAAAGAAGCGCAAGCTGAAAACTTTCGCAAAATGATGATGGCGATGGTGCAGGATATTCGCGTCATCTTAATTAAGCTCACTGACCGCACCCATAATATGCGCACGCTGGGTGCACTGCGCCCTGATAAACGCCGCCGCATTGCGCGTGAAACCCTAGAAATCTACAGTCCAATTGCGAACCGTTTAGGGATCCACGCGATTAAAAACGAGCTCGAAGAACTAGGTTTTGAAGCGCTCTATCCGATGCGTCATCGGGTCTTAAAAGAAGCGGTGAAAAATGCCCGCGGCAACCGCAAAGAGCTGATTAAAAATATCCTCGATGAAATCGCAGGACGGATTGAAGAGGCAGGAATTCGCGGTAAAGTCATTGGCCGTGAAAAACACCTGTTTAGCATCTACACAAAGATGGTCAATAAAGAACTGCAATTTCACGAAGTCATGGATATTTATGGGTTTCGTATTATCGTCGATAATTTAGATACCTGTTATCGCGTACTTGGGCAGATGCACAGCTTATACAAACCGCGCCCAGGGCGGTTTAAAGATTATGTCGCCATTCCTAAAGCCAACGGCTATCAATCGCTGCACACCACGTTAGTAGGCCCTCATGGGGTGCCGGTTGAAATTCAGATCCGTACCGAACATATGGATCAGATGGCCGATAAAGGGATCGCGGCGCATTGGTCTTATAAAACTCATGAGCCCGCCGGAAGTGCCGCACAAGTTCGCGCCCAACGCTGGCTACAAAGTTTATTGGAGCTACAGCAAAGCGCTGGCAACTCCTTTGAATTTATCGAAAACGTGAAAACCGACCTGTTTCCAGACGAGATTTATGTCTTCACTCCTGAGGGCAAAATTATCGAAATGGCAGCAGGTGCAACGCCAGTGGACTTTGCTTACGCAGTGCATACCGATATTGGCAATAGCTGTGTGGGTGCGCGCGTCAACCGTCAACCATATCCGCTAAGCCGGGCGCTCAGTAACGGTCAAACAGTTGAGATTATCACCGCACCGGGTGCTCGCCCAAATGCCGCCTGGCTCAACTTTGTGGTCACTGGCAAAGCCCGTGGCAAAATTCGCCAGTTTCTTAAAACCCAAGAGCGCCAAGATTCTATTGCCCTTGGCAAACGGCTACTCAACCATGCACTCGGTGAATATTCGATTGACGATATTAAAGCCAGTGACTTTGAACGGGTTCTGGCTGATACCAAATGCAACAGTCTTGATGAACTGCTGACCGAAATCGGTTTAGGCAATGCGATGAGCCAAGTCATTGCTCGACGGTTGCTCGGTGAAGATGAATCACCTAACCACTCGCATCGCCATGGCTCAATGGCTATTCGCGGTGCCGAAGGGGTAATGGTCACTTATGCCAAATGCTGTCAGCCAATCCCAGGTGATCCAATTGTTGGCCATATCAGCCCCGGCAAGGGACTCGTGGTACATTTAGAGTCATGCCGCAATATTTACGGTTATCAGAAAGAACCGGATCGCTACATTACCCTTCGCTGGAGTGATGATGCCGATAAAATGGGTGATTATCGCACTGAGCTGCGTATCGATGTGGTCAACCATCAGGGGATTTTAGCCAACCTGACCAATGTCGTGGCCTCAACGGGAGCCAATATCCACAATATTGTGACCGAAGAAAAAGAAGGCCGCGTGTACACCATTGATTTATTAATCACCACGAAAAGCCGTGTTCATTTAGCTGGTATAATGCGCAAAATTAAAGCGATTCCTGAAGTTCTGCGCGTCATCCGCAACCGCAATTAACTATGGGCTGTTGCCCTAGTTAAACGCCCATTGGCGTTAATTTTTTAGAAAATACGGCAGTTGCTTCCACCTCCTCTATACTGAATGAGTAATCATCGGAGGTGGCAATGCAAGTAAAGAAAGTTCTTAGCATCCGCACAAAGCTTATAATTCTTGCAACAGTTTTAACCTTAACCATGCTGGCTGTTGTGGCACTGGTTTGGATCTCGCTGCAGGATAATCAGGCCAACGCCCAAATTATTAATATTGCGGGACGCCAGCGGATGCTGACTAAAAAATTCTCAGCCGAGCAGCTCTATGCAGCGCTCAGTCGCTCCCCTAATCAGCAAACCGTCAGTGCACTGGGTATGGATAACACCCAACAACTTTATGAAGTTTCATTAAATGCGCTGCAAAACGGTGGGCAAACTTACCTTGATTTAGGCATGAGCAAACCGATTACACTGCCAAGTGTCAGTCATAATCAGGTCTACCTCAAGACGCTTAGCAAAGTTAAAGAACTTTGGGCTCAGCAACTTGAAGCAGCAAAATTGATGCACCAAGCCAAAGGCCAGCCAGATTTTGAGCAAAAAGTAGATACTTTTTTACAGCTCAACCACCAAGCGATGGCAGTGATGAATCAAGCGGTTGGGCAGTTTACCGAAACGACGAATGATAATCTTGATGGGATGTTAGTCGATGTCGAGCTGCTTGCGATTGTCAGCCTTATTATTGCTATTGTGATGTCCGGCTGGATCATTGCCAGCATTACCAAACCGATGGACAAATTGATACGAATCAGCAAGCTCTTTAGCGATGGTAAACTAGAACCAAGCCATGATTTAACAGCCATTATTAACACCAGTGAAACTGGCATCATTGCCCAAAGTCTTGAAAAACTGCGCGCCAACTTGCAACACACATTGATGCAGATGCAAACCTCATCATCGCAAGTGCACCTATCTGCCGATCAAGTTTCATCACTATCGGCAGAGATAAGCCAGGTCAATGCCGAAGAGCAGATACAGTTCAAATCAATGATTAATAGCTCTGATGAACTGAGTATGGCTTCGCAGCAATTTAGTGAAATTGCGGCATCCACCTCATCGATTGTTGAGCAATGCACTGAGCAATCACAGCAAGCCAGTGAATCGGTGTCGGATAATATTGAAATGATGCGCTCCACCGCACAAGAAACGCAGCGCGCCTCCGAGGTGATTCAGACCCTAAGTGCCACCGCTGAAAGTGTGTATGGCATTGTCGATTCGATTCGCAATATTTCCGACCAGACCAACCTGTTGGCACTCAATGCGGCCATTGAGGCTGCCCGCGCCGGTGAGCAAGGCCGTGGCTTTGCGGTAGTTGCCGACGAAGTGCGCACGCTTGCCGCTCGCACCGGCAGCTCTACCAACGAGATATCCACTTTGATTGGCGAGCTGACCGATGGCGTTAACAATGCAGTGGCCAGTATGCAAAGTGTTGCAGATAAAGTGACCCAAAGTCAGGATAAATCCAACCTTACCGAAGAGAGTATTGATGCCGTGCGCCGCTTAATCGCGCAGGTTAGCCATTCCCAACAGCAAATTGATGAGCAGGCTCGCACTCAGATTGACCAGCTAAGCCAATTGAAGAGCCGACAGATGGAGTTGTATGAAACGCTTGATGAAAGCCGGCAAAAATCACACGCATCATCGCTCATCGCCGATCAGTTGGCTTCAATATCAAAAGATATCAACACCAGTTTAGCGCAATTTGATTTGGGCAAAACGAAACGTTCAATGTCACGAATTGCTGAAGATAAACGCCATCATCCACGCCTCAAAGCAGGTTTGCACTATGAATTGGTACAAGGTTCTATCCGTTTTGAAGGGGTTACTGAAGATGTCAGTTTAGGTGGCGCGAAACTTTTAGCCACCGAAGAGATTAAACAGATCAAAGCCTCTGAGCCGATTGATGTTTATCTTAACTACTCAAACGATCCGAGCCATAAACTGCGCATTAAAGCCAATTTAGTCGGACAATCACAATCGGCAAATAACACCTTCCAGTATCACCTGAAGTTCACAGAACTTAACAGCGAGCAAAAACAGCTACTGAATAATCTGTTTGCTCAGCATCAGGTAAACAGTGAATTTGTATAACCGATAAACCGTCAATGATAAGAACAAAGGCAGCCACTTAGCTGCCTTTGTCAGTTTTACACTTAAAACAGTCAGCTCATTGAGCGTACAATGAAATTACGTTTAAACGACCTGACATTGAAATTATGACTGATATTGCCAAATCGATACCGCTTTGGCCCAATCTACAACCATCAGATGAGTCACCAGAATACTTGCAAGATGGCTGCTATTTTGCGACCTCCCAACCGTACCTTGAAACATTTCTTGCCCCATATAACCCAAGCCATGGTGCTGTGATTATCTTCCCCGGTGGCGGCATGCAAGCCTTAGCTTGGGAAAAAGAAGGTAAAGCGATTGCCCAGTGGGCCAATCAAACCCTACAAATTGACGCGTTTGTTGTTCACTATCGGCTTATCCCGAACCACTACCCTGACCCACAATATGACGCTCGCCAGGCAATTCGACTGGTTCGCCATAATGCGCAGCGCTGGCAACTCAATCCGCAAGCCATTGGGGTCATGGGGTTTTCTATCGGCGGACATTTAGCTTTACAGCTAGCGATAGCGCCAGACTTATATCCACCTTTAGAGGATGAACTGATTCAATACGACGCTCGTCCCAACTGGGGAATTTTGGGTTATCCGGTGTCAACAATGAATAGCGATCTTGCCCATCAACCTTCAACCCAAAGGATGTTTAATGGTCTACCGGACAAAGAGCAGCAACACGCTTGTGACCTTGCCCAGTGGGTCAGCGAAAAAACACCACCACTGTTTATCTTTCATGAACAAGGCGATCCAGCGGTGAGTGCACAGCAAAGTATTCGGCTGATGCAACACTTACAAAGCGTCAATACTTTAAATGAGCTGCATCTATTTCCCGGTAATAAACACAGCCTAGGACTTGCTGAAAGTGAACCGGGCAATGTTCGGATTTGGCCAACGCTTGCCAAACGCTGGCTTAATTCTGCCCAGTTTATTTAAGTAAGGGACTATTGCCCTGACCCCTTATAAAAAAGGCAGACCACTGGCCTGCCCATCTTTTTGCTTACGCTAAAAAACTAATCTTTTTTATGCGCAAGATATTTAACTAGTGAAATGTACTCACCAACATTACTGACTGAACTTGGCTCCACTTGGTATTTACCGTTAACGATGACGGTTGGAACACCCTGAATTTGGTAATCTTCAACCGATTTATTCATCTGTGCGACTAACCCATTCACAGCAAAGCTGTTCACAGCGCTATCGAACTCTTCACCAGAGGCGATGCCGTTATCGATAAAAATCTGGCGAATATCGTTGCGACTAGTAATCGGCGTATGTTTGACATGAATCGCATCAAAAAAGGCTGGCACCATTTTTTTATTCACACCGAGCACTTCTGCCACAGCATAAGCTCGCACCATCTCTTCGCCCATGTCACCACCTAAAAAGGCCACATGCACCCGTTTAAAGGCCACATCCGGCATGCTTTTTTCCATTTTTTCAAAAATCTGTTCAAAAGCATAACAGTGAGGACAATACAGAGAGAAAAACTCAGTCACCTGCGGTTTTGCCGTTGCTTGCTGGCGAACTACTTGGTAGTTTTGCCCTTCAACAAAGGCCTGGGCACTAGCGACCATCGGCAACATCAGAGCAAAAATCAGAACACACAGTTTTTTCATGAAAAAATCCAAGTCAATTTAAGGCTGTCGTTTAGCTTACGGGGTTATAAAAGCCAAATCAACGCTTGCTTAAAGGTAAAGATTAATACAATACGCGTGATAATGGCGCCTCGCGCAGTGCCGAGAGTTGCTCTTTGAGCGCTAAAATTTGGTTTTCCCAATACTGCTGCGAGTTAAACCAAGGAAACGCTCGCTGAAATGCGCCATCTTCCCAGCGTTTAGCCAGCCAGCCCATGTAGTGGATCATCCGCATTGCTCGCAGTGGCTCAATCCATTTGAGCTCTTTATCCGGGAAATGGGCAAACTCTTCATACCCTTCTAAAACCGTATCTAACTGAATTAGCCGCTCTTGGCGCTCACCACTTAACAACATCCAGATATCCTGAACAGCAGGCCCCATCCGCGCATCGTCTAAATCCAACAGCTTTGGTCCATCAAGCCATAAAATATTACCCGGATGACAATCACCGTGCAGACGAATTAATTCACTGGGATGATATTGGCTTTTCACTTCATCGCGCACTTGCTCAGCTATCGCGAAAAAGGCACGTTTAATCGAATCCGGTAGCCAGCTTTGCAATAGAGCTAGAGGACGTTCAATAAAATCGTCGATATTAAGCGTTGGACGAACCTGAAACGGCTCTTGCGCACCGACCTGATGTAACCGCCCCAAATAGCGACCCACCTGGGCCAGTTGGTCTAAATTATCCACCTCGAAACTGCGCCCGCCCACGCTATTAAATAGCGCAAAGCGCACATCTTGCCAGTGCAATAATGTTTGGCCATTGATATTAAGCGGTGCCACAATCGGCACTTCAGCTTCAACTAACTGTTCACAGAATCGGTGATCTTCAAGAATTTGCGCATCCGTAAGTCGGTTAGGTCGATAAAACTTGACCACATAACGCTTATTGTCGTCGGCGAGGAACTGATAAACCCGGTTTTCATAGCTGTTTAAGGCCAGCAAACCACTTTGCGGGAAAATCCCCACTGATTCCAATGCATCAAGTTGGCAGTCAGGGGTTAGATGAGAAAAATTAAATTGCGCCATAATCGCTTATCCGGGCAAACCATACCCCATGATAGCAGACTCAAGCGCATCTTCTGCTAGAGGTTGTTGATCTTTTATGATTCGTTTTGCGCCAATCAAAGAGGGATTTGGGCCAGATAAACATTATTGGTGTAATGTAGTTATGGACCACAAATCCCGTTTAACGCCGAATAAATCGGCCTCAGATACTGCCCTTTAGGTTCATTTAAACGCAGGCTGTGGCGCATTCAATTTAAACAAACTTCAATCACAAAAGATCAACAACCCCTAATTTTATTTGATAATTCCGCGAGCTTTTAAAATCGCAGTTTTAAAATCTTCTTCGTAATCTTTTTGTAATCCAGGAATGGCTTTACCTTCACCGGTTTCTTTCATTTTTAACTGGTAAATCAGCATATCATCGCTGAGCTCTGCCAGCGGACCGGTAAAACCTGCTTCTTTGGCAATCTGCGTGAGCATTTCAGTCAGGTTTAACTCCTGATGCTGTAGCCAAACAGGGGTCAACAACTCAATGAGTTCTTCTATACGATGGCACTGCATCATTACTCCTTAGCATACACGTTACATAATCATTACAAAGTGTAGGGGATTGTGAACAGCGAAGCAATCGATTCTGTGAACTATCCCACTTAATTAAGGTATGATAACTCATCTACGCCACCGTTATACATTGCTCAATCGACGGGCATTCAAAGATAACGGATGAAGCATAAAGCTAATTATTCTATGATGGACAAACACTGATCTTATAAATGTTGCATTTTTTTACGAAAAATCGCAGCACTCATGTTTATTCATTCGATATTCACCATCAATTTGGGGATGAAAAGTATGTTAGAAAAAATAAACCCTACCCAAACGGCAGCGTGGCAAGAGCTTGAAGCGCACTTCAAAGCCATGAAAAAGACCACTCTTAAAGAGCTCTTTGCAAATGACCCGAACCGTTTTGATAAATACACTGCCTGCTTTAATGATCAAATTCTTCTGGATTACTCGAAAAACCTGATTACGGATGAAACGCTAAGCAAATTATTTAATCTTGCTAAACAGTGTAAGCTTGACGAAGCAACTAAAGCGATGTTCAGCGGTGAAAAAATTAACCGCACAGAAGACCGCGCCGTACTGCACACTGCACTGCGTAACCGCTCCAATACTCCTGTCTATGTAGATGGCCAGGATGTGATGCCACAGGTCAATGCTGTTCTTGAAAAAATGAAAGCATTCTGTGCAAAAATCCACAGCGGTGAATGGACAGGCTACACAGGCAAAGCAATTCGCAGCGTTGTGAATATTGGTATCGGCGGCTCAGATTTAGGCCCGGTAATGATTACCGAAGCCCTAAAACCTTATAAAAAAGCCAACATTGATAGCTATTTCGTATCAAACGTCGATGGCACTCACATTGCTGAAACACTGAAAAAACTCGATCCAGAAACCACGTTGTTTCTAGTTGCATCGAAAACTTTCACCACTCAAGAAACCATGACCAACGCGCACAGTGCTCGCGACTGGTTCTTAGCCAGCGCCAAAGACGAAGCATTTGTTGCTAAACACTTTGCCGCGCTATCAACCAATGCCAAAGCAGTGAGTGAATTTGGCATTGATACCGACAATATGTTCGAATTCTGGGACTGGGTCGGTGGTCGTTACTCTTCATGGTCAGCGATTGGTTTGTCTATCGCGCTTAGCATCGGCTTCGACAACTTTGAAGAATTGCTCGCAGGTGCCCACGAAATGGACCAACATTTTGTCAGCACACCTATTGAGAAAAACCTGCCTGCACTGTTGGGCTTAATCGGGATCTGGTACAACAACTTCTTTGGTGCACAAACTGTTGCCCTGCTGCCTTATGACCAATACATGCACCGTTTCCCTGCCTACTTCCAGCAAGGTGATATGGAATCAAACGGTAAATACGTGGATCGCAACGGCAATCCAGTTGATTACCAAACGGGTCCTATCATCTGGGGTGAAGCAGGCACCAACGGCCAGCATGCGTTCTATCAGTTGATTCACCAAGGCACAAAACTTATCCCTGCCGACTTTATCGCACCAGCACAAACCCATAACCCACTGGGCGATCATCACCAGAAACTGTTGTCTAACTTCTTTGCACAAACCGAAGCACTGGCGTTTGGTAAAGATGCAGACACCGTTCGCGCAGAATTTGTTGCCCAAGGCAAAGCGGCCGATGAAATCGAACAGCTGGTTCCATTTAAAGTTTTCCAAGGCAACCGCCCAACCAACTCGATTCTGATGCAGAAAATTACACCGCGCTCATTAGGTTCTCTTATCGCGATGTATGAGCACAAAATCTTTGTTCAAGGGGTTATCTGGAATATCTTTACCTTTGACCAATGGGGTGTTGAGCTGGGTAAACAACTGGCTAATAAAATTCTGCCGGAACTGGGCGATGATGCAACCGTCACCAGCCACGACAGCTCTACAAACGGCTTGATCAATACCTTTAAAAAATGGCGTTAAGCACACTGCTTAAATAATATCGCTATCTGAGCCTGCCAAACGGCAGGCTTTTTTATACGTACGAAAAAGACCAAGAAAAAGCCGTTAATCTCTTGCTACCACAGAGCATCAAGCCCATCATGGATAGCGAGCTTGGCTTGTAGTGGGAAGCAAGATGGGAGCGAAACAAAATAGGGTTGCCATTTTTGATGGTTATAGGGTATTTATATTGATAACTAAGAGTAACCTTATATAAAGATATTTTAGTGTTAAACCAAACTTAAACTTTTTATTAGAAATTCATTAATCCAAATGGCTGATGAAATTCATCATAATAGTAGTAAGGTGGGTGGGTTATGAAAAACTCTTTTGCCTTTTTATAGAGGAGATTTTTTTTTGCACTGCTTATTTTTGTGTTTAATCTATATTTTTGAGAACCATTTTTATTAAAAAAAATAGACAAATCCTCACCGTAGAGTGAAATAATTGAACCATAATAATAGGCTTTATCAATATTTTTATCATATTCACCCCACCCCCGAATATAAGATACAAAAAGATATTTTATAAAATCTCTATCACCTGACTGAACAGCGAGTTTTTTATATTTATTCATTAACTTCACATTTTTCTTGGACTCGTAATATGTAGATAAAAGACTATATGCTGGAACAAAACCATTATTAGCTGACTGCGTAATATATTTCAATTTTTTAGACTTGTCATTTTTAAATAGATAAACAGCTGAACCTTGATAGCCCTGATTAAATGATTTTATTGCCATTTTATTTAATTTTTCTTGGCCCATACTAGGTAACCACTTCGTAAGTCGATACCAATAGCTATCTTCTTTGTGAAGTAATAAAGCGAATGTTGCTTTGCCATTACCTTTTTTCGACAATTTCTCCCAACTCTCTAATGCTTTACCCTTCCATTTAGAATCACAGGGCCAAAAAGAACAAAAGGGAAAAGCATTATCTGGGTCTAATCGGTCCATAGCCCATGGGTCACCCATTTTTGCGGCTTTCAATAGTATTCTCCCAGCATCTAGTCGTTTCATGCCACCTTCTAACTGATAGGTATTGCCCAGCCAATACATGGCATGGGCATTTCCTTGTTCTCCAAGCTTTTGAAACACCTGTTCAGCTTTTTGGTAATGGTGATGCCACAGGGCGTCAAGCCCATCATGGATGGAAGGCATTGCCTGAAGCGGGAAGCTCATGCCAATACATAATAAGATAGCTATGAATAAGTATCGGGATTGCATTAAATTTTTAAAATTAGATGAAATTTTTCATTAGGCTATACATAGAATATTTAACTCTATTGGTTGAAATTTATAGCATAAAATGGTAAAGAAAACTCATCGTAGTAATGATAGGGAGGATGATTATAAAAAAAGGCCTTTGCTTTTTGGGTCAATAAAAGTTTTGTATCATTAGTAATCTTTGCGTTTAATCTATATTGCTTAAAACCATCTTTAGTAAAGAAATTAGATAGATTTTTGCCATAATATGACAATATTTTTCCATAAAAATATGCTTTTTTATAGTCTTTATTATATCCATTTAGCCCTTGCAAGTATACTTCAAAAAGGTAATTTATAAATCCAACATCACCTGATTCAATAGCTTTTTCTCTATATATTTTCATTAAATTAATTTTTTTCCCCTTTCGGTAGAATATAGCTAATTGTCCATATGCTGGAATAAAATTATTATTAGCTGCCTGTTGAAAATATTTTAAATCATGAAATTTAGAGTTGTTAAATAAATAAAATGAAGCGCCTTGATACCCCTGATGGAAAGCTGTAAGCGCCATTTTATTTAGCCTCTCTTGCCCCAGACCAGGGAGCCATTTTGTGACATTATACCAAAAGGTTCTGTCTTTACGTAATGCGAGGGCAAATGTCGCCTTTCCGTTGCCTTGTTTGGATTGTCTTTCCCAAATTGCTGCAGCCTTACTGTCCCATTTTGAATCACATGGCCAGACCGTACAAAGTGAATACGGGTTTTTAGAGTAAAGACGATACATCGCCCAAGGGTCACCCATTTTTGCGGCTTTCAACAGAATTCGCCCGGCATCCAACCGTTTCATCCTCCCCTCTAACTGGTAGGTATTGCCCAGCCAATACATGGCATGGGCATTTCCTTGTTCTCCAAGCTTTTGAAACACCTGTTCAGCTTTTTGGTAGTGATGATGCCACAGGGCATCAAGTCCATCGTGAATAGTGGGCTTGGCTTGTAGTGGGAAACTCATAGCAAAGCACAATAGAGAAATTATTTTAAAGTATCGAGATCGCATGAACGTTTTTAATAAGCAGATAGGAAATGTGTATACCTTGACTACAACCAATTAAAACCTCATTGCATAAAATGGGAAAGAAAACTCATCATAATAGTGATATGGGGGGTGGGTGCGAACAAATTCTTTTGCTTTTTGGGTGAATATAATTTGCTTATCTTTTGCGACCTTTGTCGATAAACTAAAGTCTTTAGAAGTCTTATCTGCTCTAAAAAATCCTGATACATCTTCACCATATAATGATGCAATTTTGCCATAGTAATAAGCTTTTTCAGGATTTTTACTATATCCCAGAGCACCTTGCATATGCTCATGGAATAATAAACTTATAAAATCAGTCTCACCTGATTGGAGGGCCTTTTCCTGATATTTTTCTGCGAGTTTAATATTAACTATTTTCTTATAATGTATAGTTAACACCCGATATGCAGGGATAAAACCAGCGCCTGCAGCTTGAATGATATATTTGAAGTCATGAGGTGTCGAATGATTTGCTATATAATAGGATGCCCCTAGGTACCCTTGATGAAAGGCTTTAAGCGCCATTTTATTGAGTTTTTCTTGCCCCATACCAGGAAGCCATTTCATGACATTATACCAAAAGGTTCTTTCTTTACGTAATGCAAGGGCAAATGTTGCTTTACCATTTCCTTCTTTTGATTGTTTCTCCCAAATTGCTGCAGCCTTACCGTCCCATTTTGAATCACATGGCCAGACAGTACAAAGAGAATATGGATTTTTAGTATAAAGGCGATACATCGCCCAGGGATCACCCATCTTTGCAGCTTTCAACAGAATTCGCCCGGCATCTAGTCGTTTCATACCGCCCTCTAATTGATAGGTATTGCCTAGCCAATACATGGCATGGGCATCACCTTTATTGGCCTGCTCATCAAAAATCTTTTCTGCTTTGGCAAATTCATGATGGTTTAGCGCATCTAGCCCTGAGTCAACAGAGGCAAGTGTTCTAAACGAAGTTGCTAAAATAAAGACAAGTGCCATGGCTAGGAAAAGAAACTGAATGACAGCTCCTTTTATTTTCTTAATAAAATTTAACATTAAAATAGAGGCTAATAAATACCGAAAAATTCTTCACTAAATTCACTATAATTTTTAGTTGGCTTAATATTATTTTCTTTTATATAAGTATCTACAGATTTTTTTATATTCTCTCTATCTTTCTTAGAAAGGCTATTGACCCATTTATCCCATCGAGGATCAATCGATGCCGTCAGATCGCCAAGATATTTTGCTAAATAAAAATATGCTTTTTTTATATTTTTTTTGCTTCTTATATGCGATTCTGGAATAAAGTGCAGCTTTCCCATTGCCACATATCGAAGCTTTATTCATCCAATCTAAATATTTCGAGCTTTTCTCATCAAAAAGAACTCCATAATCAAACATGGCCTCACAGTTACCTTTATCCGCTAATTCTTTTATATAATTTTCAGAGTTATCTAGATCCATATTGAAACTTTTCAAAGCGGCATAATCTGAGCCATGATGAAATGAGTCTATGACTTTATTTGCGTATAATTTTTTACTTAATATTGGAATATATTTTGTATACCAAGGTCGGTCACGCAATAGAAGCGCAAGCTCCGCATTACCATCACCTTGCTCAGCTTGTTTTTTCCAAATCGCTAACGCTTTATCCAGCCATTTGGAATCACAAGGCCAGCCAAACATTCCGCAAGGCGATTCATTATTACTTGGAGCAAGACGGTTCATTGCCCATGGGTCGCCTTTTTTAGCCGCTTGTAACATAATTTGCCCTGCGGCAAACGCCTTTTCCCCTCGCTGCAGAAACATCGCGTTAGCCTGCCAATATCGAGCATGTACATCGCCTTTATCCGCCTGCTCGGCAAAAATCTTTTCTGCTTTGGCTAATTCATGATGGCTTAACGCATCTAAGCCAGCATCAACAGAAGCACAAGCTCTGAAGGGAATTAATAAGATGAAGAGAAGATACGCAGATATAAAAAGGAACGGGATTACAGCTCCTTTCTCATTCTTAATAAAATTAGACATTAAAATAGCGGCTAATAAATACCAAAGAACTCTTCACTAAATTCGCTATAGTTTTTAGTTGACATAATATTATTATTTTTTATATAAGAATTAGCTCTTTTTTGTATATTTTCTCTATCTTGTATCGATATATTTTTTATCCAAGATTCTATATGGGGGTCTGTTAAAGTGGGATCATTGCCTAGATACACTCCTAGTACACCATAAAAATATGCTTTCTCATAATCTTGATTAGATTCATAAAAGATAAGAGCATATTCAGCCCCACGACTATATCCACATTTAGCGGCATCTCGCATCCAATCTAAATACTGTGTTTTTTGGTCATTCAAACTGACACCATAACTAAATATCGCTCGACAATTGCCTTTAAGTGCAACTTTTTTTATATATGTGTATTTATCTTTAATATCAGTATGTAAAATTTTGAATGCAGCATAATCTGAGCCATGACTAAATGCATCAACTAGCTTATCTGCATACATTTTTTTCCCCAACACAGGGATAAAACGCATATACCAAGGCCGATCACGTAATAGAAGCGCAAGTTCCGCATTACCGTCACCTTGCTCGGCTTGTTTTTTCCAAGTCGCTAACGCTTTATCCAGCCATTTTGAATCACAAGGCCAGCCAAACATGCTACAAGGCGATTCGTTATTACTTGGATCAAGACGGTTCATCGCCCAAGGATCACCCATTTGGGCAGCCTTGAGTAGAATTCGCCCGGCATCCAACCGTTTTATGCCCCCTTCTAACTGGTAGGTATTCCCCAACCAATACATAGCATGGGCATTGCCCTGAGCAGCACCTTGCTCAAAGTACTGCTCAGCTTGCGTTTCATTCCCCTGGTTAAGGGCTGCCAAACCTGCTTGCACAACTCCGCCCTGAGCGGTTTCACTGAGCAATGCCAGAATAAGAAAGACATGCAGAAATCGTTTGGTCATCAATACCTGAATTTTATTCAATGGATTCAAAAATGTTCAATGGTCCTTCACCAATACGCTCTCGGTGTCGCTGCACTCGCTGAGCGACTTCCACTTTAAACGTCGCTTCGTCCATATCCCGCCAGTAACGTGCAGGCCGCCCCGTTTGGCTGTCTTCAGCTGCAGTCGTTGGGTCTTCCGGGCGACTCATCTCCAACGCTAATGTATCTGGCAAGGGACGACTCACATCCATGTAGCTCAGAACAAAATTCCACAACCGAACATATTCTCCGCGAGCCTGACTCCCGCCCGGGAGCATCACCGAGAGCGGAACGCCCATTCGGTAGCCTTGGTACCTATGAACCAACATTAATCCATATCGAATCAGCCCCTGAGAATAAGGCGCTGAGGTCAGCACACAGTCAAATTCAATAAATGGATGTTGGAATCGGACTCGCCGAAAGCGACCATATAATGTCACCAGACCATTTTGACGATTGAGCTCAAAGTACAAACGTGGCTTTAAGAACCAGGGATTAGTACAAAATCGTGTCGAGAGTTCAAATTGTAACCAAATCAGGGCACTAGGCAGGAAAAGCCATTCAAGATAAATATAGACTGCTCTTGCTGTAATGACCCAATCATAATCAGATTTAATGAAAACAACCAAAAATGAAAAGATTGCCGCAAAAGAAAAATACAACACAATCACTTTTGCAAATGCAGCCAGAAGTAAATACAACCGCCCCCATAGCTGTGGGATATAGATTTGAATAAATTGTTCGTTCCAATTGTAACGCAGCTCTTTGTCGGTAGACTCAAAGCCTTCTCGCCATTGCTGTGGGGAGAACTCCTTCAGCAATGGCTCTGGGATCTGCTCGTCTGGTTGGATATACGGTAAAGTCGTTTGCCCGGTCGACAACAACTTTTTAAAAATTCCCTTGGGTTTAGTGGGTTTTTGAAGAGTGACTTTTTGACTAGTGTAACTTTTAGAACCATACATACTCATCACCGAGTTGACGAAATATTTGTTCAGCTTTTTGATAGTGGAGATACCACAGGGCATCAAGCCCATCATGGATAGCAAGCTTGGCTTGTAGCGGGAAACTAATAGCAAAGCACAATAGAGCGGTTATTTTTAAGTATCGAGATTGCATGAATGTTTTTAATAAGCACCTAGGAAATATGTATCCCCTGATTATTACAAATTAAAAGTCCATTACATCAAACGGGAAAGAATATTCATCATAATAATGATAAGGCGGATGAGAATGAACAAATTCTTTTGCTTTCTTTATATAAATTTGTTTTTTAACATTTACTACTTTTGTCTCTAGCCTATAATTTTCAAGTCCATCTTTACGAAAGACATTGGACAATTCATCACCATAAAAAGAAATTATTTTTCCATAATAATAAGCTTTGTTATAATCTTTTTTATACCCCCACCCTTCAAAATATGAGTAAAATAGATCTTTTATAAATTTTTTATCTCCTGATTCGATAGCCATTTTTCTATATTTTTTCATTGCACAAAGGTTATTTTGTTTCTTATAAAAGGTAGCTAGTAAGCTATACGTAGGAATAAATCCTTTATTAGCTGAGAGTAAAAGATACTTTAATTTTTCAGATTTACTATGATTAAATAAATAGATAGATGCACCTTGGTAGCCTTGTTTGAGAGATTTAAGCGCCATTTCATTGAGCTTTTCTTGCCCCATACCAGGCAACCATTTTGTAACCCGATACCAATAAGTATCTTCTTTATGAAACATTAAGGCAAATGTCGCTTTACCATTGCCTTGCTTTGATAATTTCTCCCAACCTTCTACAGCTTTACTTTTCCATTTGGAGTTACAAGGCCAGACGGTACAAAGAGAGAGCCCATTATCCGGATCTAAGCGACTCATTGCCCAGGGATCTCCCATCTTTGCGGCTTTCAACAGAATTCTCCCTGCATCCAGTCGTTTCATGCCACCTTCTAACTGGTAGGTATTGCCCAGCCAATACATGGCATGGGCATCACCTTTATCGGCCTGATCAGCAAAAATCTTTTCTGCTTTGGCAAATTCATGATGGTTTAGCGCATCTAAGCCAGCATCAACAGAGGCACAAGCTCGGAAGGGAATTAATAAGATGAAGAGAAGATAAGCAGATATAAAAAGGAACTGAATGACAGCTCTTTTTATTTTCTTAATAAAATTAGACATTAAAATAGAGGCTAATAAATACCAAAGAACTCTTCACTAAATTCGCTATAGTTTTTACTTGGTTTAATATTATTTTCTTTTATATATTTATCAACCTGTTGTTTAATTTTCATCTTTTCTTCTTCTGAAAAATTATTTATCCAATGTTCATGAAATGGATCTACATTATTGCCATTATCTCCAAGGTATTCTCCTAATAAACCATAAAAATATGCTTTTTTATATTCATGGTTTATTTTATAAGTATAAAATACATAAAATGCCGATTTTGAATATCCATTTTTAACAGATTCTTTCATTTTATTTAAGAAATCAATACTAAATTTTTTATATGCAAATGCAGAATAGTATTCTGCTTCTGAATTTCCATTTTTAGCAACCTCTTGTATATATTTATACTTGTTATCTATATTCGTGTGTAGAATTCTAAAAGCAGCATACTCCGCCCCATGGTTAAACGCATCTGATTGTTTTTCCCAAATTGCTGCAGCCTTACTATCCCATTTTGAATCACATGGCCAGACCGTACAAAGAGAATACGGGTTTTTGGAGTAAAGACGATACATCGCCCAAGGGTCACCCATTTTAGCGGCTTTTAGAAAAATCCACCCTGCATCCAACCGTTTCATCCTCCCTTCTAACTGATAGGTATTGCCCAGCCAATACATGGCATGGTGTCCACTTCCCCATTAATGAGACAGTTCTAAAGTAGAGTTTCCCAGTTGTTTTCGGTAAGCCGCCGGTGGCAGATT